>JBBSDS010000274.1:0-7211 GCA_038240495.1 Chthoniobacterales bacterium | reverse complement strand
CGAAAAGTTAGAGGTCCTTCGGCAAGCTCAGGATGACATAGGGGGGGAAGGACAGCCGGCGGCTGCGATGGCACGCGCCTCGAAACTTTCGCTAGACCCTTTTAGAAAAAGATCGGGATGATGAGGATCGCGACGATGTTCACGACCTTGATCATCGGATTGATCGCGGGACCGCTCGTGTCCTTGTACGGATCGCCAACGGTGTCGCCGGTGACGGCCGCTTTGTGCGCTTCGCTGCCTTTGCCGCCGTGGTGTCCTTCCTCGATGTATTTCTTGGCATTGTCCCACGCGCCGCCGCTCGAAGTCATCGAGATGCCCATGAACAATCCAGTGACGATGCTGCCGACGAGCACGCCGCCGAGCACGACCATGCCGAACGCGGGAATGGCCGCGACGAGCACGACCGCGAGGACCGGCAACAGCGCCGGGATGACCATTTCCTTGAGCGCAGCCTGCGTCACAATATCCACGCACGTCCCGTAGTCCGGGGTGTCTGTGCCTTTCAAAATCCCGGGGTGAAGAGCGAGTTGACGCCGGACTTCCGTGACGACCGCACCCGCCGCGCGGCCCACCGCATTCATGCTGAAAGCCGAGAAAAGATACGGCAGCAGGCCGCCGATGAAGAGACCGATGATGACTTTCGGATCCTTGAGCGAGAAGGCGAGCAGGTTGGCCACCTCGGCTTCACCGATATGGCGGACGACTTCGAGGTGATGCTTCAAATCGACGAAGTAGGAACCGAAAAGCACGACGGCGGCGAGGCCCGCAGAAGCGATGGCGTAGCCTTTGGTCACGGCTTTCATTGTGTTGCCGACGGCGTCGAGATCGTCGGTGATGGCGCGTACTTCTTTCGGCATTCCGCTCATGACGGCGATGCCGCCGGCGTTGTCGGTGATGGGGCCAAAGGCATCGAGCGAGATGATGATGCCGGCGAGCGAAAGCATCGCCATGACCGCGACGGCGATGCCGTAAAGCCCGGCCGCGCCGTAGCTGAACCAGATGGAAGCGCCGATACAAAGGACGGGCAGCGCGGTTGAGTTGAGCCCGACGGCGATGCCCGCGATGATATTCGTCGCATGGCCCGTCTCGCACGCTTGCGCGATCTTGCGGACAGGTGAGTAGCTCGTGGACGTGTAGTAGTTGGTGATCAGCACCGCGGCGCCCGTCATGAGCAAACCGACGACGGCAGAGAAATAGATGCCGCCTGCGGTGTAGATGGCGTCACCGCCGCGCAGCACGTCATGCACTTTCAAACAACGGGCTAAAAACGACTGGGTGACCGGCCAGAATACCGCCGCAGCGACGAACATGCTGATCAACACACCGCCCATGAGCGCATTCGCCGGTTTGGCGTGAGTGAGGTTCACGAAAAGAATGCCAACGATCGACGCGAGAATCGCCAGACCGCCGAGCACGAAAGGATATACAACTGGTGCGCCGAGGCCCGCGGTCAGCGCACCGACGAGCACCGCACCGATGAGCGAGACGGCGTAAGTTTCAAACACGTCAGCCGCCATGCCGGCGCAGTCGCCGACATTGTCGCCGACGTTGTCCGCGATGGTCGCGGGGTTGCGCGGATCGTCTTCATCGAGGTTCGATTCCACCTTGCCTACGAGGTCGGCACCGACATCGGCGGCCTTCGTGTAAATGCCACCGCCGAGCCGCGCGAAGACCGAGATGAGGGACGCACCCAGCGCCACACCGACCAGGCTGGAAACCGCTTTGTCTGGATTGATCTTCGACATCACCACCCAAAACAAACCGACCGAAAGCAGCGCCAGACCGACGACGAGCAGACCCGTCACGGCACCGCCATTGAACGCCGCTTGCAGCGCTTTTTTGCGACTCACCGTCGCGCCCTGCGCGGTGCGGACATTGGCCATCACCGCGATGCGCATGCCGATAAAACCAGCCGCCAGCGAGCATCCCGCGCCGAGCACAAAACCAATCGCCGTCGGCAGGTCCTTGAACATCGCCACGAGCACCACGAGCACACCGGCGATCACCACGATCGACCGCAACTGCCGCGCGAGATACGCCTTGGCACCTTCCTCGATCGCTGCGGCGATCTGCTTCATGCGGTCATTGCCAGCCGGCGAGGCGCGGATCGTCTTGATCAAATACAGGGCGCAGCCCAGCCCGATCACGGCGCAAACCATCGACAATGGAAGCCCGGAACTGAGCAGGAAACTGGCGGCAACTGGAAGCATAGACACTTTTCGTGGGGGAGGGGGTCGCGGAGTCTATGAGCTACACTCTGACTGGCAACGCTTAAAGTGCTCTGAATCCGGAGGTGTCAGAATGCCGTCTTTTCTTGAGCAAAAGCGCCGTTTCCGGCTGACTCCGCCGGACATGAGCAAGCCCGCCCAATACTGGATGGTAAAATCGGAACCGACAGCCTACGCGTGGTCGGCTCTCGTGGCCGATGGCCGCACCGCCTGGACTGGCGTGCGGAACTTTACTGCCCGGATAAATCTGCGCGCGATGCGCCTCGGCGATCGGGTCTTTTTCTATCACAGCGTCATCGGCAAGGAAGTTGTCGGCATCGCGAAAGTCGCTGAGGTGGCGTATCCCGATCCAACGGCGAAAGAGGGCGACTGGGTGTGCGTCGATCTGGTGCCGCTGAAGGCGCTGCCGCGACCGGTGACACTCCAGGAAATCAAGACTAACGCGAAGCTCCGCGACATGAAATTGCTCAAGCAATCCCGGCTGTCGGTCATGCCGCTGACCGCGGCGGAATTCGCGGAAATCGAAGCTCTCGCGAAGCTCGACGCTTAGATTCGCCCGACGACGCAATTCACTTCGCCATCAGATAGGTGAACAAGTCGCGCGTTTGCTCGACCGTCAGCGCATTGAGCAGACCTTCCGGCATGAGCGAAATGGGTGACGCGATCAGCGACTTGATGTCTTCGCGGGCGACCTTCGTCTTGTTGGCCGCGGCGTCCTTCATCGTAACAAATTGCGGCGTTGTTTCCTCGACGAATCCCGCCAGCACCTGGCCGTCTTTCGTCGTGAGATTGTAGAGCGTGTATTCTTCGCGAATGCCGAGGCTCGGATCGACGATCGCGGGCAGCATGAAGTCGAGATTGTCGCGCTCGTAACCCGTGAGGTCGGGACCGATCTGCGCGCCCTCGCCTTTGAGCGCGTGGCAGATGGCACACATCGTCTTGAATATCTCGTGCCCTTTCGCAGCGTCACCTCGTTTCGCGATCGTCACGCGCAGGTTCTTGATCAAGTCCTCCTTTTCCTTCGGCGAAGCGCGCAAGTTGCCCCAGCTTTTCTTGATGAGTTTGTCGATCTGCGGATCACCGAGCTTTTGCATGGCGAGAAGATTGCCGACGGAAACTTGTTCCTTCTTCAGCTCGCCGCGGTCCACCAATTCGAGCAGTGAACGCGCCCAATCGGCGCGGCTGCTCAGCGCCGTGATACCGGCAGTGCGGACCTTTGTCGTGAAGCTGGGAAATAGTTCAAGAATCGTCTGACCGATCTCGGGCGTGTTGAAACGTGACAGCGCATTGAGCATGTCGATTTTCGCGGCATCGGCTTTCTCGTTTTTCAGCAGGGTGGTGATCACCGGCACCGCGGCTTCGATACGACGCTCGGAGAGAAGCTCCAGCAGACTCTTGCGCTCGCTCCCCTTCGTCTTCGAATCAGCGAGCGCCTGCACCGCGGCTTCGGTCGCCGGCGGATGATCGAGGCGCAGCGCGAAACTCACGAGCGCAGGCGTGTGCGGGTGTGTGCTCCACACGTCCGCGACTTGCTTCTGCAACGCCGCGGGCACACGCGTGATGCGATCACCTTGCAAGCCGGCTTCCATGCCTTTCACCAGTTCATCCACGAACTCCGGCGCCGGCGCCATCGCGAGCAGTTGCGCCGCCGTTTCAAGATTCGCTTCAGTGCGATCCGCCGTATAGCGCTGGCCAAGGCGCGAGACGATGAACTTGCTAAACACGGGCGTGTGCCAAAGCGACGACTCCTTCAGCAAATCCAAAAGCTGCGCGCGGTCGCTGACTGCCTTGCTTTCCAGCGCCCACCACAACAGCAGCGGGAGGTGTTTGTCGCTCGCGTCCTCGGCGCGATAGAGCGCCTCGCGCAGAATCGGCAGCGCATTCACACCGGGCAACCGCTTCGCCGCGCTCGCAACCTGGACCCGCACTTGCGCGTCCGACTCCTGGCGGGCGAGAGCCTCCAGCTTTTTCTGAATTGTCGCGGGTAGCGGCTGAGGCTGCCGCGTCGAAGTGCTGTAGCGGGCTGGCGGGTAGCGGTCGCCGAGCAGGCGCACGGTCCAGTAGCGGACGCACTCGTCTTTGTGTTCCAGCGTTTGCAGCGCGACCTCATCGGTGAAGCCACCGCTCGCGTTCAGCGCCCAGAAACATTCGAGCGCGAATTGCCCGGTGTTTTCCTCGACGAGCTTTTTCAGCTTCGGCGCGAGGCTCGCATCGTGGCGGTCGTAGAAAAGACGCAGCGCCGTCTGGCGGTACCACTTGTTCGGATTCTTGAGGACTTCGATCAGCGCGTCGTTGGAAAGTGCGGCGAGATCGAACGGCTTCACGCCCGGTTTCGCGTTGTCCGCTTCGAGCCGATAGATGCGGCCGTGATCGTGATCCCAAGTGTCGCGCGGATCGACGTGCGTGAGCCGGCTGTCATACCAATCGGCCATGTAGATTGCACCGTCGGGGCCGACCTTTGTATCGACCGGTCGGAACCAGCGATCGTCGGTCGTCACGAGCGGATCGATGTCATCGGTGCGATACGTCGAAGTGTCGCGCGACATCTTCGCGGCCATCACGCGATTCATCAGCGACATCGGGGAAATGAGGAGCCCTTCGAGCTGCGGAATCGCGCCGCTTTCGTAGATGCACATCGTCTGCGTGAAGCGCGGCTCGTAGCCCTTGTGCTCCATGTGCTCGAACCAGCCGAACGAGTACGGATTCATCAGCGGCCCATGCTTGCCCCACGCTTTGATGCCCGCGCTGCCTTGCGGGTAAAACATCCCGCGCGTTTTGCCGAAATTCGTGCCGGAAAACGCGCGGCCCTTCGCGTCGAATTCCATGCTGAAAGTATTGCCGCCACCTTCCGCGAAAATCTCGAACTCGTCGGTCGCCGGGTTGTAACGCCAGATCGCCTGACCAAGAAATTTCACGCCGCGGATTTCCGCCGTACAGGTGCTGCCGTGCGCGCCGTAGAGCCAGCCATCGGAGCCCCACGCGAGGCTGTTTGCGCCGCTGTGCGTGTCCTCGAGACCGAAGCCGCTGAGGACGACCTTCGGATCGCCATCGGGAATGTCGTCGCGGTTTTTGTCCGGATAAAAAAGCAGGTAGGGCGGGTTCAAAATCCACACGCCGCCGCGGCCCGTGACGACGCTCCGCGCGATGTTGAGGTCCGACACGAAATCCTTGTGCGACTCGAAGACGCCGTCGCCGTCTTTGTCTTCGAGGATCGTAATGCGGTCCTTGCCCTTGAAATGATTCGGCGGAGGCGGCGGCACTTTGTCGAAAACCGCCCGCAGATATTCGTCGTACTTCACGATCTTCAGGCCCGCCGGAAACGGATACTGAAGATACTGCACGACCCACATCCGCCCGCGCTCGTCGAAGTGAAGATTGAGCGGTTGCGAAATCACCGGCTCACTCGCGACGACTTCCATTTTCAAACCCGGCGCGAGTTTGAAATGCTGGATCGTTTCTTCCGGAGTCAGCGGTTTCGAGCCGTCGGTCAGCGCGCCTTTTCCTTTGAAGCTCTGCACGAATGCTTCGAGCGACGGATCGATGTTTGGGGTGGCTTGAGCGAGGAAGATGGGTTCGCTGACTTCCGCTGCCGCGGTGGCGGCGAGGAGCGATGAGACAAGAACCGCGAGCGTATTGGGGGGCATGCGCATGAGGGGAATTTCTCCGGAGATTCTCACGGTTCGATCATTTCGCGCACCATTTATTAGCTGATCCAGTTCGGCTGTCGGAGCTTGCACCACCGCGGGACTTGCCGGTTTGCTGGCGGGGTGATTGCCGCGCAACCTCCACCCGCCTTCGCCACGGCACGCTGGGTTTTTGCGCGATTCCTCGGCGCGATTTATTTCTGCGCTTTCGCTTCGCTTGCCGGGCAGGTGCGCGGACTGATGGGCGCGCACGGAATTGTTCCGGCGCACGAATTCCTCGACGCCGCGTGGAATCAGCTCGGCGCATCGGCGCTCTGGCAGGTGCCAACGATTTTCTGGATCGACGCGAGCGACGCGATGCTGCTCGGCGTCTGCCTCGCCGGCATGGCGGTGTCTCTGGTTTTGATCGCGGGAATTTTTCCGGGTCTCTGCGCGCTGCTGCTTTGGGCGCTGTATCTTTCGCTCTGCTCGGTCGGGAGTCCGTTCTTGAATTTTCAATGGGATGCGCTGCTGCTCGAAGCGGGGCTGCTCTCGATTTTCTATCTGCCATTTCGCTGGCGTCCCGACTGGCGCATCGTCACGCCGGAGTCATTCACCGCGCGCCGGCTCCTGTGGTGGCTGCTCTTCCGGTTGATGTTTCAATCCGGCGTGGTGAAGCTGGCGAGCGGCGATGAAACGTGGCGCGGTCTGACGGCGCTGGATTTTCATTTCGAGACGCAGCCGCTGCCGATTTGGACGGCGTGGTATGCGCATCAATTGCCCGGCGGAATTCTTTGTCTGGCGACACTCATGATGTTCGCTGTGGAACTGCTCGCGCCGTGGCTGATGTTCGCACCTCGCCGCTGGCGCCACGGCGGCGCGTGGGCGCTCATCGCGCTCCAATTCATCATCCTCGCGACGGGCAATTACACGTTTTTCAATTACCTCGCGATTGCCCTCTGTCTGCTGCTCTTCGGCGACACTGCATGGCCGGCGCGGATGCGGATCACGTCCCTCCCGACCGGTTCGTTGAACCACGAATGGCGCTGGCGGGTGGCGGCATCTGTTTTTGTGGCGGTGTGGATCATCACGACGCTCCCGCTGCTTTCTTCCCTCGGCATCCTGCGACGCGGGCCAGCTCCCCTCGCCGCGCTGCAAAACGCGTTCGCGCCGCTGCGCAGTTTCAATGGCTACGGGCTCTTTGCCGCGATGACGACCACGCGAATGGAAATCAGCATCGAAGGGAGTGACGATGGAAAGACGTGGCGGGAATATGAATTCAATTGGAAGCCGGGAAACGTGAAGGAGCGGCCAAAGCTCGTGGCGCCGTTTCAGCCACGGCTCGACTGGCAGATGTGGT
>JBBSDS010000273.1:0-7251 GCA_038240495.1 Chthoniobacterales bacterium | reverse complement strand
GCCCACACGCGGCCCGTCTTCTGCGCCGCGTCTCGGACATGATTGAGCACGCGCAGGCGAGATGGGTAACGTCTCGCCTGGCGCCCGCCGGGCAGATCCACGCAAAAATGCTGCAACCACACTCCGTCGATTCCGTAGTCGCGCATCCACTCGAAGTGCCGCAAGACCGTCGCCGCATTGTCAGAGCTGAAAAGCTCCGCCTGGCTGCCATTCGCATGAGTGAAGCCTGGAACAGCAAATCGCTCCGCGGTTGAATACTCCCGCATGTCCGGCCACATCTCGAAAGTCAGCGTTTCTGGAGCGATGCGTTTTGAAACGCCGCTCCAATGAATCCAACCCAGCCCAGCCGCATCGCCCTCACATCGGAACCATCCTTGATAGCCGCACAGAACCTTCCCACGTAGTGCGTTCGCGCTCAGCTCGATAGCAAGTTTTTTCTCCGGTGCGGCGCGCGCGAATGGCGCCAACGACAATCCCGCACCGCCGGCCAGCAGCAGTCGGCTGGCGGTCGTTTCAAGAAACCGCCGACGACTAACAACGCGCTCCGCGCTCAACTCGTAAATCGCTTTCACTGGCTCATCTTTTAACGCAGGCAAAGTCATCTTGGAATTCTGTTTCGCAGGAGGCTAAGCCAGCAGTTCTTGTATGACGTGCCCGTGCACGTCTGTGAGTCGGCGGTTGGAGCCGTCGTGGTAGAAGGTGAGCTTGGTGTGATCAATCCCGAGCAGGTGAAGGAGGGTCGCGTGGATGTCATAGACTTCCGTGACGTTGGCGCGATCGAGCGGCTTGTAACCCCACTGGTCACTCGCTCCCGCGACGACTCCGGGCTTGATGCCGCCGCCGCACAGCCAGTTCGTGAAGCAGTAGGGATTGTGGTCGCGACCTTTGCCGCCTTGTGTGCTGGGCATCCGGCCAAACTCGGTCGTCCACAAGACGATCGTGTCGTCGAGTAAACCGCGCTGTTTCAGATCCTCGATCAAGGCACTCGCGCCGCGTGCAAAGCCGCGTGCCATCGCGCCGTGATCGCGCTCGACATCCTCGTGGCTGTCCCAATTGCGGCGCGGCTGCGTGTTGTCTTTGCCGCTCCAGATTTGCACGAAGCGCACGCCGCGTTCGAGCAACCGGCGCGCGGCGAGACATTTGCGGCCGAAGCTGTCCATCTCCTGGCCGGTATTGATTTCCTGCGGCCATTCCTTCACGTCGTCGCGGATGCCATAGCGTTCTCTGATGGCGGCGGGCTCCTTGGAAATGTCGAGCGCTTCGGGAGCCGCGAGCTGCATTCTCGCGGCGAGTTCGTAACTGCGGATGCGCGCATCCAGCCGCTCGTCGCCTGCGCGTGTGGCGGCGTGCGCGGCGTTGAGCTTGGCCATCAATGCGCCACCCGCGCGCTCGCTTTCCGACGTGATAAATTTGGCGCGCTGGTCGGGAAACAAATCCGCGATCGGCGCATCGGCGCCGGGATAGATCACGGTGCCCTGATGCTGCGCGGGTAGAAACGCAGCATCCCAATTTTTCGTGGCGTTCGAGGGCAGGCCGCGCTGATCGGGCAGCACCACGAAGGTCGGCAGATTGTCGTTCATCGAACCCAGCCCGTAGCTCACCCATGCGCCCGCGCTCGGGAATCCGGGCCGGTTGAAACCAGTGGTCTGGAGCAGCGTGCCTTGCGAGTGGACGCCGGTCTTTCCGACAAGATTGTGAACCCACGCGATCTCGTCCACCACGTTGCCGAGATCGGCGACGACAGCGCTGAGCAGCTTGCCACTCTTGCCGTAGGGCTTGAAGTCCCACACTGGTTTTTTCCACGGGCCGAGGCCGTTTTGAAACGCTTCGACGTGCTCACCGAAATCGCTCGGCTGTCCGTGGAGCTTGATGAGTTCGGGTTTGAAATCGAAGAGATCGAGGTGGCTGGCCCCGCCCGCCATGAAAAGTTGCACGACTCGTTTCGCGCCCGGCGGATTATGCAGCTTGCCACTGAGAACGCCGGGCGTCTCAGCGCCCGACGCGCGCTCCGAGCCGAGCATCGCGGCGAGCGCGATGCCGCCGAGACCGCCACCGCTATGCCAGAGAAATTCGCGGCGCGAAAATGCGCGCGCGCTTTGTTGCCGATGAAATGGGGAGTCGTTGCGAGGCATGGCGGTGAAGCATTGGGAGTCAGTCCACGAATACAAACTCGTTGAGGTTCAGGATTGCGCGGCACGCATTCGTGAGGCCGTGCTGCCGTGCGTGATTGGCGAGCGCGGCGCGTTCCTCGGCGGTGGCGTCGCGCTGGAAGACGATGTGGATGGCCGCCGCGACTTGTTCCTCGGGGGTCGCACCAAGCTTTGACACGCGCTCCGCGAAATGTCCGGCCATCGCGACGATCAACTGGTTGTTGAGCTGCGCGAGCGATTGCAGCGGCGTGATCGTCTCGGTGCGCCGGTCCACGAGGATCGAAGGGTCCGCGCAATCCATGGTCGCCATCCACGGCTGTTGCTGGCTGCGCCCGATGAAGCGGTAGATCGAGCGGCGGTGAATTTTCGGATCTTCGGGATCGGCAAGTTGATACTCGTAGTGCGGTGCGTTTTCGGCCTGCGTCATCACGAAATCCTGAAAGCTCGGGCCAGCCATAGTGAGGTCGAACTGGCCCGCAGCCGCGAGGATGCTGTCGCGGATAGACTCGGCTTCAAGTTTGCGACGGTTCATTCGCCAGAGGAGGTGATTGTCCACGTCCGCAGATTGCCCCGCGGATGCTTCGCTGACCGTCGCGCTCTGGCGATACGTCGCGCTCGTGACGATGAGCCGGTGCAGCTTTTTCAGCGAGCCGCTCATGTCGTCGCGGAACGTCACGGCCAGCCAGTCGAGCAATTCTGGATGCGTGGGAGCCGCGCCCATTTTTCCAAAGTCATTCGGCGTCTCGACGATACCGTGGCCGAAATGATACTGCCAGACGCGGTTCACGATGCTCCTCCAGGTGAGCGGATTGCGGTCGTCAGTCAGCCACTTAGCGAGCGCGGCGCGACGGTCGCTTTCGTTCGCATCCGGCGGCAGTTCGAAGCGCGCGGGCAGCGCGGCAATAGCGGAGATCGCGCCGGGGCCGACGGGCTTCCCCGGCCGCTGCACGTCGCCGCGCGCCAGCACGAAGATGGGCCGGGGCTTGCCGCCATCGGGACCAGTGCCGCGAAACGTCGCGCCGCCGCCATTGTGGATTGCGCCGATGTAAGCGTGGCTGGGCGGCGGCAATTTTTTCAACTCTGCCTCGCTCTCGCGCAGCAGACGCCGTTGCGACGCGAGCTTCGACTTCGTTTCCGCGTCGGCGAAGCTGAGCAGCAGCGCCGTCCGCTCCTGGGTGAGCTTTTGTTTGTCTTCCGTTGAGCGGGGCTTCGGCGCGATGCCGTCGGTGAGATTCGTTTTGCCCCAGCGCGGGGAAGCTTCGAGCGAATCCAGCGCGGTCACAGAGCGGCCTTGCGCGACGTTCGCACCACTCGCATCGAAGACTTGCAGCTCGGCGAGCGCGCAAATAAAATCGTCTTTGCGCGGCGCAAGTTTCACCGCTGTCACACGCACATAGCGGCCTTTGATACCGTCGTCGCATGCTCCGCCGGTGACGAAGGGAGAGAGGCCCGGATTGCGGAAGTCAGTCATGAAAGTTTGATCGTGTCGCTTCCAGAGCAGCGCGACACCGCTCTTGAATTCGGGGTCGTCACTGGCCTCGACCTTGAAGCGCACCGGGAAACCGAAGCCCGCACCGATTTCGTTGAAGTCATCGTAGCACGGCAATAGCGTCACGTTTTCGATCCCCACGGTGCGCCCAAGATCCACCTGCACCCACTTCACAGCATCCTGCTCCGGCGAGAGCGCGCTGTGATAGCCGCCGATTTCAGGCTTAATGCTTTTGACTGATGCCCCGGCGATGCTACGATTCAGCCCGGTGAGCTTGTCACCCGCTTGCTTTCGGAGCGGTTCTTCGAGCGCGGCGATGGCGTCCGTGGCTTCCTTTACCTGTTGCCGCAAGCCGACGTAGCGCCGCATCAACGCATCGTCCGCGTAATAGCTCACCTCAGTCCGGTCAAGCGCCGCGAACACCGCTTGGAGCGAGTAGTAGTCCTCTTGCGTGATGGGATCGAACTTGTGATCGTGGCACTGTGCGCAATGCACCGTGAGCGAAGCGAACGTGTTGATCGTATTGCTTACCATGTCGTCGCGGTCGAGGTGACGCGCGATTTTGCCGTCAATTTTCGTCTCGGCCACCTCCTGATGTCCGATCGCATCCCACGGCCCCGCCGCGATGAAGCCAAGCGCCGGAATGCCGTCGGTGGTGCCGGGAAAAAGCGCATCGCCCGCGATCTGCTCCTGCACGAAACGCGCGTAGGGCTTGTCGTTGTTGAAAGCACGGATGACGTAGTCGCGATAGGGCCACGCGTTCAGACGCGGCCTGTCCTTGTCGTAGCCGTGCGACTCGCCGTAGTGAACGACATCCAGCCAGTGCCGCGCCCAGCGTTCGCCATAGCGCGGCGAGGCGAGGAGCTGGTCTACCAGGGACTCTAACGCGAAATTCGGATTGCGGATTGCGGATTGCGCAAACGCTTCGACTTCTTCCAGCGTCGGCGGCAGTCCCGTGAGATCAAAGTAGAGTCGGCGACAAAGTGTGCGGGCATCGGCTTCGGGCGACATTGCCAAATCTTTCTCCGCCAGCTTTGCAATGATGAACGCGTCGATCGGATTCGCGCCCGGATTGCCGCGATTCGCAATCGTCGGCACGGGCGGAAGCTTCAGCGGGCGAAACGCCCAATGCTTCGCGGCTTCAGTCTGCAACTTGTCGATCGCGCTCGCGACCGACGCGGATATGCGCGGGTCAGGAGCGCCCATCTTCACCCAGGACTCCAAATCGGCGATCTCTGCGTTAGAGAGTTTCTTCTTTGGCGGCATCCGCGTGTCTTTGTCCTCCCAGCGCACCGCTTTGATCAACAAACTTTTCTCAATGTCTCCCGTGATGACCGCCGGGCCGTTGTCGCCGCCATTGAGAATGCCGTCCTTCGAGTCGAGAAAAAGACTACCTTTCAATTTCTTCGCCTGCGCACTGTGGCATTCGTAGCAGCGTTCGCTGAGCACCGGCCGGATTTTCTTTTCAAAGAAGTCCAATTGCTCCGGCGCCGGTGTCTGCGCACCCGCATTCACGACCATCACCATTGCTGCAAAGAGGATGGGGACCCTAAGCTTCATGCCGAAGTTGTTAGCTTTGATTTTTCACGTCGGACCATCAGAGGTTGTAGCCTTCGCGATACTGCCGGTAGACGTAGCTGTTGGCGTCCTTGTCGTTGGTGACTTCCATATTTTCACCATCCCAGAGCAAACGGCGCCCGGGAAAACGGACCGCCAGATTTCCCATGAGCACCATCTCGGAGAGCGGGCCGGAGTAGTCAAAATTGGAACTCGCGGGAGCACCGCCTTTGCAGGCGCGAATCCAGTCCTTCTCGTGTCCGCCTTCTCCACCAGGAATGCGCGGGAGCGAAGGATCCGGACGTTGAAACTCCTTCATCCGCGTGCCGGGGATCAACTGGGGACTCCTGCCGTAACATCCGCATATGAGCTTGCCTTTGTCACCGATGAACAAGACGCCCCCATCGCTGTCGCCCATCCGCCGGCCTTCCTCCAGCTCATCGGGCCGTTCCGGCATGAGGCCACCATCCCACCAAGTCAGCTTCACCGGCGGCATGCTGCCACGCTCGGGGAACTGGAAGCGCACGATGGTGGAACGCGGGTAGCACTCGTTCTTTGGTTCCGTCTTTTTCCAAAATCCTTCCCAATAGGTCGAGATGCAGCCCTCGACATTGACAGGATACTTCAACTTCAGGGCCCAGAAGACGGGATCGAGAATATGGCAGCCGAGGTCGCCGAGGGAACCGGTGCCGAAATCCCACCATGCGCGCCACTTTTGCGGATGATACTCAGGGGAATAGGGGCGGAAGGGTGCGCGGCCGATCCATTTGTCCCAGTCCATGCCCTGCGGCACAGACGGGGTGTCCACAGGTCGTTCCAACTCGATGCCCTGGGGCCAGACAGGGCGGTTCGTCCATGCATGAACTTCGTGCACCGCGCCAATGGCTCCAGCCTCAATCCATTCACAAATGAGCCGGATGCCTTCGCCGGAGTGCCCTTGGTTGCCCATCTGGGTGACGACCTTGAACTGGCGCGCGGCTTCGGTGAGCATGCGCACTTCATGCAAGGAATGCGCCAGCGGCTTCTGCACATAGACGTGCTTGCCCGCTTTCATGCAGGCCATCGCGATGACGGCGTGAGAGTGGTCCGGCGTGGCGATAATCACCGCTTCGATGTCCTTCTGCTTGTCAAGCATCTCGTTGTAGTCGGTATAGACTTTCGCCTGGGGATGTTCCTTGATGGTCTTGGCCGCGTAGTTGATGAGGTCGAGGTCGCACAAGGCCACGATGTTTTCATCGCTGCAATTCTTCAGGTTGTTCCCGCCCATGCCGCCAATGCCGATGGCGGCGATGTTCAGCTTTTCATTGGCGGCGAAGGAGCGCGCGGAGCGCGAGGTGGAAGCACGCAGCACGGTGAGGCCCGCGGCCGCTGTGCCGCCGCTGCGCATGAAGTGGCGTCTGGAGATGAATTCACTCATAGTCGGAATGGATTGATTGGTTCTAGTTTGCCGTTGCCCGCGCCATTTCCGGCACTTCCATGAAGGCGTAGCATAGCATGTGATAAACGTGCATCTGCACATCCTCCACGCGGCCGTAGTGGGCGTCCTCCACGACGATGCTCTGGCGCGCGATCTCAGCGAGCAGCCCGCGTTTTGCGCCCACGATGGCGGCGGTTTCAAGGCCGTGCCCGTTGGCCCACTCGAAGGCCTTCACGAGGTTCGGCGAATCGCCGCTGACGCTCCCGGCGATGAGCACGTCGCCGCTTCGGGCGTAGTTCTGGAGCTGGCGGACGAAAGTGTCGTCATAGCCGTAGTCGTTGCCCAACGCAGTGAGCCACGCGACGTTGTCGGTGAGCGAGAGCACGCGGAAGCGCTGTGAAAGTTTGTCCGACGAGCCTTTGCCGAGGTCCGTGGCGAAATGCGATGCATTCGCAGCGCTGCCGCCGTTGCCGATGACAAAGATTTGCGCGTCACGCAGCCAGGCGGCGCGGACGGTTTCGGTGAGCCGCGCGATGGCGTCGGGTGACACGGAGTCGAGGGCACGGTGCTGGGCGGTGATGTAATCTTTGATCCAGGATTGCATGATGTCTTGAGGTTTCGGTTCGATTAGGGAAAGG
>JBBSDS010000272.1:0-7302 GCA_038240495.1 Chthoniobacterales bacterium | reverse complement strand
GCGCGCCTTTCTCCGTCAGGATCCGGACCGGATCATGGTCGGTGAAACGCGCGACGTGGAAACCGCGCAAATTGCGATTCAAGCATCGCTCACCGGCCACCTTGTTTTCACCACGCTGCACACGAACGACGCGCCCGGTGCAGTCACCCGCTTGATCGATATGGGCGTCGAGCCGTTCATGATTTCGTCTTCGCTGGAAGGCGTGCTCGGACAGCGGCTCATCCGGAAGATTTGCCTAAACTGCCGCACCGCCTACGAGCCGAACGAAGCCGTGCTCGCCCAACTCGGGCTCTCGCCGCACGAAATCGGCGACAAGACTTTCTACTACGGCAAGGGCTGCGAAGCCTGCAACAATACCGGCTACAAGGGGCGCAAGGGAATCTATGAGTTGCTCAATATCACCGATCCGATTCGAGACTTGATTAACAAGCGCGCCCCTTCCGTGGTCCTCAAGCAAAAGGCCATCGAACTCGGCATGTCCACGCTTCGGCAGGACGGACTGCGGAGCATTTACGACGGCGAAACGACGATCGAAGAGGTTCTCAAATACACATGATCGCCGAAAAACTTCATCGTCGGCGAATTGCTTATCGACAACTTTTTTTCCGCGGCCTTATTTTCTTCTAAGAAATATTCAGCGACCCCCCCAAACGACATGGCAAAATTTAACTACATCGCGTTGGATTCTCGCGGGCAGGAATCCACCGGCATGATCGAGGCGGCTTCCTCAAACGATGCTGTCGGCCAGCTTCGGCAGTCGGGATATTTTCCGACGAGCGTGGTCGAAGAAGGCAAGGGCAAGGCGCCGGCCAAAGCGGGTAAATCACCGACGAAGGCGGCCAAGGCTGTCGCCGCGCCGAAGGCTAAAAAAGCCGGCGGCATTGTGCTCTTCGAAAAGAAGACCGTGAAGGGCAAGACGTTGATGATTTTCACCCGCCAGCTCGCCACGCTGATCGATGCCGGATTGCCGCTTCTGCGCAGCCTCACCGTTCTCGCCAAGCAGGAGAAAGACGCGGTGTTGAGGAAGACGATCAATGCTCTTGCCGATGCGGTCCAGGGTGGCAGCACATTCTCGGAATCGATGGCGCAGCACCCGCGCATCTTCAACAAGCTCTTCGTCAACATGATCAAAGCGGGTGAATTGGGCGGGGTGCTCGAGCTCGTTTTGAACCGGCTCGCAGAGTTTTCCGAAAAGGCCCAGAAAGTGAAGAACAAGGTCGTAGCCGCGATGGCCTACCCGGTGATCGTCCTGATCATCGCCATGCTCATCATGGTCTTCCTGATGGCGTTCATCGTCCCGCGCTTTGAGGCGATTTTCAAAGACATGCTGGGCGGCAAGCCGCTCCCCGATATTACGCGCTTCGTCATCGCCATCAGCAATTTCGTCCAGGTTATGTTCGTCCCGCCGTACCTGTGGTACACGATTGGCACCGTGGTTGCCGTCGTCGTCGGATATAAATCCGTCATGTCCAGTCAGAAAGGGCGGGTGGCAATGGATCACGTCAAATTGCGCACGCCGCTCTTCGGCGACTTGCTGCGCAAGAGTGCGATTTCACGTTTCAGCCGGACCCTTGGCACGCTCGTCACTTCCGGTGTCCCGATTCTTCAGGCGCTCAATATTACCCGCGACACCGCGGGCAATGTCATCGTCGCCGACGCCGTGACGAAAGTGCATGACGCCGTCAAGGAAGGTGAATCCATTGTCCATCCTCTCGAAGCGAGCGGCGTCTTCCCGCCGATGGTTATCTCGATGGTCGATGTCGGCGAAGAGACCGGTCAATTACCGGAAATGCTGCTGAAAATCGCGGAGGTCTATGACGACGAAGTGGATAATGCCGTCGAGGGGCTGACCTCGCTCCTCGAGCCGATCATGATCGTCCTCCTCGCGGTCATCGTCGGCACGATCGTCATCGCGCTTTTCATGCCGCTCATCGACATCATCAAGTCGATGGGTGGTCAGGCGAGCGGCGGCGGATAGGACGAGTTTCCGTTCGCCCGTTATCCCCACACGCGCTACCTTGGCCGCATGTCTCGCCCCCCCTCCCGCCACGCCTTCACGCTGATCGAAATGATCACGGTCATCGCGATCATTGCCATTTTGGCCGGTCTCGTTCTGTCGATCAACAGCCTCGTTCAGCGCAAGGCGGCAACCGCCCGGACAGAGACGGAAATCAAGACCCTGATCACAGGGTGCGAAGCTTACAAAGCGGACAACGGCGGCTATCCGCAGACGACGGCGACAGACACCTTGGATCCGGTGGCGAGCGTCAATCCGAGCAACTATGCGAATGCCAGTTTGGATCTCTATAAAGCCTTGAGTGGCGATACAAATGCCAACGGCACCATCGACGTGGCCGAAGCCAGCAATAAAAATTACGCTCCGGATTTCTTCAAGCCCGCGCGCTTGGAAGGAACCAGAGTGAACGGCGTAGTCACCGTGGTTCAGTATCTCCGTGATCCATTTGGAAACAGCTATGGATATTCCACGGCGGGATTGAAGGCGGAACAGGATTATCGTGTATCTCTGACAACCAATGCGAGCGCCACCCGTGCCAGCGCGGGCTACAACGGTTCGACGTTCGATCTCTGGTCAACCGGCGGCCAATCGACCAACAACGGCGTGGCCAAGTGGATTAAGAATTGGTAGTTCGCACAGCCGCGAGGACCGCCTGGCGACTGCTTCGGACCGGTCGCCGGAGGCGCTTAGGAACGATGAAGCGACGGCCTCACGGGCATCGCCTCTAGAGCGCCTCCCCACATTTCCATGTGCCTTGCGGGCGGCTGAATATCGAACACCGAACTTCCAACATCGAACATTTTATGCGCTGCATTCTCCTCGTCCTCGCCCTCGTTTCCGTTGCCACCTTTGCAGATGATGCGGCGCAGGAAGCGCGCTTTCTCACGCAGACCCGCCAACTCATCTACGACGGCAAGCGCAGCGGAGAGGGCTATTTTCATCCCGATGGCAATCTGCTGATTTTTCAAAGCGAGCGCGAGGAGGGCGATCCGTTTTACCAGATGTATCTGCTCGATTTACTCTCGGGCGAAACGGCGCGCGTCTCGCCCGGCATCGGCAAAACGACGTGCGGTTTTTTTCAGCCGGGCACGAGCCGAGTGCTCTTTGCCTCGACGCACGCCGATCCCGAAGCTGCGGCCAAGCAAAAGGTGGAACTGGATTTTCGCGCGAGTGGAAAGCAGCGCCGGTACTCGTGGGATTACGACGCCACGATGGACATCTACTCTTGCAATCAGGACGGCACGCAACTCGTGAACCTCACCCATGCGCCCGGCTACGACGCCGAGGGTGCGTTTTCGCCTGATGGAAAAATGATTGTCTTCTGCTCGCTGCGCGCTGCGTTCCCGCTCGAACAACTTTCGCCGGAGCAACGCGCCCGCTACGAAAAGGATCCCGCGTGGTTTGGCGACATCTACGTGATGGACGCCGACGGTTCCAATGTGCGCCGGCTCACGGATGCACCGGGCTATGATGGCGGTCCGTTCTTTTCACCCGATGGGGCGCGGATCATCTGGCGGCGTTTCGATGAGAGCGGCATGAACGCGGATGTGTGGACGATGAAGACCGACGGCTCCGACAAGCGGCGCGTCACTGATTTCAAGTCGATGTCCTGGGCGCCATTTTATCATCCCAGCGGGAAGTACATCATCTTCACTTCAAACAAACTCGGCTTTGCAAATTTCGAGTTGTTCCTCGTCGATGCGCAGGGCGAACGCGAGCCCGTTCGCGTGACGTTCACCGAGGGTTTCGACGGCTTGCCAGTCTTCTCGCCGGACGGCCAGCGGCTTTGCTGGACAAGCGGGCGGACGAGCGACGGCAAGTCGCAACTTTTCCTCGCGAAGTGGAACCACGAAGCGGCTTTGAAAGCGCTCGAACAAGCGCCGCTGCGCAACGAAACAGCGGCGGCCAAACCGCCCGCGGCAGAGCCATTGATGCTGAAGCCGGAAATCTCGCGCGAGGACTTGCAGCGCGAAACGGAATGGCTGGCCGCGCCCGCGCGCGAAGGCCGTGAAACCGGCAGCGCTGGTGCGAAGGCGGCTGCGGATTGGCTGTCTGGTTACTTCTTGGAGAATGGATTGAAACCTCTTGGGGACGGTTACTTTCAGACATTCGAATTCAATTCCGGTGCGCGTGTCCTGGCGGATCAATCCGCTCTCTCGGTAGCGACGGATGGGCGCGATGCGATGTTCACTCTCGAGAAAGATTTCCGCCCGCTCGCCTTCAGCGAAAACGGCGCGGTCGAAGGCGAGGTGGTCTTTGCCGGCTACGGGCTGTCGGTCCCGGAGGGTGGTGGCGCGCGCTACAACAGCTACGACGCACTCGACGTGAAGGACAAAATCGTCCTCCTCTTCCGCTACGTGCCGGAGGGCGTGGACGCGCCGCGGCGGGCGCAGCTCAATCGCTACGCCGGCCTGCGCTACAAAGCGATGCTGGCCCGCGAACGCGGAGCCAAGGCCGTGCTCGTGGTCAGCGGCCCGAACTCCCCAAATGCGGGCGAACTCCTCCCGCTGACCAACGACGGCAGTCATTCCGGCAGTGGCATCATCGCGGTATCGATCGACACTGCGGTCGCCGATGGATTGCTCGCCGCGAGCGGAAAAACGCTCAAGGATCTCCAAACAGGGCTCGACACGGAAAACCCGCACGCTGAGGGCGGATTCGTGATGCCAAAAGTGCGCGTGAAACTCGGCGTCGGCATCGAGCATTTGAAAAAGAGCGACCGCAACGTCCTCTGCTGCATTCCTCCCACGGGTGGCAGCGACGAGTACGTGATCGTCGGCGCGCATTACGATCATCTCGGGCTCGGCAGCACCGGCAGTTCGATGGCGCATTCCGGTGAAGAGGGAAAGGTGCATCCCGGTGCGGACGACAATGCCTCGGGGACGGCGGCCGTCATGGAACTCGCGGCTTCGCTCGCGAAAGAGCGCGCGGAACATCCGGACAAATTCCATCGCGGCGTGATCTTTGCGCTTTGGTCCGGCGAGGAAATTGGGCTCATCGGCTCCGCGGCTTTTTGCGAGAAGCCGCCGGTGCCGCTCGCCAAAGTCGCGGCTTACGTAAACTTCGACATGGTCGGCCGGCTGCGCGACGACAAGCTCACGATGCAAGGCGTCGGCTCCTCGAAGATCTGGCGGCGTGAACTCGAGAAGCGCAATGTCGCCGCGGGCTTCAGCCTCACGCTTCAGGACGATCCGTATCTGCCGACGGACACGACGAGCTTTTATCCCAAGCGGATACCGGTGCTGAATTTTTTCACCGGCTCGCATGACGACTATCACCGCCCGACGGACACCGCCGATAAATTGAACCTCGACGGCTTGGAGCGCATCGCGAAGTTCGCGCAGCAAATTGTCATCGACCTCGCCGGTGCGCCCGAACGGCCCGACTTCGCGCGCGTCGAGCGCAGCGATCAGGGCGGCGGCTCACGCGACACGCTCCGCGCGTATCTCGGCACAATTCCGGACTATTCGACCGAGGTGAAAGGCGTGAAGCTCAGCGGAGTTCGCGGTGCGAGCCCCGCGGAAAAAGGCGGGCTCAAGGGCGGCGACGTGATCGTCGAATTTGCCGGTCAAAAAATCGCGAACATTTACGACTACACGTACGGTCTCGACGCCGTGAAAATCGGCGTGCCCGTCAAAGTTGTCGTCGAGCGCGATGGGCAGCGCGTCGAAGTGTCAGTTACCCCGGAAACACGCAAATAGTTACAGCGCTACGAGCATCGCATCGGCCTTGCGCGACGCCGCTGGAATGAGTGAAAGTGTCGGTCCGAATTCTCCCCCACCAATGAACATTCCGGCGCGCATCATTCTCCCCCTCTTTCTCGTCACGGCTGCGCGTGCTGCCGATCCGGTGCCAAGTGGAGAGTTCACAAAGTTTCAACTCACCGATCAGTTCTGGGCGGAGGGCGCGGCGTTCGGCGACTTCAACCACGATGGCAAGATGGACATTGTCTATGGTCCGTATTGGTGGGAGGGCCCGGACTTCCACATTCGCCACACGTATTATCCGGACACGCAGAAATCGACTGTGAAAAAGGCGGACGGCACTGCCGCGGAGATCGCTGGTTTCAAAGGGGCGCTCGGCAATGAGAACGGCTACTCCGACAATTTCGTGACCTTCGCGTACGACATTAACGGCGATGGTTGGACCGACATCCTCGTGCTCGGTTTTCCCGGCAAGGAATCCGTCTGGTACGAAAATCCAAAAGGCGCGGAAGGGCCGTGGCCAAAGCATATCGCGCTCGACGTGACCGACAACGAGTCCCCGACTTTCGTGGACATCACCGGCGACGGAAAACCGGAAATCGTCTGTAGTTCGGGCGGCTTCCTCGGTTATGCCGAGCCAGTCTGGAGCGACCCGGAGGTGAAGTGGAAATGGCATAACATTTCGCCCAAAGGACCGTATCAGAAGTTTACCCACGGTATCGGCGTGGGCGATGTGAATGGCGATGGCCGGATGGATTTGCTCGAGGCGACTGGATGGTGGGAGCAGCCGAAGTCGCTCGAAGGCGATCCGGTCTGGATCAAGCACGAATTCCAATTCGGCAAAGGCGGCGCGCAGATGTTTGCCTACGACGTGAATGGCGATGGAAAGAACGACATCATCACCAGCCTCGAAGCGCATGGTTACGGCCTGGCCTGGTTCGAGCAGACCAATGTGGGCGGCGTCGAAGGCTGGACCCAGCACCTCATCGTCGGCGAGAAGCCAGAGGAGAATCCGCAGGGCGTGCATTTCTCACAACCGCACGCGCTGTGGCTGCAAGACATGAACGGCGACGGCCTGCTCGACATCGTCACGGGCAAACGTTTTTGGGCGCACGGTCCGACCGGCGACATGGAGCCCAGTGCGCCGCCCGTGCTGTATTGGTTCGAGTTGAAACGCGAAGGCGGAAAGACGAGCTACATCGCGCACTTGATCGACGATAACTCCGGCGTCGGCACGCAAGTCATGGCCGGCGACGTCAACGGCGATGGCAAACCCGACGTGATCGTCGGCAACAAACGCGGCGCCTTCGTCTTCCTGCGCAAATAACCGCCTCGGCTGCACGCATGGCCGATTTCCGACAAAAATTGTCTGACCATTCCGCTCGCAAAGTTTCCAGCCATCGGGTCTCTAGAACATCATGAAGTTGCTCCCCATCTTCCTCGCCGTCCTCGCACTCGCCGCCGTCGCGCCGCTCGCCGCCGCCGCCGATTACAACCCGCTCGAGGACACCAAACGTCCCATCGCGACGACGCAAAGTGTGCCACCTGCGGAGGCCGCGCACAGGATGTCGCTCCCGCCCG
>JBBSDS010000271.1:0-7313 GCA_038240495.1 Chthoniobacterales bacterium | reverse complement strand
CGAGTCCATTTTGCAGCGTGAGCAGCAGCGTTTCATCGTGAAGCAGCGGGGGGATCAGGCTTTCGAGATCGGCATTCGCGGTCGTCTTCACGGAAATGATGACAAGGTCCACTGGTCCGATTTCCGCGGTCGAACCAGAGGCTCTCGTCGGCGACAACGTCCACTCTTCCCGCCCCTCTTCGCGCACGCGCAGACCCTGCTCTCGCACGACTTGCAGGTCGGCGCGCATGAGGAAACGCACGTCGGTCCCCTGGCGCGCGAGCTTCGCACCGTAATAGCTCCCGAGCGCGCCCGAGCCGACGACCGCGACGGTTTTTGGAAAAGCGTTCATCGCTCAGATTTCGTCGTCACAGCCCGGCGACCTGAAACACGACCCCGCCATTCGCGAAAGTGGCGGCCTTAAAGCGCCTGATATTTTCCGACGACCGGCAGCGAGTAAGTGCCATCGGCATTCGGCAGGATCGGCGGCTCTTCGTTCAGGTTCTTGAATTCCCTGCCAAAGGGCACCTTGCTCTCGATCGCTTCTTCCCACTTCACGAGCTTGCCGCTCCAGCCAGCCATGCGTCCCATGATCGCGGTCATGGTGCTCTTCGCACCGCGCTCCGCTTCCATGTAAGGCTCGTTCTTGAGGATGGCGTTGAAGAGGTCGTTGTGCTCCTGCTGGTAGGGATCGACGATTGGATCTTCTTTCTGGTAGTGCCACTCGTTCTTGCCGGTGATGTTGAAAATCGTGCGGTCGTTGATGCACTCGAGTGAGCCGAGCGTGCCGTGCGCATTTTCAGCCACGTAGTTCCAGCAGTCTGCAATCTGCCGGTTCTGGTGAAAAAGGCGGCTGCCGTCTTCGTATTCATACTCGATCGCGAAGTGATCCATGAGCCAGCCGGAATCCTTGCCGCGACGCACTTCCGCGCCGCACACGCCTTTCGCGGTGATCGGATACGTGCCCTTGATCCAGTTGAAAACGTCAATGTTGTGCAGCCCTTGATCGACGATGATATCGCCGCACAGCCACGCGAAATAGAACTGGTTGTGCATCTGGAACTCGAGTTCGTTCCAGCCCTCCTTCCTCGGCACAAACGCGCGCGCGGGGCCCATGTCCCAGAACGTCCGGCCATACATGATGTCGCCAATCGCGCCATCCTGCACCCGCTTCACGGCCTCGATGTAGCCGGGCTTGTGTCGGCGCTGAAGGCCGACGCCGACTTTGAGATTCTTCCTCTTCGCTTCCTCGGCCGCGGCGAGCACGCGACGAATTCCGATCGCGTCCACCGCCACCGGCTTTTCCAGAAAAGCGTGTTTCCCCTGCTTCACTGCCTCCTCGAACATCATCGGGCGATAGGTCGGTGGCGTGGCGCAAATAACGACATCGCACGCGGCGATGACTTTTTTGTAAGCATCGAAACCGAGGAAGATGCGATCCGGCGTGACATCGACTTTGGTCGAATGAGACGCGGCAAGATTCGCCACGGCGCGGTCGGCGATGTCCTGGAAAAGTTCGCCCATCGCGACCATCTGAATGTTTGGAATCGCCTTGAGCGCCTGATTCGCAGCGCCGGTGCCGCGCCCACCGCCACCGATGAGGCCAAGCTTGAGCGGTCCACCTTCCGCCGCATGGGCGAAGCGTGAAATTGGCAGCGTGCTGAGCGCGACCCCACCCGCGGTGGTGCGCAGAAAATGGCGACGGCTGAGGGAAGACGTGGAGTCGTGGGGGGTGTTCATGATGAGTGGAAGTGGACGGACACCTTCACGCAAAGCTCAGCGAGCGGTCAATGCGGGAGATGCGGTCCGGCCATGGAAAAATCCGGTCATTCTGAGCGCAGCGAAGAACCTCTGATCTCTTCCGACATCTGCCGCTCGTGCTGGTGGCGGCACCGTTTCACGGTGATGGCGCCGTAGAGGAAAGGCAGAAATCAGAGGTTCTTCGCTGCGCTCAGAATGACGGGGTATTTCACCACCGCCACGACTTATGCTGGCACCTCCGCGTCGAGCGCGGCGAGGAGCTCGGCGATCGTCTCCTTCGTCTCGTCGCCCATGTTTGAAAGGCGAAAAGTTTTCCAGCGCAGCTTGCCGTAGCCGGTGTCGATGATGAGGCCGTGATTGGTCTTGAGCGCGGCGGCGAGGGCGGCCACATCGATCTCGCGATTGTTGGCGATGCAGGTCAGCGACTTCGAGCGGTAGCCCTCGGGCGCGAAGAAATCGAACCCGCGTTCTTTCACCCAATCGTGGACCATCGCGTTTAGCTCGGCATGGCGCTCGTGCCGCGCGGCGATGCCTTCGTCGAAGATGTCCTCGAGCTTCGATTGCAGCGCGTAGATGTGCGAGATGCTCGGCGTGCTCGGCGTCATGTCGTCGGCCTGATTCTTGGCGAATTCGAGGAAGTCGAAATAGTAGCCGCGGCCTTTGACCGTGGCGGCGCGCTCCATCGCTTTTTTGCTCGCGCTAAAAAGCGCTAGGCCGGGCGGCATCGCGAGGGCTTTCTGCGAGCCGGTGAGCAGGACATCGATGGCGAGTTCATCCATCGGAATCGGGACGACGCTGAACGATGAAACGGTGTCCACGATCAGCATCACATCGGGGAACTCGTCCACCGCCGCAGCAATCTCCGCGATGTCGCTCATCACGCCGGTCGAAGTTTCATTGTGGATCACGGTCACCGCGTCGAAGCCGCCCGTTTTCAAATGCTTGCGAATGTCTTCGCCGCGAATCGGCTCACCCCACTCGACTTGCAAAGCTTCGGCTTCCTTGCCGCACTTTTTGGAAACGTCGAACCACTTGTCCGAAAATGCGCCGCACATGCAGTTCAGCACCTTGCCGGTGCCGACAAGATTGCGAATCGCGCCTTCCATCACGCCCCACGCCGACGACGTGGAAAGAAAGACCGGCTGCTTCGTGCCAAAGAGTTCCTGCAAGCGCGGATGGATCGAAGCGTAGAGCTTTTTGAAATCGCCGCTGCGATGTCCGATCATCGGCTGGCAGAAAGCAGCAAAGGTTTTTTCGGAAACCTGGACGGGACCTGGAATGAAGAGCTTGGCGGACATTGAGGAAGTAGGATTTAGGATTTTGGAAGTGACCCGCGCGACACATCCGGCGCGCAGGAATGAGGGTTCTACTTCCTGAATCCTAAATCTTAAATCTTAAATTCCGCGACTCAGTCCCAGATAAACCGCTCCAGCCGCAACTGACTCAACTTTGCCTTCGCTTCCGCCGCGCGCGGGCCTTCGAGCCTGGCCATCTTCTGATAAATACCGATGGCCGATTTCCAGTTCTCCTGTTCAACGAATAGATGCGCGGCCTCGAAGCCGGCTTTGTAGTACCAAAAGAATTCGCGATCACCCGCGGCGCTTTTTTCGAGGACGTCGTAGTAGGCAGTGAGCGCCTCGGGCTGCCGCTTGAGTTGTTCGAGCGCCTTGCCTTTTTTGTAGAGCGCCTGATTTCGCCACGTTGGTGTCACGTCGGGCAGACCCGCCAGGAAATCATACACCGCGATGGCAGCTTCGAGTTGCTGCGAGTCTTTGCGCCCGAGCAGCGCGATGTTGTCCCCTTTCCCGCAGAGCGCGGCCGCACGCAGTTCGGCGTCCGGCGGCGGCTGCGCCGAAAGAATCGCGTCGTAGATGACCACCGCCTCGTTCTCCTTGCCGAGCTTGCTCTGGACGATGGCCTGCTGCTGCCGCGCGTAGAGTTTGAGCGGCCCGTCGCGCTTCACCACCTCATCGAAAAACCGCAGCGCGCGATCCACCGCTCCGGGATCGATCCATTTCATCGCGGACTGTCCGGCGAGAAAGAGCGCAGCCTCGGCGTACGGACTCGTCGGATTCTCCTTCGCGAGCAGGGTGAATTGCGTCTCGGCATTCGCGTGATCACCGGTTCGGAAATAAATCTGCCCGAGCTTCATCCGCACCTCCGGGAGCAAGGGTGAGCGCGGAAAATCTCGAACGAATTTCTCTGCGAGCGCGATCACTTTTGTCGGGATCGACGCCGCCTCCGCATCGGCGAGGAAAATCGCCAGGTAGGCCGTTTGGTCCGCGGTATCGGCCGAGGACGCCGTCGTGCTGGCCACCTGGATGTAACGCGCCGCGCCCGCCATATCGCCGTCTCGATAGGCCAGTTCGGCAAGCGCCAGCCGCGCTTCATTCTGGCGCGAATGCGTGGGAAAATGATGGAGGAAAAGCTCAATCGTATCTCCCGCACGAGGATCGGCGGCGCGGGCTTGTGCGAAGCCCTCTTCGAGGACGAGTTCGCTCCGCAATGGGCTGTTCGGATACTGGCTGGCCAGAGCGCGGTAGTCCTCGAAAAAGCGTTCGTAGTTTCCCATGCGGAGCGCCGCGAGGCCCGCGTCAAAGGTCGCATGCTGACGCAGTTTTTCGGACCATTGCGCCGCGCGACGGAAGGCGTTGGCGGCGAGCAAGGATTCGCCCTGGCGGTAATGCACGAGAGCAGTCCGCAATTCGATCTGCGCCCGCTCTTCCTCACTCTTTGTATGCAACATCGCCGCATCGAGCGCGCGCACCGCACTGGGAAAATTGTTTTTCTCAAGAAAGTAATCCGCCTGCATCAGATGCACCGCCGACAGCAAAGGATTGTCGGCGTGGTTGCGGACAAAATTCTCGAGGGAGTTCACAGCTTTGTCCGGCTTCTGCACGCGCCTATACATTCGGGCCAGATAGTATTGCGCCAGCGCAGACCGGCGGGCCGGCGGCTTCTGCGCCCATTTCCTCAACTCATTCTCCGCAGGATGTTCTTCCTGTTCATAGACTTCATCGAGGCGGCGGAAAGCGGCTTCCAGATATGCGCTCGCCGGATAGTGGGTGATGAAATTCTCCAACACGCGATCGGCCACGTCGTAGCCATTCAAGGTCGCCCGCGCTTCCAGCATTCCCAGCGTCACGCCGAAGAGCAGACCCTCAGAAACACCATTCAAATCCCGCAGCAACTCTTCAAAAATAATGAGCGCCGGAGCAGCCTGTTCCTGCGCGAGGAGGATGCGGCCCTCGACATACTTCTTCCATTTTTCGTCAGTCGGATTCCGCGGAACGAGCGTCTGGATGATTTTCTGCGCCCGCGGAATTTCATTCAGATCAACGCTGAGGCTGGCCAGTCGCAAGGCCGCGCCCGCATGTTGAGGATACCCGCGCACGAAATTTTCCAGCGCTTCCACCGCCTTCGCTGTCTGGCCGAGCGCCTGCAAAGTTTCCGCCACACCGAGTCGCGCCGCGGCCGGCGCTTCAGGGCGGGCGGCGAGTTCCTGATAAATCGGCAGCGCCTCCGACCAGCGGCCAGCCTGCGCGAGGATCTCGGCCTGCAGCAGCCGGGCATCGACATCGCCGTTCACGGCGGATGGCTGAATCACCCACAACGCTTCTTCACCTTCGCCGGCGGCGAGGAGCGAAGCGGCGAGTTCAGACGTGGCCACGCGGCGTTGATCTGCGGGCAGGTCTTTCGCGGCGAGCAAGATGCGCAGTTTCTGGATGGCAACCTGCGGAATGGATTCGGCCCGGGCTTTGCGCGCTTCGATCAGCAGCGGCGGTTCGGCGGCGTGGATCGCCGCGACAACCGCGAGGGTTAAAAGCATCCAAGTCGTGCGCATCATAGCATCCGTTTCAAATAGCGCCCGGTGTGGCTCTGCTCAACTCCGGCAAGCGTTTCCGGCGTTCCTTCCGCAATGATCCGGCCACCACCCGAGCCGCCTTCGGGGCCGAGATCGAGGACCCAATCGGCGCTCTTGATCACCTCGAGATTGTGCTCAATCACGATGAGGGTGTTGCCGGCATCGCGCAGTTTCATGAGTACTTCGAGGAGCTTGTGAATGTCGGCGAAGTGCAGGCCGGTCGTCGGCTCGTCGAGAATATAAACCGTGCGCCCCGTCGCTTTCTTCGCCAATTCCGTCGCGAGCTTGATCCGCTGGGCTTCGCCGCCGCTGAGCGTGGTGGCGATCTGCCCGAGGCGCACGTAGCCCAGCCCCACGTCTTCGAGCGCGAGCAGCTTGTCGGAAATCTGCGTGACGTTGCGGAAAAAGCGCGCCGCTTCATCGACGGTGAGGTCGAGCACATCGGCGATGTTCTTCCCCTTGTAAGTAATCTCGAGCGTCTCGCGGTTGTAGCGCCGTCCGCGGCAGACCTCGCATTCGACATAGACGTCGGCGAGGAAATGCATCTCGATTTTTTTCATCCCGTCTCCTTCGCACGCTTCGCAGCGCCCACCTTTCACATTGAAACTGAACCGCCCGGAATCGTAGCCGCGAATGCGCGACGCGGGCAGACCGGCGAACAGTTCGCGGATCGGTCCAAATGCGCCCGTGTAGGTCGCGGGATTCGAGCGCGGTGTGCGGCCGATGGGCGTCTGGTCGATGACGATCGCTTTGTCGATTTGATCGAGTCCGTGAATGCGGACGTGCTTCCCCGGCTTGTCCTTGGAGCGATAGAAATGGCGAAAGAGCGAACGCCGCAGGATGTCATCGACGAGCGTCGATTTGCCGCTGCCCGAGACGCCGGTGACACACGTCAGGCAGCCGAGCGGAAAGGCTGCGGTCACGTCCTGCAAATTATTTTCCGTCGCTCCGCACACCGTCAGCCAGCCATTGGAGCAAGTTGCGAGTTGAGAGTTGAGAGTTAAGAGTTTCGGAACCGGAGAAGACGGTTGCTTGCGGTGTTTGGGAACGGGAATTTTTGCCCGTCCGCTCAGATACTGCGCGGTCAGCGAGTTCTCGACGGCGAGGATTTCATCGAGCGTGCCCTGCGCGACGAGTTCGCCACCACGCGCGCCCGCGCCGGGGCCGAGATCGATAATGTGATCGGCAGCCCGAATCGTGTCCTCGTCGTGTTCGACGACGATCACGGAATTGCCGAGATCACGCAGCCGGCGCAGCGTGCCGATGAGCCGGTCATTGTCGCGCTGATGCAGGCCGATGCTCGGTTCATCGAGGACGTAGAGACAGCCCGCGAGCCCTGATCCGATCTGGGTTGCGAGGCGGATGCGCTGGGCTTCACCACCGCTGAGCGAACCACTTTCGCGATCCAGCGAGAGATAGCCGAGCCCAACCTCGACGAGAAAAGCGAGCCGCGCCGAAATTTCGCGCCGCACTTCGCTCGTGATGAATCGCTCCTGCTCGGTGAGCGGCAGTGTTTCGACAAACCACTGCGCTTCCTCGATCGTGAGCCGGCAAAACTCGTAGATGCTCAAAGCGCGCGGGAGGGGGGGCGGGCCCCCCCGTGGGGGGTTGGGGGGGGGGGCCGGGGGGGGGGGGGGGCCCGGCCCCCCGCCGGGGACCCCGCGGATACACCGCGGAAGAAGGGGGGCCCTGGCCCGCCGGCCGGTTG
>JBBSDS010000270.1:0-7321 GCA_038240495.1 Chthoniobacterales bacterium | reverse complement strand
GTGCGCTTCTCCGAAACGATTCGCCGCGCACGACGACGTGTTTTCGCTCAAAGAAAAACGGCTGAGAAGCTGGTTGTGACTTCAGCTAGACCCCGGCCCGTTCGAGGATGGCGGCGACGACTTTGGTAGCCTCGAAGTATTCCGTGGCGATTTCGTAGGCGGCGCGGCAATGGGCGGCGTAATCGGAGTTTACAGCGCGGACGGCTTCAGCCACTTCGTCGAGGGTGTGGAAGGCGAGCAATCCGCGCTCGCGGCCGTAGAGATCCGTGAAGCCGGTCTCCTGCGTGATCACGGGTCGGCCGCACGCGAGGTAACACGCGGTGCGGTCGCTGAACCAGCCGGTGTTGAGTCGCACGTACTGGTCTTTCGCAACGGTGAATTCGCCTTTCGAGCCGCGCAGGTACTGCACGTAGAGGTCGTGGTCGATGCTGATTTCCTGCGGACTCGTGAGCCGCCAGCCGCGCGCGGCGAGGTCGGTGCGCGTGGCTTCGTCGCGCAGATTGGTAGCGAGTTCGAAAGGCTCGCCAGCGCGTTGGGGCGCATCCTTGAAACGGAGAAACTCGAGCGCCTTGCTCCACACATATTTGTCGCCGCGCCACTCGATGTCTTTGCCTTTCGTGTTCCAGTTTGCGACCGAGGTGAAGACCGCGCCGCCCGGCAGTGGAGTTTCAGCCTTCCAAAAATCGGTGACAATCGGCTGTCGCGTCGGCTGCCACGGAATGCCGTGAAGCGGCACGGGAAAACGCGAGGTGCCGATGTGTTCGCCGAAGGTGAAAATGGCGTGGTAGTGCCCAAGGGTTTCGCGAATCGGCGCGGCGGGATCATTGTCGATCAAGCACTGCTCTTTGCCAGGATCGCTCTCGAGGTAGATGAGGCAGCGATTCTTCAGGATGTCTTCATGCAGTTCCTGCTCGCCGCACACGTTGAAGACCGCATCCGCGTCGCGCCACAATTCATCGATCCGCGCGCCGCTGAGCCCCGCAGTCGGCCGGTCTTCGAGATAGCGGGCGCGATAGCCCCAGCGGTCTTCAAAGCCGAATTGCCGCGCGAGCTTCGGCATGATCGCCGCGGTGTAGCTCCAATCGGCGACGTAGTCATACTGGAGCGGGTGATACGGATGCGCGGTCGAGTCTTCGATGTAGAAGACTTCGTGGCCGAGTCGCTGCAGGCCAACGATGTAGTGAATATGCTGCCAGATGACACCCGCGATCGGGCACCGCGCCATGTAACCCGTGACGATGATCCGCTTGCGGCTCATTCAGTCGAGGCGGAACGGCGCGTCGACGGGGCAGCGCCGCGGATCCGCATAGAGCTTGTCGAGGACGCCGCGTCGGACGCGATCTTTGTGGCGCGCATCGAGCCAGTCGATGTAGTCGTCAAAACTCATTACTGGTGGAGGAAAATTCAAACCGCGCCCGTCGGGGAGGCCGTTGAGATACCAGCGGAGATTCGGGTCTTCGTTCATAGTGCGCTTATGAGCAGGTCAATCAGCTCGCGCATGGACCTATGCCTCGAGCCTCTTCGCGAAACGCGCCGGGTTGCCGGCGACGACCGTGTTTGCGGGCACGTCTTTGGTCACCACGGCGCCCGCGGCGATGATGGAATTTTCGCCGATCGTCACACCTTTGAGGATGATGGCGTTCATGCCGATCCAGACGTTGTCGCCGATTTTTACCGGGCGCGATTTCACGGCTTCAGACGGGCGCGCGGGCTTGCCTTCGTAGAACGGGGCGAGTGCCTCGGCGTCGATGCGGCGGTGCGCGGCAGCGACGGGATGGAAGTCGGAATCGGCGATGCCAGTGCCCCACGAAATGAGGCAGTGCGAGCCGATTTCGATGCTCGTCTCGCAAGTGAGGAGCGCGCCGACGAGCAAGGTGAAGTCGCCGATTTTTACATGGCCGTGCTCGCCGACGGCGAACTGCGAAGCCGCATAAATAGAGACGTGCGCGCCGAGTTCGACGGCCGGATCGCGCTTCCCTTTGAAGTGCAGAAACGACTGCGCGCTCTCGCAGTAAAAGCCGTCGCCCCAAGTCACGTTGGGCGGAATCTGGCGGGGCGTCCAATCGTGTTCGACGCGGCGATCCGGGAGGACGTTGGTCATGGGTTCAGTGCAGGTTTGCGGAGCGATACAGCGAGGCATAGACGCCGCCGCGCTCGACTAATTCAGGACCGCGCCCTTCTTCGACCACAGTGCCGCGAGCGAGGACGACGATTTTGTCGAGGCGATGGATGGTGGCGATGCGGTGCGTAATGATGAGCGTGGTGCGGCTGCGCATGAGTTCCTCCATGGTCTCCATGATCGCGGCTTCGGTGGTCGGGTCGAGGGCGCTGGTCGGTTCGTCGAGAATCAGAATCGGGGCGTTTTTTAGAAAGGCGCGGGCGATGCCAATGCGCTGACGCTGGCCGACGCTAAGATGACCGCCGCGCTCGCCCACCTGGCTCCGGTAGCCGTCGGGCATGGCGGTGATGAAGTCATGTGCCTGCGCGCGTTTGGCGGCCTCGATGATTTCTTCCTCGGTGGCGTCGAGTCGGCCATAGGCGATATTTTCCCGGATCGTCGTCGAGAAAAGGAGCGTGTCCTGGAGGACGATGCTGATTTGATCGCGCAGAGATTTTTTGGTGATGGAGCGCAGATCGTGGCCGTCGAGAAGAACGCGTCCGGCGGTGGGATCGTAGAATCGCGGCGCGAGCGAGAGGAGTGTGGATTTGCCGGCGCCGGTGCCCCCGACAAATGCGACCGTGCGGCCGGCATCGATGCGGATGTTCACGTCGCGCAGGATTTCGCGCGCGCTGCTGTAGCCGAAGGCGACGTTTTCAAAAACGATTTCACCGAGCGCGGTGGGGATCGCCTTTGCATCGGGCGCATCGGGAACGTCGTTTTCTTTTTCCAGCACCTCGAAGCAACGCTGCGCGCCGGCGGCTGCGCCTTGAAATGCCCACGCGATGTGCGTGAGCGCTTCGAGCGGCTGGTAGAGCATGAGCAGCAGCGTCGAGAGATACCAAATCTGACCGACGGTGAGCCTGCCGGTGAGGACGTGGATCGCACCGACGTAGTACATCGCGGCGGAACTGATGGCGATGAGTGTGCCGATAAGCAGCGCGCTTCTCATCGAGGTCGTGTTCAGACGGAGGTTGGCTTCGAGGCTCTGGCGCGCGCTCGTCTGGAATTGCTCGACTTCGTCCTCTTCGCGCCCAAAAGCCTGCACCATTTTGATCGAGCTGAGCCCTTCCTGCGCCACGGTGAGCACAGCGCTTTCCTTTTCCGCGAAGGTGGTCGATTGAGTGCGGATGCGCTTCGCGTAAAGATAGATCGCCAGCGTCATGACTGGGACGACGAGGAGCGAGAGCAGCGCGATCTCCCGATCGAAGTACCACATCGCCGCGAACGTCGTGACGAGTGAGAGGAGACTTTGGAAAATGAAAAAGCCTTTGCTGTAGAAAGCCTGCACGCTCTGCGAATCGTAGGCGACGCGGAAGCTGCTGTCGGCGCTGCGGCGCTGGTCGTGATATTTCAGCGGAAGAAAATGCAGGTAAGCGTAGAGTTCGGTGCGCAGGCGCACCAATCCGTGCAGCCCGACGCGGATCGTGATCACGCTCACGACGTAGCCGATGCCACCCGCGAGGATGTGGAAGACAACCATGAGCGCGCACACGAAGCCGATGATGGTGGGCAGGCTCCACGCGCCGAGATCATGTCCAGCAATGACAATGCCGTGCGGAGTGCGCGTCGCGGCCGGCAGCACTTTGTCCACGATGAACGCCAGTGGCCACGGCCGGAGGACGTTGAAGGAGTTGGCGATCAGCGTCAGGGCCATCGCGCCGACGGTCGGACCAAGATCGGGCCGGTAGTAGGCGAAGACACGGCGGTAGATGGACATTTTTGGGGGATGAAATACTGCCAGGCAAGGGCCTGGCAACGCTTGTTCGATGGCTCGATAGAGACTGCATGTCACGAATGAGTCGGGTCAACAGCGACAAGCGTCAAATTTGGCGACACTATGTCGAGGAGCCGACAGATTTATTGAACTCTTTCAGCCCTGAATGCGTCTATTTTTGCTGAGACGACGTAACCAATTTAGCGTGGCATACCCCCTGCTTAATACCTTCTCGAAAGCAACAAACCACTCACCCAACTCCTATGAAAAAGAATCTGAAAAAAGCAGCGCGCGCCAACTATAGCCTCGGGGATCTGATCATGGCCGTCAGCAGCTACACGAAGAACAACCGCGAGACCGTAGCCGCGGTTGCTGACCTCCTCGACAGCGGACGCGTCCGCCTGAGCAGCCACGGTCACAAAATCCGCGCTCGCGTTTACTAAGCCCGAGCTGCTGGCTACGAGCGCTTCGCCGCTCTCCAAACAAAACTTTCCCAGACCCCGTCATCGGCTTCCAAGCTGGCGGCGGGGTAAGTTTTTTTAAGACGAGGTGGCCAGGGAAGTTTTCCTTTTTGAATCCTCACGGGGTGCCTAGCCTCCGCTGGGTGATCGAACGCTATACCCGCCCCGAAATGGCCGCCATCTGGGCGGATCAACGAAAATACGAAATCTGGCTGGAGATCGAGACTCTCGCTTGCGAAGCGCAGGCCGAAATCGGGGTGGTGCCAAAAGCGGACGCGGAAATAATCCGGGCGAAAGCAAAATTCGATTTGCAGGAAATCGCGGAGATCGAGTTGCGGACAAATCACGACGTCATCGCCTTTCTCGAAAACGTCGCGAGTTATGTCGGGCCGGAGTGCCGCTGGATGCATCAGGGGATGACTTCCTCGGACGTGCTCGATACGACGCTGGCGGTGCAGATGGCCGAGGCGTCGGATCTTTTGCTCCTCGATCTGCGGGAACTGCGGACGGTAATTGCGCGCCGGGCCGTGGAGTACAAGCACACGCCGATGATCGGGCGCAGCCACGGCATCCACGCGGAGCCGATCACTTTCGGACTCAAGCTGGCGCTGATGTACGACGAGTTCGGCCGCGCGCTTGAGCGGCTGGAGCAGGTGCAGCCGCGCATCCGGGTTGGCAAATTAAGCGGCGCTGTCGGAACCCACGCGCATCTCGATCCACGGGTCGAAGAGCGTGTCTGCGAGCGGCTGCATCTCAGTGCTGCGGCTTTGAGCACGCAAATTTTGCAGCGTGATCGGCACGCCGAATTTCAGACGGTGCTCGCCATCATCGCCTCGAGCATCGATCGCTGGGCTACGGAATTCCGGCATCTTCAGCGCACTGAGGTGCTGGAAGTGGAGGAGTATTTCTCCGCCGGGCAGAAGGGCAGTTCCGCCATGCCGCACAAGCGCAACCCGATCACCGGCGAGAAACTCAGCGGCCTCGCCCGCGTCGTCCGCGGCAACGCCATGGCCGCGCTCGAAAACGTCGCGCTCTGGCACGAACGCGACATCAGTCATTCGTCCGTCGAGCGCATCATCATGCCGGATTCGTGCGTCCTCGTGGACTACATGCTTGCCCTGCTGTGCAAGCTCGTGGACCGGCTGCTCGTCTATCCGGAAAACATGGAGCGCAATCTCCGCATCACCAAGGGCCTCTACTTCAGCCAGACCATCCTCCTGAAACTCACGGAGCGCGGCCTTGAGCGGAAAGCCGCCTACGAAGCCGTCCAGCGCGCCTCGATGAAGACCTGGCAGGGAAATGTGTCGCTCCAGGAAAATCTCACCGCCGAACCGGAAGTTGCCGCGGTGCTATCGCGGAGCGAAATCGACCAGCTTTGCGCGCTCGAAATTCACTTCGCGCACGTCGATGAAACCTTCCGCAAACTCGGCCTCGCATCCTGATGCCCAAAGCATTGCGAGGTTCGCTCTTTTCTCGCGCCCGCCAAACTGTATCGTCCCTCGTTTGAAAATGGACTCGCCCTTTATGACTCGGAAAATCGCTCTACTGCTCCTCGCCTTTACCCTGCCCTTCGCTGCTTGCGACAAAATCCCCTTTTTGAAAAAGAAGGCGAAGGCGGAACCAGCCACCGCTCCGGCGACCGCAGTCCCCGGCACCACCACCGCCTCCGCTGCCGCACCCGCATCCGCGCCGGTAGCGAAGAAAGAGTCGGCGGCTCCTCCGAAGCCGATGGTCGATCCGCACGCGGAAGTCGTGGTGATGTGCTATCACCGCATCGAGGGCAAGGCGGGCGGTGCGCTCTCGATCGAGCCCGCGGTCTTCGAGCAGCAGATGCAGCGGATCAAGGATTCAGGCATCCCCGTGATCGGGATGCAGGATTTTCTGGCCTACCGGCGCGGCGAAAAAAACATCCCGCCAAAGTGCATCATCATCACGATCGATGACGGTTACGTTTCCGGCTACAATGTGGGCTGGCCGATCCTGAAAAAATTTGGCTATCCCTTTACGATGTACGTCTATCTGACCTACATCGGCATCGGCGGCAAATCGATCACCTGGGCGCAGCTCGCCGAAATGCGTGATGCCGGCGTGGACATTGGCAGCCATACGGTGCTGCACGCTGACCTGAAGTTTAAGCCGAAAAGATTAACGGGTTCGCAGATCCCGATGACTGCGACCGTCATGCCGATGGACTATGACACATGGCTCAAATTCGAACTCGAACATTCCAAGGAAGTCATCGAGGAGAAACTCGGCATCAAGTGCAACACCATCGCGTATCCGTTTGGTCTGCATAACGAGAAGGTGCGCGAAGCGGCCAAGGCCGCCGGCTACGAAGCTGGATTTACGACCTACGGAGCCCGCCTCGGCATCACGACTCAGCCGATGAACCTCGGCCGCTACGACGTCACGACCAAAGACGCGCACAACGTCGATTCCTTCACCGTCGGGCTTTCCTTCAAGGGCATGGCGGCACCGGGCGGCGACGCTGCGATGGTGCAGGACGCGGCCACTTCCATGGTGACCGAACCGTTGAGCGGCGAGACCATCACCGAGCCCACGCCGAACATCAAAGCCAACCTCGAAACGATGGGTGAATTGGACGCCGGCACAGTCACGATGCGCGTGAGCGGACTCGGGCAGGTGCCTGCGAAGTTCGATACAAACACCAAGATGATTTCCTACACCGTCACCGCGCCGCTCAAGCCCAGTGCTTACACCGTCATCATCAGCGCCAAATCGAATGGCCGGCCTGTGGAGACGCGCTGGTCCTTTAACTACGACCCGACGGGAATCGCCGGCGGCACGGTGGACACGACCGCACCGCCGCGCGCGACGAATCCCCCACCGGCTGCGGCTACACCCGAACCGCCGAAGAAAAAGAAGAAGTAGTTGCCGAGGTGACGAGCGCAGCGCGTTTGCTGCTGCCGCACGGAAGGCACTGCGTCGGTTTGGAAAGGCCTGCCATCCTGAGCTTGTCGAAGG
>JBBSDS010000269.1:0-7370 GCA_038240495.1 Chthoniobacterales bacterium | reverse complement strand
GCAAGCAAAAGCACGATCCCGCATTTTTACCTCAACATCGAAGTCGATGCGGGTCCGCTGATGAAGTTCCGCGCGGAAGCCAATGCCGCGAGTGAGGCTGCGGGCGGACCGAAATTTACGGTCAACGATTTCGTCCTCAAAGCTGTGATCGCGGCTGCGGTGAAAGTACCGGCGCTCAACGCGAGCTTCGCGGGCGACGCCATCATCCAATACGGCAGCGTGAATCTCAGCGTCGCGGTCGCGGTCGAAGAAGGTCTCGTCACGCCGGTCATTCGCGACGCGCAGAAAAAGTCGCTCCGCGAAATCAGCGAGTCGGTCAAGGACCTCGCCGGACGCGCGCGCGGCAAAAAGCTCAAGCCCGAGGAATACGCGGGCGGCACGATCACCGTCTCGAATCTCGGCAGTTACGGCATCGAATCTTTCAGCGCGATCATCAATCCGCCGCAGGCTCTGATCATCAGCATCGGCGCGATCGTGAAAAAGCCTGTCGTCAATGCGAAGGACGAGATCGTCGTCGGGCAGCGCATGGCTGTCGGTCTGAGCGCCGATCATCGTGTGGTCGATGGCGCAGTCGGCGCGCAATATCTCGGCGAGTTGCGCAAGCTCATCGAGAGCCCGACGCTGCTGCTGCTCTGATTGACGCTCGCGGTGAAGCTGCGAATCCGCCACGCGGTTCTTGTCGCTGTTTCTTTTGTGGCCGCCGCGGTTCACGCGGAACCGCTGGCACTCTCGCTCACGGCGGGTCGTCCTGCCGAAGTCGTCATCGCCTCGCCGGTCGATGATACCAATTTTCAAGACCCGCGTGGATACAACCAGCATGGCTCCGCTTCGCGCTATTTTCAGCGCCGGCTCACGCTTGCAAATACCGGCTCCGTCCCGCTCACCGGCCATTTGTTAATCATCAACGGCCAGGATTGGAGCAGCGCGGAATCCTTGCGCGCCAGCTTGCGGCTGCCCGCCGAGCCGGGCGCGTTCATGCCCCGCTTCTTCGCGTTTTGGAGAGACCAGAATTCCCACGCCAACAGCGAAACCGAAGCCGGCAAGGAACCCGCGCCGATGCTGAATTTCTGGGGCTACGGACTGTGCGGTGAGACCACGGCATCGTTCACAAAACTCGCAACCACCTACGGCATTCCTGCGCGGAAGATCGCCCTCAACGGTCATGTCGCTGCGGAATACTTTTACGACAATGCGTGGCACGTCCTCGATGCCGACCAAAACGTCTGCTACCTGCGGCTCGACAACCAGACGCTGGCTTCCGCCGCCGATCTGCGCGCCGATCCCTTCCTCGCGCGCCGCACCAAAGTCCTTGGTCGTTACCTCGCGATGGAAACCGTCAACCCGGCCTTCAACACTTCGCTGCTCGAATTCATCAGCCCGCGCGAAGAAAAGACGATCAAGCTCAAGAGCCCGCCGGCTCCACTGCGCGACGAGACGCTCTTCCCTGGCGAAAAGCTGATCTTTCATGCCGATCACTCGCCGGAGCGGCCAGTCGGCGTCTCGAACTTGAGCAAGTGGGGGGATACGCGCGATGCCGCATTGTGTGTCGTCGAACTCGTCATCGACAACGCCGCTCGGCGCACGTCCACAGGCGAGATTGTCGTCGACACCGCTTACCCGATTCTTCAGGCCGTCAACCACACCACTGGCGAAACCTATCCCTGCGCGCCCGGCGAACCTGTCTTTCAAATCGCCGTCAAATCGCATGCGCCCGACGACCACATTTCGGTCTTCTGCCAGCGCTCGCGCGCGTCGCTGCCGCGGTTGATCAAAGGGAAGAACACCGTCCTCCTCCTGGCCGGTGACAAACGCGGAACCGCGACGCTTGCCGCTGAGATCGACGTGTCCGAAAAGCTGATCGTGCCCACCGCAATGGCGACCGTGGCGCCGGCACCAGGCAGCCCGGAATTTAGTATCCAGGCCGATTCCGGCACGGATCTCATCTGGTGGCAGATCGCCGCGACTGCCGATTTCACCTTCATCCCGCCGAACTTCGATGCCGTGGCACCCATCACCGACAAGCTCGCTTTCGACCTGCTGACGGCGACCTTTTTCAATCCCGGCCAGCCCTGGTTCCTCCGCATCAAAGCGCGCCGCGAGGGCGTCTGGGGCGAGTGGTCGGATCCGCTCTCGTTCCGTGTGGAAAAGCCCGTGCGGCCCGCGCCGGCCACGGCGACGATTGCGCGCGACCGTTTGCATCTCGCGTGGCCGGATGCCGGTGCTGGTTCCGAATACCTCGTCTTCGGCAGCAACCGGCTCGACTTCCTGCCAAAGCTATTTGCCGCGGACGAAATCGTCGCGTTGCGCGACTCGGGCGTCGAAAAGAAGCGACCAAACGAGAACCTGATCGCCACGGTGACCAAGCCCGAGATCGAACTCGACGCGGCATTTCACTTTTACCGCATCATCACCCGCCGCGCCGGAGCGCTGTCCGTGCCCGGCGATCTCGTCGTCACACCGCCAAGTCTTGCCGCAAAACTCCCGCCACCACTCGTCCTGCAAGATCGCTGGAACCGCGTCGGCGACGCAGATCAGCATTTCGCGACTGAACTGCCGCTCCGCTGATCGAACGGCCCCGCGCATTCACGGATCGTGTCGCCCAGGATCGCCGGGATCCTTCGACTCCGTTCCGTGCCACCTTCGCCCGCACGGAACTGCGCTCAGGATGACACGCCTGTTTCAAACTGACGCCTTGCCTGAATTCGTGGCGATGATTTGCGGGTGGCCGAGTCTGGGCATGAGCGCTGCCGTCGAGTGCGGCCGGAAATAATTTGTCCAAAACTTTGGGGTTTCGGGCTTATTGAAGGTAACGACCCGCATGTTTCCCCGAACCACAGCTCTTCTCGCCATGGCGTTTGCGCTGAACGCGCCCGCTTTCGCCGACGAAGGACTCGATTTTTTTGAAAAGAAAGTGCGCCCACTGCTCGCCGAGCGCTGTCTCGAGTGCCACAGCCCCGACAAGAAAGTGAAGGGCGGTCTGCGGCTCGACACGCGCGAAGGCTGGGAGCACGGCGGCGATGGCGGGCCGGCGATCATTCCCGGCGATCTCGAGAAGAGCATGCTCATCACCGCGGTGCGCTACAAAGACAAGGATCTGCAGATGCCGGAAAAGCGGAAACTGCCGGACGCCGAGATCGCGATCCTCGAGCAATGGGTGAAGATGGGCGCGCCCGACCCGCGAACCGGCGGCGCAGTGGCGGCGAAGAAGCAGACCGGACTGACGTTGGAGGAAGGCCGGAAGTTCTGGTGTTACCAGCCGGTGCAAAAGCCCGCCATCCCTGTGGTGAAGAACGCTGCGTGGCCTCGCGCCGACCTCGATCGATTCATTCTCGCGAAGATCGAATCCGCAAACTTGCAGCCCGCGGAAGACGCAGCGCCGGAAGCACTCATTCGTCGTCTTTACTACAACCTCATCGGTCTGCCGCCGACGCCGGAGCAGATCGACGCGTTCACCAAAGCGGCGAAATCCAATCCGCAAACTGCACTTGCCGCAGTCACAGACGAACTCCTCGCCAGCCCGCGCTTCGGCGAAACTTGGGGGCGGCACTGGCTGGACCTTGCGCGCTTCGCGGAATCGAGCGGCGGCGGGCGCACTTTGCTTTTCAAGGACGCGTGGCGTTACCGCGATTACGTCATCGAGGCGTTCAATGCGGGCGTGCCTTTCGATCGCTTCATCCGCGAGCAACTCGCCGGCGATCTCCAGCCAGCGCCGACGCCTGCAGATGCGCGCCGCCAGCTCACCGCGACCGCGTTTCTCGCGCTCGGCCCGACGAACTACGAGGAGCAGGACAAGCAGCAGCTCCGCTTCGATGTCATCGACGAGCAGCTCGAAACACTCGGCCGCACTTTCCTCGGCCAGACCATCGGCTGCGCGCGCTGCCACGATCATAAATTCGATCCCATCCCACAGCGCGATTACTACGCGATGGCCGGCATCCTCGCCTCCACGCGCACGCTCCTCAGCTACACGGAAAATGTGGCGCGCTGGATTTCCGCTCCGCTGCCGGGTGATCCCGGCGTCGAATCCGCTTTGCGCGAGCACGAGCAAAAAGTCGCCGCGCTGGAAACGCAACTCACCCACGCCAAGGCGGCCATGACCGAACTTTCCAAAGGCCTGAGCAAAGCCTCGGACAAGCCGGGCCGGTCGATCGATCCGAGCACTCTGCCGGGCATCGTGATCGATAACCTCCAGGCCAAAGTCGTTGGCGAATGGAAGCATTCGACCTCCGTGGGCAGTTACATCGGGCAGGATTACCTGACCGATCACAACACGGACAAAGGCGAGAAGACCGTGACCTTTACGCCGACCATCCCGCAATCGGCTCGTTACGATGTGCGGCTGGCGTACTCGTATTTCCCCGACCGCGCCGACAATGTGCGCGTCACCGTCTTCCACGCGGACGGAGAGGAAAACGTTTACGTCGATGAAACGCAGGTGCCGCCGATCGATGGGCGCTTCGTTTCGCTCGGCAAATTTCGCTTTGAAAAAGATGGCGCCGGTTACGTGCTGATCTCCAACGAAGGGACCACCAAGTTTGTCACCGTCGATGCGCTGCAGCTTGTGCCGGAAGGTGAAGTCGTGATCGTCGAGGCGAAGGAGGACACCGCCAATCCGGGCCGCACGGCCGCTGCCAAACGCGTGAAAGCGCTGGAGGCCGACTTGAAGAAATTGAAGCATGGCGGGCCAGTGCGCGATACCGCGATGGCGGTGCGCGAGGACGACTCGATCGCCGATGCGCAGATCCGCGTGCGGGGCGTGGAGAAGCAGCGCGGCGACAGCGTGCCGCGCGGATTCCTGCGCGTCGCCTTGAGCCGCGAACCCGCGCTTTCACTGAATGAAAGCGGCCGCCGCGAACTCGCCGACTGGATCGCCAGCGCCGAGAATCCGCTGACTGCGCGCGTCTTCGTCAATCGCGTGTGGACGTGGCTCTTTGGCGTCGGACTCGTGCGGACGGTGGATAACTTCGGCACGACCGGCGAGAAGCCGTCGCATCCCGAGTTGCTCGATTATCTCGCCACGCGCTTCGTTGCGGAGGGTTGGAACGTGAAGAAGCTCATCCGCGAAATCGTCCTCTCCCGCACGTGGCAACAGGCGGTGACGAAACCTTCCTCCATCGATCCCGAAAACCGGCTCTTCGCGCACGCCAATCGCCGCCGCCTCGACGCCGAGCAAATCCGCGACACACTCCTCGCAGTCAGCGACCAACTGAAGCTCGACTACCTCGGCCCAAACATCGGCGGCGCCGGCGCCATCGACGCGAACAATTTTTCCGCGCAGAACACCGAATACAGCTACGTCTTCGCGGACAAGCGCCGCAGCGTCTATACGCCCGCCTTCCGCAACAAACGGCTGGAACTGTTCGAGGTCTTCGACTTCGGCGACATCAATGCGACGATGGGTCAGCGCAACGTCAGCACCGTTGCCCCGCAAGCGCTCTACCTGCTGAATCACTCATTCGTCGTCGAGCAATCCCGCGCCGCTGCGGAGCGCACACTCGCTGCGTCCGCGAGCGATGAAGATCGCATCGTCGCCGCATTCCGCGGGACGCTGGGCCACAAACCATCGGCAGCCGAGCTGGAAAAATGCCGCCGCTTTCTCGGCCCATCACCGTCGCTCGAAACTTGGGCGCAGCTTCACCAGACGTTGTTCGCCTGCCTCGATTTCCGCTATCTCGACTAAGTCCGTTCCCGCCATGAATTCTCCGCTCCACTCCCGCCGCTCTGCACTCAGTACTCTCGCTTGTGGATTCGGTTCACTCGCCCTCGCCGGTCTCGCGACGCGCGATCAAGCCCGCGCGGCGATTCCCGCCAATCCGCTTGCGCCGAGAGCGCCGCACTTCAAACCGCGGGCGAAGCGGATCATCTTCCTCTTCATGTCCGGCGGCGTGAGTCAGGTGGACTCGTTCGATTACAAACCGAGCCTCCTCGAACAGGACGGCAAGATGCTCGACTTCGCCGACATGCGCTCGCTCGCCAAGACCGGCAAGAGCCCGCAGCAGCGCGTGATGAAGCCGCTCTGGAACTTCGCGCAACACGGTCAGAGCGGACAGTGGGCCTCGGATCTTTTTCCCGAAATGGCGAAGCACATCGACGATCTCTGCCTCATCCGCTCGATGCACACCGACGGCATCGCGCACGGGCCAGCCACGCTTTTTTTGCACACCGGTACGACCACGTTCATCCGTCCGTCGATGGGCGCGTGGGTGACCTACGGCCTCGGGACCGAAAACGAAAACCTGCCCGGCTTCGTCTCGCTCAGCCCCGCACTCGGCAATGGCGGCCCGCGCAACTACGGCAACGCGTTTCTGCCCGCGATCTATCAAGGCACCGCGTTGGGCCGCGCCGGAGTTCCGGCGAAAGAAGCTGGCATCCGCAATCTTCAACCCGCGCGCTCGGCGGACGAAGCAAAGCGGCAATTCGATTTGCTCCGCGACATCAACGCGGAGCAACTCGCGCAGAAACCTGGCGAGAGCGAACTCGAAGCGGTGATCAACAGCTACGAACTCGCGTGGCGCATGCAAGGCGCGGCGCCCGAGGTGCTCGACATCTCGAAAGAATCACCGGAGACGCTCGCGCTGTATGGCGTCGGCGAAAAAGAGACCGACAACTTCGGCCGCCAATGCCTGCTCGCACGCCGCATGTGCGAGGCCGGCGTGCGCTTCATCCAGGTCAACTACGCCGACAATTCCAACAACCCCGCGTGGGATCAGCACTCCAATTTAAAAAAGCACGGCGAGCACGCGAAGGCTGTGGATAAGCCAGTCGCCGGCCTGCTAGAAGATCTCAAGCAACGCGGCTTGCTCGAAGACACGATCGTCTGGTGGGGCGCGGAATTTGGTCGCACACCCTATGCCGAAAAGAATGGCACCGGTCGCGATCACAATCCGGCTGGCTTCAGCGTGTGGCTCGCGGGCGGTGGCTTCAAACGCGGCCTCGGCTACGGCGAGACTGACGAGTTCGGCCATCACGCCGTCGTGGACAAAGTCCACATGCACGACCTCCACGCCACGCTGCTCCATGCACTCGGCCTCGATCACGAAAAACTCACCTACCGCTATGCGGGCCGCGACTTCCGTCTCACCGACGTCTACGGCCACGTCGTCCAGGATCTCTTTGCATGAAAACCCCCACCCTCCTCCTCGCCCTTCTTACCCTCACTCTCTGCGCCCGCGCCGAACTCACAGAGGAGCAACGCCGCATTCCGCTGGAAGCCGAGTCGCCCGATCCAAAGCTCGCCTAGATCGTCCTCATCGCCGGCAGCGTGAGCAAGTAGCCCGGCCAGCACGATTACTTGGCCGGTTGCGCGCTGATGATGGAGTGGCTCATGCAGACGAAGGGCGTATGGCCGGTGCTCTTCGCCGTAGTCTGGT
>JBBSDS010000268.1:0-7373 GCA_038240495.1 Chthoniobacterales bacterium | reverse complement strand
GGCCAGCCAGCGCAGCCACGCAGGGTGCAGTCGCAACATTTCGCAAACTTCCGCACGCTCGCCTTGATCGCATTGACCCGTGGCGAAGCGTGTCAGTTTTGCGGCCTCTTCGGTTTGCGGGGCAGGCAAGGCACGACCTGTGACCTCTGGGCCGCAACGATCGAGGAAATCAATCAGGGTTTGAAAATCGTTGCTCATCTTAACCATTAAACGCACCGGCTTTTGTTTGTTCCGAAAAATGAAGCAAAACCTGGGAAAAAGATGAGGCCGAAGTTTTTTTCGGTGGCGTGAAGATTTTTTGGAAACGGCGCAAACCCGCGCGTTGAACTCATAGAGGCGTTGGTTGTTGGGAGGAGCCTTGAAACGTCAGATGAGCATTAAGCGATGGCAGAGTGGGAAGGGGGAACCGGGGTGGTGCCGCGAGGCAGCACGGAAGGCGGTGGAAAGAGTGGTGGGGTAAGTGGCGCTTAATGCTCGTCTGCCGCGGCGGCTCCGCGGGGAAGACGGCGCGGCCATTCCCGGGGGGAATGGCCGCGCTACTTTCGCGTTGAATTCGCGGCGACCGCTTCCCACGATCCGCCCTGTGTTCGACGCCCTTCCGCATCCAGCCGATTTTCAATTGGCGCAATGCTGTCTCGAATCGGAAGTCGCTGCCCTCCGGCAATTTCAGCAGACCTATCGCCAGACGGTCACCACGTATCTTGCCGCGTCGGGTGCGTCGGCAGACGAAGCCCGCGACGTTGTGGAAAATCTGTGGGCGGATTGTGTCGCCGGCAGCAATGGCCGTCCGGCCAAGCTTACGCGCTACAATGGCCTCTGTTCCTTGCAAACGTGGCTGAACACGGTTGCGCTCAATGACTTCCTCACCCGCAAACGCCGGGAGCAACGCTGGAACCGCCTCATCCCCCCTCCCGTCCCCGCGGTCGGCGCCGACGACTCACCGGAAAGCGAAGAAGCGTGGCCAGCCAGCGGGAGCGCTGAAGAACTCTCAGAGGCGCCCTTGCTCGACATCATGCGTGAGGCGGTGCAGTGGGCATTCTTGAACTGCCCGGCGGAAGATTTCGTCCTCCTCCAACTCGCCCACCTGGACGGTCTGCATGTCGAGGAACTGGGGCTGATGTTCAAATGTGCGAAGGCAACGATCAGTCGCAATCTGAAAGAGGCAAGGCGCAGCATCGAAGTCGCGACCTTGGCGCATATTCGTCAGACCGATCCGTGGCTCGACTTGAAATGGGAGGACTTCGTCGAACTCTGCCAAGTCGCCAGTCCCGCTTGCTTCGGGGTGGAGTAATATCCAAACGCCGTTGAACTTTGGACACTCGATTGGTGGGCGAAGCTCCCGCGACGCCGAGGCCGACCTGGTAGTGATTCAATTTGGTGAAGGAGGAACTGTAGCGGCGGTCTATGACCGTCGTGAACGTGCTCGGCAGCGTAAAGTCCGGCAGTCATAGACCGCCGCTACAGCCCCAAACTGATCCACGAACGCCGCCCTCCGCGGGTGGGATTCGGCGTCGCAGGAGCTCCGTCCTCCAACGCCGCTTCAAACGCGTTTGGTATCTGCGCGTGAGGCGCTATGGAGTCGCGAGCGGTTCTTCGGCGAGTGCTGCGGCCGCGACCGGTGCGGGCAGAGCCACGAGCCGTTCCTGCAACGAAGCAACGATCATCTTCACCGCCGCCCGCTGGCTGCGCGCGAAGATGAAGACATACTTCGGCTTCTTCTCGAGACTGTAGAGAACGACGTTTTCGCTCAGGAATTTCGGCTCGTGCGCGATCTTGTAGCGGTCGAGCGAAATCTCCTCGGCGACATGAAACCAGCGCCGCTTGGCGACGAAGGCCACGCTCCCCGTCCGGCTCTCCGTGGCGACGAGGTAACCGAAAAGATTCCCCGGAATATCGCGCGCGGCCGTGCTGACGCACGGCACCGCCCACGACACCCGGTCGTTGTCGAGATTCACGGTGTGGAAGGCGATGTCCAGATCGTGCGGCAGTGCTGCCGGCAACTCAGTTTCCAATTGGTCCGCGGCGGGCGAGGAAACTTTGCGCCAGATGAGCCAGGCATGGACTTTCACTGCGCGAAACAGTTTCGGGCCGAAGTAGCCGATGGTGATGAGGATCAGCGAGAAGACGATCAGCGCGAGAATCGGATCTTTCTTGATCAGGAACAGACCGCCGATCACCGCCGCGTCTTCGGTCACGCTCAGCGCGATGTTGGAAAACGGCTCGGGTGAATGATTCACGACCAGCCGTGTGCCGGCCTTGGCGGCGTGCATCGCAAAGGTCACGCCGCCTGCGAGGAGGACGATGACGACATCAAATACCGGGTCCGGCGTGCCGAGAACCCGGATGGCGAGGAAGGCGCCACCGATTGGCCGGATGACGGTGTGGATCGCATCCCAGAGCGAATCGACCCACGGAATCTTGTCCGCAAAAAACTGCAGCAGATAAAGCACGCCGGCGATCGCGATGATTGCGGGATGCGAAAGGATCGCCAAATCTGGATACGTCTGAGTGATGTCGATCCAGTGCTGCTGGATGGCCAGTCCCGTGACAAATACGGTGAGGTAGAGATTCAGCCCGGCGAGTGACGCCAGGCCCAGGGCGATGCCCAAAGTCTGCAGAGTTTGCATGGGCGAATATTCCCGTGCTGTTTGCTTTTACAAATGGAAACTCGTCCCGACTGTCCCGGCTTCTTCGATGACTGGATTAGTCAGCGCGCCGATGCCTTCGATGTCGATCGTGACCGTGTCGCCCGCTTGCAACCAGCGCGGTGGCGTGCGCGCCATGCCGACGCCGTGCGGCGTGCCGGTGAGGATCACGGTGCCGGGCAGCAGCGTCGTGCTGCCGCTCAGGAATTCGATGAGCGTCGGCACGTCGAAGATCATGTCGCTCGTCGAGCAATCCTGGAGCGTCTCGCCGCTGACGATCGTGCGAATGCCGAGCGCATTGGGATTCGGAATTTCGTCGCGCGTGACGAGGCACGGACCGAGCGGCGCAAATGTGTCGAAGGATTTTCCGCGGCACCATTGCCCGCCGCCCCCTTCCTTCTGCCAGTCGCGCGCGCTCACGTCATTCGCGCAGGTGTAGCCGAGCACGTAGTCGAGCGCGTTGGCACGCGGGACATTCTTCGCGCGCTGTCCGATCACGACCGCCAATTCACATTCATAATCGACCTTGGCACTCGCCATCCAGCGCGGGATCGCGATGGGTTCGCCGGGATGCTGCACCGAGGCCGGATTTTTAAAAAAGAGCACCGGGAACTGCGGGAGCGGCGCGTTCGTCTCGGCGGCATGCTGGCGGTAGTTGAGGCCGATGCACAGGATGACTGTTGGATCGAGCGGGGCGAGTAACCGGGCGACGGGCGCGGGTTCGCCGGTCGGCTCGAAGCCTTTGAACAACGTGCCGCGGAGCTTCGTTGCACTGCCGGTGGGATGCAGCTGGGCGTAGCCGACTTCACCGGCGGGAGATTGGTAGCGGATGATTTTCACGTGGGGATGGAGGGTGGTGGAATGGAAAAGCTTTCGCGTTTCATGGCTGCCCACGAGCCTATTCGACTCACGGTTCGAGCGGCATATCCACCGGGCTAAAGGTATTCGCGTCTTCCGCAGTGAAGTGCCACCACTCGTCGCGGATTCCCTTGAAGCCCGCCCGCAACATCGCGCTGCGCAGCGTTTGCACATTTTTCAGCACCACCGGATCGTCGCCGCGATATTCGGATTTGGCCGCGTCGGTGAAGTCATCGAAATCCGTCGGCATCTTCTGCTCCCGGCCCTGCAAATCCACCAGCGTCACATCGACCGACGCGCCCCACGTATGCCACGAACCACCATAGGCGGGCGAGGCCACGTATTCCGGATTGGATGTCGCACGCCACAGAATATCGTGCGCCCACGCCGGACGGTAGGCGTCCCAGATTTTCAGTCCGAGCCCCACTTTGTGCAGTTCGTCCTGCACGTGGCTGAGCCGCTCGGCCACTTTGCGGCGCACCAGGCAGCGCGCATTGCGAGGATAGACTTGCTTGCCGGTGAAGTTGCGATCGCAGGCATAGCGGAGTTCGTAGAAGATCGTCCGGCACACCTTTGTCACCTCGACCATCGGGTCATTGCGCTGGCTCCAGCGCGGCTTCCGCGGAGTCGGCTTGTCATTTGGCTCGGCCACAACGCTGCTCGCAGGGGCGAGAGACAGCATTGCCGCGAGGGCAAAGAAGCAGGTCGATTTCCGGGGCGAGAGCATGCGTGCGCGGACTGTAGGAAGACCGACGCGTGTGAGCAATTACGTTGTCACATTGACGGTGGTTTTTGGCGCGTTTTTCTACAGCGGTTCTGCCCGCCGCTCGCCGCCACGCCCGCCGAGATTTCCGTAGCGGTGGTAGTCGTGGCTGATGCTTTGCTCGCGGACATACCAAAGTAACTCAATGCGGCCTTCGCCGAGGACAGGCGCGTCGGCGAGATACGCAAACGCTTCCGCCGCGGCGATGCGCAGCGCGAGGGGCACACGCTCAGGCGCGGCAAACCGGATGCGGCGGGTTTTTCCCGCGCGAATCTCGTCGAGCAATTGCTCATCGGTTTCTTCAAGAAACTCGATGCGGCCCGCCCATGAATCCGTCAATTCGTCGAGCACGCGAACGGCTGCTGACTCCAACTCTGGCGGCGTACTCACGAGCGCACGGCAGCCGGCCGCCCGCGCGGCGCAGACTCGCGCGAAGATTTCAAAAAGCGAGTCCGCTTCGTGCACGCGCACGCGGACTTCGCGCACCGGCAGATAGCGCCGGAGATTGTCCTGCCCGAGCAGCCGAAAGTGATCGTGGGTCCGCCCGAACTCCTCGCGCGCGTGCCGATCATAACTCGTCATCGCGGCGAGCACGCGCGCGACTTCGCCAACCGGCGCGTCGATTTCCACCGCCGTGAATTTTTCCTGCAAATCGCGGAGCTGCGGATTCGCGATGGGCTCGCCGTCAGGCTTCGCGACTCGATCCGTGAAGGCCATGAACTGCGCGACATAATTTGGCCCGCCCGCTTTCATCCCAGGTCCGAAGCAGGACTTGCCCATCCCGCCGAATGGCTGCCGCAGGACGATCGCGCCGGTTGTCGGCCGGTTGATGTAAAGATTGCCGGCGTGGATGCCCTCGCGCCATTCGACTTGCTCGCGCTGGTCCAGCGATTCCAGTCCAGATGTGAGGCCGAAACCGGTGGCGTTCACGAGCGCGATGGCTTCTGCGAGATTCGTGAAGCGCATTACGCCGAGCACGGGTCCGAAGAATTCCGTGAGGTGCGTGACGCTGCCCGGCTGCACGTCCCATTTCACGCCGGGCGACCACAGATTGGGATTGTCGCCGACCTGCTTTGGCTCCACGGCCCACGATTCGCCGGGCTCCAATTCGCGCAGCGCTTTGTCGAGATCGCCTGAAGGTGGCCGGATGAGCGGACCGACCCGCGTGGGCAGTTCCCAAGCGGATCCCACGCGCATGCTCGACACCGCGTCGCCGAGCAGGCGCTTGAACTCCGGGTCGTCATAGACCTCCGCTTCGAGGAGGAGCAGCGACGTTGCCGAACACTTTTGCCCGCTGTGACTGAACGCGGAATGAACGATGTGCTTGATCGCCAATTCTCGATCGTTCAACGCCGTGACGATCGTCGCATTTTTGCCGCCGGTTTCGGCGAAGAGTCGCATCTCCGGTCGCGCGCGCAGCATCAGCAATGCGGTCTCGGTGCCGCCAGTTAGAATGACGGCATCGACCCCGGGATGCGTGACCAGTCGCTGACCTGCGCCGCTGCCGGGGCAGGGGAGAAATTGCAGCGCGCGGCGCGAAACTCCCGCGCGCCAGAAGCACTGGCACAGCTCCCAGGCGATGAGCACGGTATCGCTCGCAGGCTTGATGATTACAGTGTTCCCAGCCGACAGCGCGGCCGCCATTCCCCCGCACGGAATGGCGATCGGAAAATTCCAGGGGGGCACCACGACGACCACTCCGAGTCCGCGGGCATCGACCGATGGCAGATCGAAATACGTGCGCGCCGAGGCTCGGTAGAATTCCACGAAATCGACCGCTTCGGAAACTTCGGGATCGGACTCGGTGAGAATTTTTCCACCGTTCGCCAGTGCAGCCCACATCAGCCTCGCGCGCGCCGCCCGAATCTCGTCGGCGACTTTTCCAAGAATCGCGGACCGAGCGTCATGGCCCAAAGCGCGCCAGCCATCGGCATCCGCGCGCGCCGCTGCGACGGCTCGCTCGATGTCATCCTCGGCGGCCAGCGCGTAGTGGCAGACTTCCACGCCGGGTCGCGACGGATCAAGGCACGGACGCTTCTCGCGATCGATGATTTCGTGGCCATCAACGATCAATGGAATCGTGGAGCGCTCGCTCGAAGTGAGCATCACCTTCTCCGCCCATTCCGAATTCTGCGGGAGCGAGAAATCGGTATCTGGCTCGTTTACAAATTCGGTCCACGCCATTTCATTGCGCGGTTCCGAGGCGACCGGTTGGAGCCGGTTTTGCGTGCGCCGTGGCGCATCGGAGAGACCGATGTGAAAGGCGTCGCGAAAGCCTTTTTCCAAGGCCTGCCACTCGGCATTGCCGACTTTCAGCTTGAAAGCGTGGCGCAGGAAATTGTCCGGCCCCGTATTCTCGTCGAGCCGCCGAATGAGATAGCCGATGGCGTTGAGAAATTCCTCTTTGCGACAGGCCGGCGCGTAGAGCAGCAGGTTGCGCGTGTGCTCGAAAAGGGCGCGGCGTTGATGATTCGCCATGCCTTCGAGCATCTCGAATTGCACGCGATCGCCCGCCGCGGCTTCGGCGGCGAGCACGAGTCCGAAAGCGACATCAAAGAGATTGTGCGAGGCCACGCCGACACGCACTGCCCGGAGGTTTTCGCGCGTGATCGCCTCGGCAAGCATCCGCTTGTAATTCGCATCCGTCTGAACCTTCTTTTTGAACGGCGCCTGCGGCCAGCCGCACAGCGAAGCCTCGACGCGTTCCATCTCGAGGTTCGCGCCTTTGACGAGTCGGATGGTGATCGGGGTGCCGCCGCCGGCCACGCGCCGATGAGCCCACTCGTGCAATTCCCGCATGACGCGTCGAGAGTCGGGGAGGTAAGCCTGAAGCGCAATGCCGGCGCTGACCGTTTCCAATCCGGGCCGATCCAGCGTGCGCATGAAAGCCTCCGCCGTGAGCCGCATGTCGCGGTATTCCTCCATGTCGAGGTAGATGAATTTCGCGACCGTCTGCCCGTCGGCGCGAGTGAACCGCGCGCGCGAAGCTTCGCAGTAAAGCACTTCCAAACAGTCGCTCAGAACTCCGACGGTATTCGCCCGTGCGAGCGGCGAAATCTGCGAAAAGATCGTGGAGATTTTCACCGAAAGACATTCGATGTCCGGCG
>JBBSDS010000267.1:0-7406 GCA_038240495.1 Chthoniobacterales bacterium | reverse complement strand
GTTACCTTCGCCACCTCATCCCAGTTGTAGCAGCTAATAGCCTCACCTATCACGAGTCGCAGTCGGCGGGGTTTTGGGTATTCATTCCGTCCAGCGTCTCCACGCTCGTCTTCATTGTCCTGGCCAGATTTTTTCTCGTGCGCCGCGCCTTTTTGCCGCCGTCAACTTTCCTCCGCCGCACCTTCGAGCGGATCGACGGCTGGATGAAACGCGCGAACCGTCTCACCGGTGGGATCGTCGTCTGGCGCACCGCGGACGCCCTGCCGGGCAACGATCCGATCTTCTGGCGCGACACGCAGCGGCGCATGCTCGGCCAGCCGCAACACCTTCTGCGGATGCTCTGCGCGGTGCTCATTCCGACGGTGCTGTTTTGCTTCTTCGCCATGTTCGACGGCTCGAACTACGGGGAGCAGGCCGACGGACTCTCGAAGCTCGCGGCCGTGCTCGGCGCCTTCGCCGCGCTCCTGCTCGCCGTCCAGGCCGCCAATACTCTCGTCTCCGAGCGCGTCGGCCAGACGCTCGAAGTCCTGCTCACCACGCCGCTCAGTGCGCGCGAAATCATCCGGCAAAAGGCGCGCGCTTTGCGGCGGCTGCAACTCGTCGTCGCCGTGCCGCTGCTCACGGTCTTCGCCGTGGAAGCGTACCTCGAACACGAAGTCGGAACCCGCCGCGCGGTCGACGGCTGGGTGCCATATATGACTTGCGCCGTCCTGCTCGTGGCGATCTACCTGCCGCTCATCACCTGGCTCGCGCTCTGGATCGGCTTGCGCGTGCGTACGCGCTTCCACGCCATCGTCAGCGCGGTCGCCGTCCTGGCCGGGTGGGTCCTGCTCGCACCGCTCCTCTTCCTGCTCGAGGCACCCGAGTCTGAGGTCCGCTGGAGAACCTTCGTGTTGCTTTCACCGGCGAGCGCGACCTATCTCAACGAAGCCTAACTTTGGTATTTCTGGGAATTGAGTTTCCACAGCCCGTGGCCGGCGATCATCGCCAATGCCGTCTTCTACACCGGGATCGCTCTCTTCTTCCGCTGGCGGTTGTTTGCCGATGCGGAGCGGTGTCTCCGGCGCTGATGTTTTCGCGTTTGGAGAAATCGCGGCGGCTTCTCTAAGCTCCACACCCGATGATCCGCATGCCCGTTTCCCTGGCCGTCTGGCTCGTGCTGGCCGCGCCGCTCTTCGCACTTGAGGTGAGTGAGACGCTCTGGGGTTTCGATGGGCACATCGTTCCGGAGCGATTCAATCCGCTCTCGGTGCTCGTCTCCAATCCCGGTGGCACGGCATTCGACGGCGAGCTTGTATTGACGGGAGCCGGCGGGCAACGGGGGCCTCAATATGTGCAGCCGGTTTATCTCGCGCCGCACACGGCCCGTTGGGTGCAATTTCATGTCTTGACCAGCAATTCCGCGGGCGATTACGCGCTGCGCTGGGGCCGCGGCGCGAAGGAATTCTACGACCTGGAACGGAACCACGAAGCGGGGCCGCCAGCGTGCGTCTGGCTGCGCGATGCGGACGATCCATTCGCTGCGCCCGGTGCGATGAAGTCCTTTCCCGACACGCTCTTTCCCACGACGGTCGTCGCCACGGACGGGCTCGCCGCTGTGGTGCTCGATCACGCTCCTCGCTGGGAAGCCGCGCGGCGCGAGGCCTTTCTCGACTGGGTGAAACGCGGCGGCACGGTCCATCTCGCGCCGATGGCCAACGGGCAATATCCGGTGTTCAGCGAAAACCTCGAGCCGCTCCACGCCGGCGGCGAGGTGACGCGAATCGGCCTCGGCCGAGTCGTGCGCCATCCGATTTCCGGCCGTGAACTGACGGACAAATATCTCGCGGAACACGGCTACCCGGCGCGCACGCTCGCAACGGCGCAAAGCCCGATCGTTTACGATCTCGATGCGCTGCTGCTCCGCCGGTTGAGCGCGCTCACACGGCCCGCGGTCAGTTGGTCGCTCATCCATCTGCTCACGCTCGCCTACATCGCCGCGATCGGCCCGCTGCATTATCACTTCCGCCACAAACTCGACTACCGGATTTCGATCGCTGCGTTGCTCGGAGTCGTCGCGCTTTTTGCCACGGCTCTCGGCTTGATCGGCCGCCGTGGTTATGGCGAAAGTCAGACGGTCCATTCGCTCACCATCGCGCGTGCTCTCGGCGGCGGGCGGCACGATGTCACGCAATGGGTCAGCGCCTTTGCCACGGCGGGCGATATTTACACGCTCTCGCACGCGGCGCCGGCCAATCTTTACGCCACACCTGCGGAGCTCGAGGCGGCGAATACCCGCATGCTCAATGGCAAGGATGGCCGGTTGCTCGCCGACATCCCGCTCTATTCATCACGGGCGTTTTTGCATCGGGCCGTGATGGCCGGCGATGACACCGCCGTCGTCGTTGAAAAAAAATCCGCCCAGTCTGGATTGAGCGGCCTGCGCCTGCGACCGGGTCCGGGATTTCCCAAGCAATTCGCCGAGGTCCGTCTGCGTTCGGAGAATTTGTTTTATGAAATGGAAATGAGAAACGGCGCGTTGGAAGTGAGTAACAAACCGCCGGTTTCCTTTGGCGTCTTCTTTGGCCGCGACAAGCTCCAGCCGTTGACTTACGAGGGGATGCTGAACCGGCAGGATCACGATCAACTGACCCGCCTCATGCCGCTGCTCTACGCGCGTGCGGTGGGCGCGCCGGAAGTTTTTCATCAATCGATTCCAGCACCGCTGGATCGAACTCAACTCGAACTCTTCATCGTCGCTCCGATGCCTTTGTCCTTTGGCTTGCAAGGGAAGGGCTTCAACCGCGAGACCGGCTCCGTGCTTTACGTGCAGGACGTTCTTCGGCCGTGACCGCGCTCTGACACCTGCCTTTTTGATATGGACACCGACAACGTCATCGACATTCAGAATCTCTCGCATCGCTACAAGACGCACCAGGCGCTGGGCAGCGTCACGTTCTGCGTCCAGCGCCAGTCGATCCACGGATTTGTCGGGCCAAATGGCGCAGGAAAAACGACGACGTTGAAAATCCTCGCGACGCTGCTCAAGCCGCAGTCCCGCGGCGGGCAAAGCGTGCAGGTCTTTGGCAAAGACATTGTCCGCGAATGCAAAGCTGTTCGTCGGAAGATTGGCTTCATGCCGGATCACTTCTCGATGTATCGGCAGATGACGGTGCTCGAATATCTCGACTTCTTCGGGGCGGCTTATGGCCTCGGAATCGCCGAGCGCGACAAGACGATCGACGACGTGCTGGCGCTGACCGACATGGCCGGACGCAAGGACGATCTGATTAGCGGATTGTCGCGTGGGATGCAGCAACGCGTGAGTCTCGCGCGCGTGCTCGTCCACGATCCCGATCTTCTGCTGCTCGATGAACCGGCGAGCGGACTCGATCCCCGCGCGCGCATCGAGCTCATGGAAATCCTCGAAGAACTGCGCCGGCTCGGGAAGACGATCTTCATCAGCTCGCACATTCTCAGCGAACTGGCGACGCTCTGCGATCACGTCACCATCCTCGACCGCGGCGAGGTGAAATACACCGGCACGATGCGTGGTCTGATCGCCAATGCGGACGGAGCGGCGGCCATCTATCACCTGACGCTCGCCGCCGAGCACCCGCCCGCGAGCGATGCGCTGGCGCGGCTTCCCGGCATGCAACGCGTCACGCCGCCGCTGCCCAATGAGGCGCGCTACACGCTGACTTTCGACCGCGCCCAACTCCCGCTGAACACCATCCTGCTAACCGCGCTCACCGCGGGCGCGCAGGTCGTCAGCTTCGCCGAAGACGTGAAGCACTTGAACCAGGCTTTCATGGATCTCACCGAGCCGGGAGTCCGCACATGACTTCTCCCCTGCTCGCCCTGTTTGTCCGGTCGCTGCGCGAGGACAATCGCGTCAAGCTCACCTACTTCGCGCGTGCCGGTCTCATCGCTTTCATCCTGCTTTTCCTGTTCACGATTCAGACCAGCATAGGCTGGGGAGGCGCTCCTGGGCTGCGTTTCTTCGACTCGGTCATCAACATCAATCTCTGTTTTACCCTGCTCGCCGGGGTCAGCTATTTTGCGTCGGTGATCGCCGAGGAAAAGGAGGAGATGACTTTGGGGCTGCTGCGCATGACCAACCTCAATCCTCTCTCGATCCTGCTCGGCAAATCGACGAGCCGGCTCTGCGGCGCGCTCTTGCTCCTCGCAGCGCAGCTTCCTTTCACGCTGCTCGCGATCACACTCGGCGGCGTCTCGCTCGGGCAGGTCGTCGCGGCGTATTGCGCGCTCGCGGCGTTCATCGTTTTCATGAGCAATCTCGCGCTGCTCGCTTCGGTGATTTGCCGTCGGACGGGCGGCGCGGCGTTGTTCACCGGACTGGTTTTTTTCACCGTCATTATTGCGGTGCCGGTCGCCAATTGGCTGGCCATGCTTCCCGTTAGGCTTGGATTGATCGTCAGCTCGAGCGCGTGGGTCGGAACGCTTAACTCGATCGCCGCGCTGGCCGACAAAGTTTCGCCGTTCACCCGGGTTAACGAGATTCTTCGCACCGGATTTCACGAGAGTCCGCTTTGTTTCCAAGTAGTCAGCAATCTCGCCCTCGGCGCGGGTTGCTTTCTGCTGGCTTGGGCGGTGTTTGAAATCTTCTGCGGCGAGCAAAAGGAAAGCGCGCCCAGCCGCGCCGGAATCGCGCGCCGCCATTCGCTCTTCCGCGCGTTCAGTCCTGGCCGGACGTGGCACCGCGCTCTGGCGTGGAAGGACTTCTATTTTCTGACCGGGGGAAAGCTCGTGATGCTGCTGAAGTTTGTCGTTTACGGCATTCCGCTCGTGATTATTCATTTCTGGCCGGTGGCGCTCGGCGGTCCGCCTCGGTGGAAAATTTTCGGCTTTAGCATCGTTTGGATGATGCTTGTTTTCATGGGCATTGAGCTGGCCTTCGTGATGTCACGCGTCTTCCGTATCGAGCGCCAATGGCAGACGCTCTCCAGCCTGGCGATGCTGCCGCAAGGCATTCGGCGCGTCGCCTACCAAAAACTTCTCGGCGTTTTCCCGGCGCTCATTCCGGCCTTTTGCTACTTCCTTCTCGGCGTCTGGATCGTGGTTGAGGCGCTCTCGAAAGAGTGGCACGCCGCCGGGGCCGAAACGCACAACGAATGGATGGAGGCGATGGTTTACGCGGCGTCACAGATCATCTTCTTCCTGCACCTCGTCGCGAATCTCTCGCTCCGCGTCAAACGCGGCGGGTTGCCGCTGGCGATGGGCACCTACTTCATTCTTTCCATGGCTACGGGCCTCGGCATGTCCGCGATGCGCTACGGCAACAGCAGCATGATCCCGTTCATCGTCCTCACTGTCGTGGCTACAGTCTTCCTTCACGTCAATATCGGGCAACGCCTCGAAGCTCTGGCGGCGGAAGGATAATCCGGCGGGCGCGATTTCCGAGTTCGGGCTTTCTTCAGCCCGCATCATGCGCCATTCGTCTTCCCCGCAAAATGCCCGACCCGATCGCCAGCGCCACCGAACTCACCGTCCGCTACGGTCCGCAGACCGTGCTTGATCGCGCCACGGTCGCGATTGGCGAAGGTGAACGCATCGGGCTGGTCGGACGCAACGGCTGCGGCAAATCGACTTTCCTCCGCATTGCCGCCGGTGAATTGCAGCCCGACGCGGGGCAGTTCACGCGTCGCCGGGAGTTGATCACCGGCTATCTGCCGCAGGTCTTCGCCCTGGAAGAAACCGCGACCGTTCACGCAAATATCGAGGCTGGCGCGGCGCGCGTTCTCGAATTGCTCGCCGAATACGAGACCACGCCCGCGGAGAGTCCGCGCAGCGCGGTGCTCCTCGACCTGATCAATCACTATGACGGATGGAATCTCGATCAGCGCATCGAGAGCCTCGCGACGAATCTCCATGCGCCCGAACGTGATCGCGTGGTCGGCTCGCTCAGCGGCGGCGAAAAGCGACGCGTCGCGCTGTGCCGTGCGCTGCTCGCGCGGCCGGATTTTCTCATCCTCGACGAGCCCACCAACCATCTCGACACCGAGAGCATCGAGTGGCTCGAAGACTTTCTCGCGCGCTATCCGGGCGCGTGTCTCTTCGTCACGCACGACCGCTATTTTCTGGACCGCATCGCGACGCGCATCCTCGAGCTGACGCGCGGCGGATTCCTTTCCTATCAAGGCAGCTACAATGATTTCCTGCTCGCCAAGACCGAGCGGGAAGCGACCGAAGAAGAGCAGGAGCGGAAGCGTCAGAAGTTTCTCAAACACGAACTCGAATGGGTGCGCAAAGGCCCGCGCGCGCGGCGGACGAAGAGCGTGGATCGCATCGAGCGCTACTTCGAGATGGCCGCGCAGGAAGGACCGGAGCAAGAACTCGATGTGGAGCTGATCATTCCGCCCGCACCGAAGCTCGCGAATCGCGTGATCGAGTTGCGCGGAGTCGGGATGGAACTCGGCGGGAGAGTGCTCTTCGATGGCGTGGACCTCGACCTCGCGGAAGGTCAGCGGCTCGGTGTCGTCGGGCGCAACGGCGTTGGCAAATCGACGCTGCTCAAAATCATCATGGGCCAGCTCGTGCCGACCTCCGGCGAAGTCGAGACCGGCGCGCGAACGCAGGTCAATTACATCGACCAGAACCGGCTGCTCCTCGATGACGACAAGACGATTTGGGAAGAAGTCGGTGAAGGCAGCGAGCATGTGCGGCTCGGCGACGAGAGCATCACGCTGCGTGCTTACTTGCGGCGGTATCTTTTCACCGACGATCGGATCAATTCAAAGATCGCGCATCTTAGCGGCGGCGAGCGCAGCCGCGTGATCCTCGCGAAAATCCTCAAGCGCGGCGGCAACGTCCTCATCCTCGACGAGCCGACAAATGACCTCGATCTCGCGACGCTTCGACTGCTCGAAGAAGCGCTGCTCTACTTCAAAGGCAGCATCATCGTCGTCAGCCACGACCGCTATTTCCTGAACCGCGTCTGCACGCACACGCTGGCCTTCGAGGGCGATGGCTTGGTCACGCTGAATGCCGGAAACTACGACTACTACCTCGAGAAGCGTGCCGCCCGGCAAGCCGCACCGGCACAGGCTTCGCAGCCGAAGCCGACGCCGGCTCGCCGCGCGGAAAAGGCGCGCAAGCTCAGCTACAAAGAGGCGAAAGAGCTGGAAACCATCGAGGCCGGAATTCACACCGCCGAGGAGGAAGTCTCACGTCTCGAAGCCGTGTGTGCCGCGCCGGATTACTACACGACGCACGGACACGATTGGGAGCAATTCGAGGCGCGGCTGAAGGCGGCGAAAGAGCGCATCCCGCAGCTTTACGCGCGATGGGAAGAATTGGAGCGGATCAAGAGCGCGAGCGCGTAAAGCATCCTCCGGGTGGAGCACGCGGCTCGCGTGCGCTTTGCGGCGGCCCGCCGCAAAGGCGATGAAAGGTCGCAATGGTTT
>JBBSDS010000266.1:0-7579 GCA_038240495.1 Chthoniobacterales bacterium | reverse complement strand
TCCACACTTCGCCGAAGCCGTGACACTCTTCGCACCAGCCGTGCGGGGAATTAAACGAAAATAGCCGCGGATCGAGTTCCTCAAACGACGCGCCGCAAGTCGGGCAACTCATCTCCGTGCTCAAGATGTGAAGCCGCTTCTTTGCATCCATCACCTTCGCCGTGCCTTTGCCGACTTCCATGGCGCGCTTCACCAAATCCTGCACGTTCGCCGACGATGATCGCTCACCCACGACCACATCGATCGTGTGCTCGCGGAAGCGATCGAGCTTCTCAAACTTTTCCGCCGGGACAAATTTGCCATCGACGAGCAGTTGATCGAAGCCGTGCTTCACCGCCCAGCGGGCGACTTCCGTGTGAAAGCCTTTGCGCGCCTTGATCAGCGGTGCGAGGACGATGATGCGCCCGCCTTGCGCAATCGCCGCGGCGCGTTTCGTCGCCGCCTGGAGCGTCTGCTTTTCGACCGGGATGTCGCACTTCGGACAGAATTGCGTGCCGAGCTTGGCGAAGAGCAGACGCAGAAAATGATAGACCTCCGTGACCGTCGCGACCGTCGATTTACCCCCGCCGCGCGTGATGCGTTGTTCGATGGCGACGCTCGGCGGCAGCCCGGTGATCAAGTCCACATCAGGCTTTTCAAGCTGCTCGACGAATTGCCGGGCATACGGCGACATCGAATCGAGAAAGCGCCGCTGCCCTTCGGCGAAGAGCAAATCGAAGGCCAGCGTCGATTTTCCCGAGCCGCTCAACCCCGTGATAATCACCATCTGGTCGCGCGGGATTTCGAGCGTGATGTTCTTGAGATTGTGCTCCCGCGCACCGCGGACGCAGATGCTCGGGACGGCACGCGTCCCGCGTGCCGGCGAGGGCGTCCCGCCAGCGCGAACTTCCGGTGGCGTTTCTGCAACTTTGGCGGTCGAAAAATTATCCGAAGTCACATCGTAAGAAGATCGATTCGGCGAGACGCCGAAACCAGCACGCGGGACGCGTGCGCTCCCCAGCATCTCGGCGAGGAACGTTCCCGTGTGCGATTCCTTCACGGCTGCAATCTGCTCGGGCGTGCCCGTTGCGACCACTAATCCACCGGCATCACCCGCTTCGGGGCCCAGGTCGATGACGTAGTCGGCGCATTTGATGACTTCGAGATGATGCTCGATCACGAGCAGCGAATTCCCCTGCTCCACGAGTTGATCGAAGACCCGGATGAGCTGCGCCACGTCATCGAAATGCAACCCCGTCGTCGGCTCGTCGAAAATGAGCAGGCAGTTCTTTTCGTTCTGGTTCGTGAGCCGCTCGACGAGCTTGAGTCGCTGCGACTCACCGCCGGAGAGCACATTCAACGGCTGGCCGAGCGTGAGGTAGCCAAGGCCGACTCGCTCCAGCACGACGAGCGGGCGCGTCATCTTTTCCCCGCCGAGTTCGGAGAAAAATGCGATCGCCTTTGTGACGGTCATTTGCAGCACGTCGTGAATCGACTGGCCATTGACGAGCACAGCCAGGATGTGCGGCTGATAGCGTTTGCCGTCGCACTCCGAGCAGCGCACGAAAACGTCGCTGAGAAACTGCATCTCGATTTTTTCGAATCCATTTCCGCTGCAACGCTCGCAGCGACCGACGCCCGCGTTAAAAGAAAAGGCACTCGCCGTGAGGCCCTGCGCCACCGCATCGGGAGCTTCGGCGAAGATTTCCCGAATCCCATCGAAGACTCCCAGGTAGAGCGCCGGGCTCGAACGCGGGGTGCGACTGAGCGGCGATTGATCGACCATCACCACCTGGTCGATGCGATGTGCACCGGTGATCTTTTTGCACGCACCCGGCGCTTCTTCGGTCGCGAGATTCTGCGCGGCGAGCAGATTCTGATAAAGCACGTCATGCACGAGCGTGCTCTTGCCCGAGCCGGAAACGCCGGTGACACAGGCGAAGACGCCGAGCGGAAACTCGACATCGATCCCGCGCAGGTTGTGTTCGCTCGCGCCTTTCACCGCGATGAAACCGCGCGGTTTGCGCCGCTTCGTCGGAATCGGAATTGATTTTCGACCGGTCAGATAGTCTGCGGTCAGCGAAGGTTCGGATTTTCGCGCGAGCAGCGCAGCGAGCGGCCCGTTGAACACCAATCCCCCACCCGCATCGCCGCGGCCCGGTCCGAGTTCGATGAGATTGTCCGCGGCGCGAATGACCGCTTCGTCGTGCTCGACAACGATCAGCGTGTTTCCCTTGTCGCGGAGTTGCTGCAGCACGCGGATGAGCCGGCCAGTGTCCCGCGGATGCAGGCCGATGCTTGGTTCATCGAGAACGAAGAGTGTATTGACGAGCGATGCGCCGAGGCACGTCGTGATATTTACGCGCTCGACTTCGCCACCGCTCAGCGTGCGCGTCGGGCGATCGAGCGAAAGATAGCCGAGGCCGACTTCGACCAGATAGCCAAGGCGCGAGAGCACTTCGCCGAGCAGCATATCCGTCGTGCCATCGTGCTGGATTTCGGATTTTAGGTTGCGGATTTCTTCACGCAGCGAAGCCACCGGCATGATCATCAGGTCCGGCAGCGTCTTGCCGGCGAAACGAAAATTCAGCGTCGCGGGCTGGTAACGTCCGCCCCGGCAATCGGGACAAAGCGTGTAGTTGCGGTAGCGACTGAGCAGCACCCGGACGTGCATCTTGTAGCTCTTCGATTCGAGCCAATTGAAGAAGCCTTTCACTCCATACCATTCGCCGTTTAGCCAAAGCTCCTCGTTGTTCGCGCCGGGGCGCTCCCCGTAAAGTATCCAGTCCTGATCGACTTTCGGCAGTTCGTCGAACGGACACATCGTGTCGATTTCCTTCACCGCGGCGCAGCGCATGAGGTCGCGCTGACACTCGCGGCCATTCTCCGTCTGGAACGGTTTCACGACACCTTGCGCGATGCTCAGCGTGCGGTCGGGAATCGCTCGCTGAAGATCAATCGCGATCGTGCGACCAAAGCCGCGGCACGCCGGACACGCGCCGAGCGGATGATTGAAACTGAACAACCCCGGCGACGGCGGCGTGATCCCGAGGTCGCAATGCGCACAGTGCCAGCCGGTGCTGAAGGGCAGGCGGGACTCGGAATTCGGAACTCGGAACTCGACCTTACCTTTGCCAAACCTCAACGCAGTTTCAACCGCTTCGGAAAAACGCGAGCGACTTTCCTCATTCACCGTCACCCGATCCTGAATCACCGGCACGACCGCCGGCAGCCGCTTCACCGTCGGCGCTTCATCGACGCGGTGAATCGTCCCATCGAGCCAGATGCGGAGGTAGCCCTGCTGTTGCAGAAAGGCAAAAAACTCCGCCGGTTCCGTCTTCACCGGAGTCGGGACGCCGAAAGTGACGAGCAATGTCTCGCCAGCGTGTACCGAGAAAACTTGATCGATGATCGACTTCGGCGTCTCGGGCCGAATCTCCCGCGCGCACGATGGGCAAAAGGCATGGGCCACGCGCGGGAAGAGCAGCTTCAGGTAGTCATTGATTTCCGTCATCGTCCCGACCGTCGAGCGCGTGCTCTTGACCGGGTTCGATTGCTCGATGGCGATGGCGGGCGGGATACCGCGGATCTCATCGACCTTCGGCTTGTCCATGCGGTCGAGGAACTGCCGCGTGTACGGCGAAAAGGTTTCCACGTAACGCCGCTGGCCCTCCGCGTAGATCGTGTCAAAAGCCAGGCTCGACTTGCCGCTGCCGCTTGGACCGGAGACGACGTTGAGCTGTCCGAGCGGAACCTCGAGATCGATCCCCTTGAGATTATTCTGCCGCGCTCCGCGGATGGCGATCACACCGGGATCGGGAACGATGGTCAGCTTGGATCGTTTCATCAACAAAGGGCGCGCAGCCTCGCCTCACGCGCAGAGGATTGCAAATTCTGCCCGCTCGAAACGATCACCGCCGCGAACAATTCTGCCTCTTGGGATTCACGAAATCTCCAAAGCGTCCTAAAAACCCCGAGACGAAAACAGATCCCGCAAGAGTCATCTCGCGGGAGGTCGCAACGGTCCCGCCGGATCTACTTGTTCGCCGCCGCTTCGCGCTTCAGCACGGCCGAAAGTTTCGAGACTTTCTGCCGCATGATCTTGCCCGACTTGAACTTGACCGTGGCACGCGCCGGAATCACGAAGCTGCTCCCCGGCTGATTCGGATTGCGTCCGACCCGGGGTTTTGTGAGCTTCACTTCGAGGATGCCGAAGTTTCGCAATTCCACGGTATCGCCCTGCGCGAGCGAATCGGTGATGTGATCTAGTGTTCGTTGGACGACATCGAAAACCTGGTGCTGAACCAGACCGGTTTCGTTGCTAATCTTAACGACGAGTTCCCTTTTCGTTAATGTTCCCATATTTTATGCGCGCGAACTTAAGCCGTTCTTATGCGTCGCGGCAAGGCTCACTTTGGTTAAAATCAGTAAATCTTTCTACTGACCTTCCTCGGTCGAAACTCGCGCTTCAATTCCACCCGACGCCAGAGCCTGCTCGAACGCACGCCATCCCAACATTGCGCATTTCACGCGCTGGGGAAACTTCCGCACGCCCTGCAACAATCGCAGATCACCAAGCGCTTTCGGCGGATCCACGACTTCACTCGTCACGAGAGCATGGAACGCCGCCAACAACTCCTGTGCTTCGGCGCGGCTGCGACCCTTGATCTTCATCGTCATCAGCGATGCCGAGGCCTGGCTGATCGCGCAGCCTTGGCCGGTGAATTTGATATCCTCCACTTCCCCGCTCGCGCCGAACTTCACGTGCAGATGGATTTCATCGCCACACGACGGATTGTCGCCATGCACGTGAACCGCGCCGTCGGCGAGCTCGCCACGGTTTCGCGGCCGACGCGAATGGTCGAGGATCACCTGCTGATAAAGCTCTTCGAGTTCCGTGTTCATGAAAAAAAGCGCGCCGCGCTGGCCAGAATCTCGATCATTCGGTCGATCTCGGATGTGGTGTTGTAGAAATAAAAACTCGCGCGCGTGGTTCCGGGCAACCCGAATTTTTTCATCAACGGTTGATTGCAGTGGTGACCGCCTCGCAGCGCGAGCCCATGTTGATCGGCATACGTGGTGAGATCATGCGGATGCGCGGCTTCCATGACAAACCCGACGAGGCCGCCGCGCGATGCGCGCGGCCCGAGCACGCGAACTCCGGGCAGTTCCTCGAGCCTGCGCATGGCATATTGGGCGAGTTGTGCGTCGTGCGCAAAGATGGCGCCGCGGCCAATGTTTTCGAGATAATCAATAGCCGCTCCGAGTCCGACCGCGCCGGCAATGTTTGGCGTCCCCGCTTCGAACTTGTGCGGCGCATTCTTAAATGTGCTCTTCTCGTAACTCACGCTCACGATCATCTCGCCGCCGCCATGCCACGGCGACATCGCCTCGAGAAGTTCTGCGCGTCCATACAGCACTCCGATGCCCGTGGGACCACACATCTTGTGACCCGAGAGCGCCAGAAAATCGCAGTCCATTTCGCGCACATCGATCGGGAGATGTCCGGCACTCTGCGCCGCGTCAACGAGCGTCACCGCGCCCGCAGCACGCGCAGCCCGACAGAGTTCGGCGACGGGATTGATCGTGCCGAGCGAGTTCGAGATGTGGGTGAAAGCGAAGAGCTTCACCTCGGGCGTGAGCAGTGCCGGCAGTTGATCGAGCGCGAGCGTGCCGTCTTCGCGCACCGGCACGAAACGCAGCCGCGCACCACTTCGCTCCGCGAGCATTTGCCAAGGCACGAGATTGCTGTGGTGCTCCATCTCGGTGAGCAGGATGACATCGCCTGGCCGAAGAAATTTTCCGCCCCAGGCTTGCGCCACAAGATTGATTCCCTCGGTCGTGCCGCGGGTAAAAATGATTTCGTCCACACTCGCCGCGCCGAGGTAGTGCGCCACCTTCGCGCGTGCGCTTTCATACGCCTCGGTCGCCCGCGTACTCAGCGCATGCAGCCCGCGGTGCACGTTCGCATTGTCGTGCTCGTAGTAATGGCGCAGCGCTTCGATCACGGCCCGCGGCTTCTGCGAGCTGGCGGCATTGTCGAAATAAATCAACGGCCGGCCATGCACCTCCTGATGCAGGATCGGAAAATCTTCGCGAATCGCGTCCCAGGGAACGCCGGTCACAGTGAAAGACATGACTCAACTTGCCGCGTCCACGGCGCCTCGCCAACTCGGGAATGCATGGACGCACGTAGCGTGAAAACTTCCCGTCATTCTGAGCATAGCGAAGCATCCCCGACTCGCTCGCTCTTCTCTGACGTATCTCGCTGGGAGACCCCTTTTCCGATTGGTTGACCGGTGACGAAAGACAGAGGCAGAGGTTTTTCGTTGCGCCCAGAATGACATTGGATTTTCCCTCGTGCCCAAGTTGAGGACTTGGGAACGAGAGGGAAAGCTCCCCGCCGCCGGTGGCGTTCGGGTCGATCATCGTCTGGTTTCACTTCTTCGGCCACGCCATCCGTGAGAGGCGGATGATCTCGTCGAGTTCGGCCTTCGAGTCGCTCTCGCCGCCGAAGGTGAAGGTGCCCGTAAGGTGCGCCCAATCCGCCGCGTCCAGCCGGTAGAGGTCGCGGGCGATGAAGACTTCCAGCGCGGCGCGTTCCTTCACGTCGTCGGGCTTTTTGGAAAGCTTCGCCGCGCTCTTTGCCAGGCGTTCGCGTTGCTTTGCAGTGAGCGTGGGGATCGGAAGTTCGTTAAGTTGATGAATATTGACGTGTGCGGAGACTTTGCTGCGCACATAGAAATTGAGAACAAGGGAATTTAGCAGAGCGGTAAGTGCGGAAGTGCTATCGGCAGCTACTTGGTGCTGGTTGAGCTTGCCATCAGCAGACAGTTCATAGCTCACCGGTTCCAAATAGTTGAGCGTGTTACCTAGTCCGGCACTGGCCGGGCAGACTGCGGCGATCAAGGTTCGTTCATTAGTCGAACTCGCTACGTCCCGCACGCCGAGTCGCGGCAATTCGTAGTGCAGCTTGAAGTTCTTCGCGGCGAAGATTTCCGTAAGCCGCGCTTCGATTTCACCTTTCTTTGGATGCAATGAGAGCGGCACGCCTTCGAGCACTTCGGGACCCTGCGCGCGGACCAACTTCGTCAGGCGAAAGATTTCCTTTCGGAGCAACTCAGGTCGCACCTCCGGCTCGCGCACATCGTAACTGCACGGGGCGTAATCGGTGCGGAATTGGAAGATCATCTTCCCCTCAAAAAGTGGCATCTCACCTACGTTGCGCTTCTTGCCTGAGCGGCGATGAAAGAATCGTCCGTCTTCGGTCATGTGAAACTCGCGGCGGAAACGATGGCCCGACTCACCGAGCAAGTTGCCCGCGTTACGAATCTTGGTGCAAACCGCGTAGTCGCCTTCATTGCGGAACTCCATGATTGAAAAGTTCTGCGGAGAGAAGCGGTGGATCATCTCGATGCTGAACTTGATCGGTGGCCGTGTTACGTCGCGCGGATTGTGGAGATAGAACCGCGCATCGAAGACATGGCCTGTCAGCGTAGGCTGTGCCTTGATGACTTTGAAGAAGCCGAATTTGAATCGGCTATCCACGTCCGGGAAGATCTGCACCGTTTTCTTCTCGCCCTTCACCATATCGCGATAG
>JBBSDS010000265.1:0-7586 GCA_038240495.1 Chthoniobacterales bacterium | reverse complement strand
TTCTACGAGCGCCTGCGCGCCGCTGGCAAACCCGCAAAAGTCGCCCTCACCGCCGTCATGCGAAAGCTCCTCCTCCTCCTCAACTTCCTGCTCAAACATCCCGAAATCCCACTTGCTTCCTAACACCGTTGCTGCGTTCCGACCCGCCTTTGCCCGCTCGGAACTCCGCTCAGAATGACCGCATCTGAGGACGTGGAGTTTGCAAATACACCCTATGAGACAAGGGCGCGCAGGTAATCTGCGTAAGACGTCTTGCCGAGGTCGTCGATCAAGGCGCGCAATTGATCTGTCGTGATCCAGCCTTTGAGCAGCGAGATTTCCTCGATACAGGCGATTTTTAACCCCTGTCGATTCTGAATGGCGCGGACAAAATCGGCGGCTTCGAGCAGGGAGTCGTGCGTGCCAGTGTCGAGCCACGCGAGGCCGCGGCCGAGGGTCTCGACGTGGAGTTCTCCGCGTTCGAGATAGACTTTATTCAGGTCGGTGATTTCCAGTTCGCCGCGTGGCGATGGACGCAGGGAACGCGCGTGATCTACGACGGTCGCGTCATAAAAATACAAACCGGGAACGGCGTATTTCGACTTCGGCACCTTGGGTTTTTCTTCGAGGGAAACGGCCACGCCTTTCGCGTCGAACTCGACGACGCCGTAGGCCTCCGGATTGGAGACGTAGTAGCCGAAGATGGTTGAACCTTGCTCGCGTCGCGTTGCTGTCTGGAGCGTCTTTTGAAAGTCGTGCCCGTAAAATAAATTGTCGCCGAGAACGAGGCAGGCAGGACTACCAGCGAGGAATTTTGCGCCGATGAGGAACGCTTGCGCGAGACCATCGGGCTTCGGCTGCTCGGCGTAGGAAATCTCGAGGCCAAATTGTTTTCCATCGCCGAAAAGGCGGCGGAATTGCGGGAGATCGTGTGGTGTGGAGATGATCAGGATTTCCCGGATGTCGGCCATCATCAGGACCGAGAGCGGGTAGTAGATCATCGGCTTGTCATAGACGGGCATGAGCTGCTTGCTCACGGCGCGAGTGATCGGATAAAGCCGGGTGCCGGACCCGCCGGCGAGGATGATGCCTTTGCGTTTCATGCGATAACTCCGAGACGTTCCTGACGGTATTTGCCGGAGGTGATGTCGGCGCACCAGTCTTGATTGTCGAGATACCACGCGACGGTTTTGCGCAGTCCGGTTTCAAAGGACTCAGCAGGCCGCCAGCCAAGCTCGGTGGTGATCTTCGTGCAGTCGATGGCGTAGCGGCGATCGTGGCCGGGACGGTCGGGGACGAAGGTCTTGAGCGTGAGGCGTGAGACGCCGTCGGGTTGCGGGCGGAGTTCGTCGAGCAGCGCGCAGAGGGTGTCCACGACGTGGAGATTGGTGCGCTCGTTGAGGCCGCCGACGTTGTAAGTCTCGCCGACGCGCCCGCGGTCGAGCACGAGGCGGATGGCGGTGCAGTGGTCGCGGACGAAGAGCCAGTCGCGGATGTTTTGACCGTCGCCATAGATTGGTAGTGGGCGGCCGGCGAGCGCGTTCTGGAGGATGAGCGGGATGAGTTTCTCGGGGAACTGGAGCGGGCCGTAGTTGTTCGAGCAGTTCGTGGTCAGCACCGGCAGGCCGTAGGTGTGGTGAAAGGCGCGGACAAGGTGATCGCTGCTGGCTTTGCTCGCGGCGTACGGGCTGTTCGGAGCGAACGGCGTCTCCTCGGTGAAAGCGGGATCCTGTGGGCGCAGCGAGCCATAGACTTCGTCGGTAGAGACGTGGAGGAAACGGAACGCGTCTTTCTTCTCCGGCGCGAGTTTGCTCCAGTAGGCGCGGGCTGCTTGCAGGAGGCGGAGCGTGCCGACGACATTGGTTTGAATGAAAGCCTCGGGGCCGTCGATCGAGCGGTCCACATGGGATTCGGCGGCGAAGTTTACAACCGCGTCGATGGCGTGCTCAGCGAGCAACTTCGCGATGAGTTCGCCGTCGCCGATGTCGCCTTTGACGAAGACGTGGCGCGCATCTTTTTCGACCGCGCGGAGACTCGCGAGATTGCCGGCGTAGGTGAGATTGTCGAGGTTCACGAGCCGCTCGATGTCGGCGCGCTCGCTGAGTTGCTGGAGGACGAAGTTCGAGCCGATGAAACCCGCTCCGCCGGTGACGAGGAGACGCATGATCAGGCTTTCCAGTTTTTGAGCGCTGCGGCGATGGCGTCGTGGACTTCGCTCATCTTGATGCCCGCCGCAGCGATTTTCGAACTGTCCATGACGCAGTTTGAGCGCGGAGTTTTCGCGGCCTTTTGCATGAAGTCGGCCTCATCGCTGAAGAATTCGAATTCCTTTTCGCAGACACCGCTTTTCTTGATCAGGTCCACGACCTGCCTCGTGGTCACGGAGCCGGGATTGGTCACATTGTAGATGCCAAACGGCACGCGCTTTTCCCAGCACTCCCAACTCGCGCGGACAAATTCGTCGAGCTGCGAGAGCGAGTTTTCCGCTTCGAGGAGGCGCGCGTAACGCATGACTTTTGTGAGGTAATTGCGCGGCGAATCGACTTCGTTGAAAGGAATGCGCAGGCGCCAGATGAAGCAATCGCGAGCGCCTTCGAGGATTTCTTCGCCGAGCGCTTTGGTGCCGCTGTAGAAGGAGCAGTTGTTCGTCCGGAATGAAAAATTGGCCGCGTCCGTCTCGCGGAAGCCGCCGCCATCGGCTCGCCGTCCGGTGAAGATGCACCCGGACGAAACGTGGCCCCAGGGTGTGTTCGTGGCTTCGCAAGCGGTGCGCAGCACGCCGGGCAGGATGGAGTTGCCGAGCAGGCAGTCGGTCTTGTGCAGCTCGCAGGCATCCACGTTTGGCTTGCCCGTGTAGCCGGCGCAGTTGATCAGAAAAGGCGGTCGCGCTTCGTGCAATGCGGCCGTGAGCTTGGGCAGATCGTAGTAGTCGAGGACGTTGCGGGGCAGCGCGCGGAACGCGATTCCGCGGGCTTCGAGGAGGCGCTGGAAAGCACCGCCGACGTATCCGCTCGCTCCGAGGATCCAGATGGGTTGAGGCATTTCTTGTGGAAGTGTGGGGCTCTAAAGTGACTTTGGAATCGGAAACTGCAAGGCACCACCAACCGAGTGGAAACGATCTTCCAACGCCAGTAAAAAAGACTCCCAGCGGGCGACGGAGGGCGCCAGATACGATCTCTGACAATTCTTCGGACGGTATTTGATGGAGGACGGAATCACGGAATTTTTCTAAAATACGGAATGAATTGGCGGTGCCTCGGATTCCGTCATTTGGTCAAATTCCGTAATTCTGTCCGCCTTTCCCGCAGCGTCAGATTGCCGAAAATTCGTGCTCCCAAATGGCTGCGGGCTGCCCTTTCCAAACCGTCATCCTGAGCTTGCCGAAGGACCTCTCACTTTTCGTGGGCGGAGGTGTGCGGAGCGATGACGTCCCGTACTCCGCACCGCCGCTGCCCGCAATAGATGGAGGTCCTTCGTCAAGCTCAGGATGACAAAATTGGAAGGAGCAGCCTTCGGCTGCGAGGCTGCGCGCGCGACGCGATTTTCGAGACAGCCTCTTATTGTGGGAGCGGGTGCTCGCGGGCTCCTTCGGCTTCGACGATCGGCCAGCTCGCACGGTCGGGGCTCGCGTACGGGCCGATCTTTTCAGTCGGGATGGGCTTAAACCCGAGCGGCCACGCGGGCGAAGTGGGGGCGAGGCGGTAATCATCTTTCTCGGGGGCGACGAATTTTGGATCGACGATCACGCTGTGGTGATCCCCACCCAGCGCCTGCCAGGCCTGCCACTCATCGAGCGGTGCGGTCTCCGCCAGCGACAGGTCGGTGGCGAAGAGCACGCCTTGTTCGGCGGACCAGTCGATCCGAATCCGAAAAAGTTTCATACTTTCGTGCCAGCCCGTCTCGCCCTTCGCGGGAATGCGGACCGCAAACTCGAAATCCTGCCACGCGTTTGTGACCTTCGCCTCCGAGGGCGAACTCAACCAATAGTGCCCGGGCTGCCCGTCTTTCGGCGCGAGGAAAAACTGCACCGCCAGGCCCGCTTTCGCTTCGGCTTGGTCGCTGCGCAGCCTGGCGTGGAGGCGATACGATGTGCCGGGCTTGAGCTCGATGTCGCGGCTGGTGACGATCGGAAAATTATTGCTGGTCTTCTCGTGGTCGAAGGACGCGTCGATATGCAGCGCGTGTTTCCCGCCATCCATGACGTTCCTGGCCGCGTTGTCCGTTTTCGGCTTGGTCTGCAAATTCCAATCTTTCGGCATCTTGTTCAATGGGCCTTCCGCGAAGTTCGGATTGGGCGCGAGGTTGCGACCAGTCACTTTGCCCGGCATCCACAGGCTGGTCTTGAGCGGCAATCCGCCGTGCCAGTACAAGTTGTAGTCGAATTGATTGCGTGTGCCGTTGAAGGAGAGGACGTTGAGCGCGTTCGCCTCCGGATTTTTCCAGGAGATAATGTTGCGGGTGAAGATGTTGCCGGCCATTACGCGGCCCTCGCTGTCGGCAATCTTGAGCGGCGGGACGTCCATGCCGCGCACGCTTTTCCAGGCAGGCAGATTCGCCACGGACTCATATCCCTGCACCATTTGCGGCAGGGTTCTGACCCAAAAGCCGTGCTTCACCGTCCAGCCGTTGAACTCCCATTGCCGCTCTCCGCCTTCGACGAAAATGTTGTTGAAGACGCGGCAGTCGTGCGCGTTGTGGCCGTGGATGAGCGCGCGCCCGCACCGGACGACGATGTTGCCGAAGATGTCCAGGCCGCTGGAATTATCGTCGAGGTAAATGCCCCATGAGAAATACGGCGAGATCCACTTTCCATTCCAGCCGTAGCCGAGCACGTCGTGGATGTAATTGTAGCGGATGACGGTGCCGCGCGGGCTGATCCAATCGAGCCCGCGGCAATAGGTGGCGCCCACGTCCTGAGTTTCCAGCGCGATATGGCGCAGGTGATTGTATTCGAGCACGTGATTGTTGCCCGCGAACATGATCCCAAAGCGTGGCGTGTCGTGGATGAGGCAGTGCGAGACGCGCTGGCCCACGCCGTCGAGCAAGACGCCGACGCCCTGTTTGTAAAGGACGCCGACGTGATGGATGTAGCAGTTGTCCACGAAGTTTCCCGCCGCGGTCAAAGTCTGGCGGTCGCCGCCGGAAAGGGCGACAGCATCGCCGCCGATGTGATGGATGTCACAGCCGACGATGCCGTTGTCCGTGCCTTCGGTCACGTTGATGCCCGTGCCCAAATACCCACTGACATTGCGCACGGTGCAGCCCAGGATTCGGCAGTGGTTCGCTTTTGCCAGGACGATGGCGCTGCGGGCGGCACATTCAAAGGTCAGCCCGCGCAGTGTGACGTAATCGGTGCCATTGAGCGTGAGAATGTCGCGGGTCGTCGGCGCGAGGACGGCGCCGCTCTCGATGGGCGCCGGGGGCTTGAAATAAACGGTCCACGCTTCCCGATCGAGGTACCATTCTCCGGGCGCGTCGAGTTCTTCGAGCGCGCCTTGGAAAAAAAAGCGATCATTGGCGCGCATCGCAAAGGTGGTGTCCTGAGCGGTCGTCACTGTGGCGGTGCCTGCGTCGATGGATTTCACGGGCACGATGTCGTTCCGCCAATTGAATCGGGGCAGGATGAAGACCTCGACTTCTTCGGGCCGCGCCCACTTGCGGAGGTCACTGGTTTTTACCTTGAGAGTGTGTTTGTCCTCGCCCTCTTTGTCCGTGTACGGCGGCCACATCTCGCCGCCTGCGTAGGCCCAGCCGCCGCCGTAGGGATTCTGCGGATCGAAGTTTGGATAGCGCGCGAGCGGCTGCCGATTGCCATTGAAAAGGAGCTGCTTGAAGACGATTCCCTTGAAGCCCTGCACGGAAACGTCGGCCTGCAGAATCCCGTCTTTCCAGGGTTTCCAGTCCGTGATCGGGCGTCCGCCAATGAGCACTGGTTGCTCTTTTTCAAAGGCCTCCCAGAGGACCGGCGCCTCGGCGGTCCCTGAATCCTGCGCTTCCAAAACAAGGCCATTTGGCACGCTGTAGATTCCGCCGCGCAAACGCACAGTGCGCTGTCCTTTTTCCGCACGCACCGTGTCGCGTGCGTGCTCTAGGGTGGCAAAAGGACCGTCCGTTTTTTCCGCATTGGCCTGGGGGAGTTTTCCGGACCATTTGTCGTCGCCACTTGGCGCGACAAACCATTCGGAAGCGGAAAGGTGACCGAGAGCGAAGAATGCGAGGATGAATCGGAGACAGTGCGTCGGATGCATTGGTTGAGGAGGGATAATTCAAAATTGCCCGAATGCGAAGATTGATCGAGAATGCCGCCATGTCGAATCCCCCCGCAAGATCGCGGTTTGAACAACTGCGAGGCATCGCCTTGCTGGCGTTTTTGTTCGCGGACAGCCCCGAGATTCTCCGGGCCTGGACACCGGGCCCCGGAAGTCCTGGCGCCGCTGACGGGTTCGTCGTGAACACGAACAGACGGAGCGACGTCCTCTCTTTCTACAAGACGGTCTATCCGGCGTCCGAAGGCTATGCCGCCGACATGGCCTGGACGGGCAGCGTTTCCGCTGGAATCGCCGGGACAACGAGCGCTGCCTTTCAAGAAGACGTTCGCCGGCGGATCAATTTCTACCGGGCACTGGCCGGATTGCCCGGAGACATCGTTTTCGATCCGGCAAAAAACTCCGAGGATCAGGACGCGGCGCTCATGATGTCGGCCAATAATGCGCTCAGCCATATGCCGCCCACGACGTGGACTTACTACACGACGACCGGTGCCGACGCGGCGAGCAAATCCAATCTCGTCCTTGGCCTTTACGGCCCGCCTGCGGTCGATCTCTTGATCGATGACGACGGAGGCGACACCTCGTTCCTCGGCCATAGGAGGTGGCTGCTCTACCCCGCGGCGGCCCACATGGGGACGGGAGATGTTCCGCGGGATGGAGGTTTCAACCCGGCAAATGCCATTTGGGTTCTCACCGACTTTAACGCTCCGCCGCCTCCCAAGTTTGTTCCGTGGCCAAACGCCGGATACGTTCCCACGGACTTGGTTCCCATCCGCTGGTCGCTCTCTTATCCGAATGCGGACTTTTCCGGTGCGAGCGTGACGATGACCCAGGGAGGCGCCAACATTCCGACGACGATCAATTCCACGTCGGCCAATGGATACGGGGACAATACCCTCGTTTGGACGCCCACGGGGATCCCGACCAGCGTGACGGTGGATACGACCTACAACGTCACGGTGACCGGGATCGCCGGAAGCGAAATTCCAGCAAATTTTTCCTACACGGTGACGCTCTTCAATCTGCTCATCGCGCCACCAAGTTCGGACTTCAACGGGGACTCGAAGCCGGACTTTTTTTTCTTCAATCCAACCAGTCTTGGAACCTACGTCTGGTACCTGAACGGCCCGACGGCGGTCGGTTCCGCGCCTGGACCGACGTTGCCTGCGGGTTGGTCGGTAGTGGATGTCGGAGACTTCAATGTGGACGGCAAGCCCGACCTGTTGCTTTTCCACGAGAGTGACCAGCGGACGTACATCTATTACATGAATGGACCGACGGCGTTCAGTTCCGCGCCTGGACCGACGCTGCCAGCGGGGTGGTCGGTGGCGGGCGTGG
>JBBSDS010000264.1:0-7594 GCA_038240495.1 Chthoniobacterales bacterium | reverse complement strand
TGCTCCGAGCGCCGCCCTCGCCGTGCTGCGTGACGCTGTGCATGCACGGCAGCCGATTGGCATTTTTGAAATCCCGGATCGCAGCTTGCGCACCCTGCTGTCGTTATTCTTTCTGACGCCCATTCTGGTTGCGGCAGTGACGCCGTTTATCCGGCTTTTCTGCTGGCGACGTTTGCTCTGGCATGAGCAACGTCACCCGCATGGTGTTTGATACTCAACCTGCGTTCAGCGGAATCGTATGTGGATCGTAACTGACAAACTTTAGATAGCCATTCGTCGCGGTTTTTCCCGACCCCAAATGCATGAGCTTGTTTCTGAGCCAGGCAGCTCCGGGATTTTTCCATTGGCCCATCACGCCGAAGTAACGCGAAAGATTGGTGACTTTCGCCGTGCGCGCGGAGCGGAGCCGTTCGTAAACGCGGAAGGCCGCCACGGGATCCGGGTAGCCTGACAAACAGCGCGCCAGCACGATGGCATCTTCAATGGCCATGGCAGCACCTTGACCCATATTCGGAGTCGTGGGATGCGCCGCGTCACCGAGCAGAGTGCAACATCCCTTTCCCCACCTCTTCACCGGCCGGCGGTCGTAGATTCCAGTTTTGATGATTGCGGCCGGGTCGGTCCCGCGGATCACCTCCGGGATCGGTGAGGGCCAGTTCGCCAGGCAACACAGCAACTTGGATTTTGCGCCGTCCGGCTCGTCTTTGGCCAGTTCGTCCTCGTTCGCAGTGCACCACCAGGCGGTCCCGCGAGAACCGATGGGAACAAGGCCCACCCGAACACCGAAGCCGAAGGTCTCGGTCAATTCTTCGCCGCTACGCCGATCACAAACGCCGCGCCAACATTGATAGCCGCGATAAACGGGTTCTCCGTCCCCGAGTAGTTGCGCGCGAACTCTGGAACGAAGTCCATCCGCCCCAATCAAAGCGTCCCCGGATGCCGTCCGACCGCTCGCAAAATGCGCCGTTACCCCTTGACCGGTTTGATTGAAATCGACGAGTTGTTCCCCGAGCTGGACGCAGTCCGGTGAAAGCGCGGAGAAGAGCGCCTGCTGCAGATCAGCTCGGTGCAGGCACACGCTCGGCACATCCGCGAGATGGGTGGGCATGCGCCCGAGTCTGTTGCCTCTCGAATCATACGTTACAGCGGCCGTAATCACCGTGCCGCGGTCAATGACCGGCTGCATCAGCCCCAGGTGTTTCAATACGCGCACCGCGTTTGCCGAAAGCCCGAGGCCGGCGACGATCTCCTTCACCTCGGCGGCGCGCTCAAAGACTTTGACGCCAAAGCCCGCCTGCCGCAGCGCGATGGCCGCAGTGAGTCCGCCGATGCCCGCGCCAATGATGATGATTTGCGGCTTTGTTGTCATGATCGTCCCTTCAATCACTCATGAGCCAAAACCCGGCAAAAAGGCTCACACAATCTTTTCTTTTCGTTTTGTGAGCCCTTTTCCGGCTAAATAGCGCATGTATGGGTGATGAACCGAATCTCATGAAGCCCGCCTCTCTTGAACAAGCCGTGTTCGCCGAGGCGTTCATGCGCGCCACGCCTGAAGCCCGCGCCGCTTATCTCACTGGCGCATGTGGGACCGACGACGCGTTGCGTCAACGCGTCGAGGCATTGCTCCGCGCCGCCGAGAACGCCGGTGATTTTTTGGAAGAACCGCCCACTGGTTTGAGCGGCGACGCCGCTCCCACTGTGCGCGTGGAGACGCTAAGCGAAACGGCCGGCGACAAAATTGGGCGTTACAAACTGCTCCAGCAAATCGGCGAGGGTGGTTGCGGCGTCGTTTACATGGCCGAACAACTCGAACCAGTCCGCCGTCGCGTCGCGCTCAAGGTCATCAAGCTCGGCATGGATACCAAGTCGGTCATCGCCCGATTCGAAGCGGAGCGGCAGGCGCTGGCGTTGATGGACCATCCGAACATCGCAAAGGTGTTCGACGCCGGTGCGACGGAAACCGGACGGCCTTACTTCGTGATGGAGTTGGTGCGCGGCATCAAAATTACCGACTACTGTGACCAGCACAATCTTTCCACCGAAGAACGGCTGAAACTTTTCACGCAAGTCTGCCACGCCATCCAGCACGCGCATCAGAAGGGCATCATTCACCGCGACATCAAGCCGTCGAACGTTCTCGTCACCATCAGCGAACCTGGCTCCCCCGGCTCTCCCAAGGTGATTGATTTCGGCATCGCCAAGGCCACCACTGACCAGCGCCTGACCGACAAGACCGTCTTCACCGCCTTTGAACAATTCATGGGCACGCCGGCCTACATGAGTCCGGAGCAGGCGATGATGACGAGCCTGGACATTGACACGCGCACGGACATTTACGCGCTCGGCGTCCTGCTCTACGAACTGCTCACGGGCAGGACGCCTTTTGACGCGAAGGATTTGATGGCCGCCGGACTGGAAGCGATGCGCCGCATTATCCACGAGCAAGAACCAGCGCGCCCCTCCACGCGGCTTACCCAGGAACTCGTAGCAGCCGACGTGAGGAGGCTCATATCTTCCTCGGACAACCGGCCAGCGACGGAAGAAGAAGTCAGAGCCTCCTCGCGTCGGCTGCTACGATTGAAGGAATTGATTCCGTTGCTGCGCGGCGATCTGGATTGGATCGTGATGAAGGCGCTGGAGAAAGATCGCACGCGCCGTTACGAAACGGCCACCGGACTCGCGGCCGATGTCCAGCGCCACCTCGACAACGAGCCGGTCAGCGCCAGCCCGCCGGGCGCCGCCTATCGTTTTCAGAAATTGGTTCGCCGGAACAAGCTGGTCTTCGCCGCCGGAACAGCCGTCGCGCTGGCGCTGGTGTTCGGTCTGGCGGCGAGCACCTGGCAGGCGGTGCGAGCCACGAACGCAGAGCAAGCGGCGACGCTGGCGGGCAAGCGCGCCGAGCAACAAGCCCAACTCGCGGCGCAGGAGGCGACCCGCGCTACTGCCGAATCCACCCGCGCCACGTCGGTAGCGACCGCCGCCCGGCGCTATGCCTACGCGGCTGAAATCAACGTCGCGCATCAGGCCCTTGCCGAAAACAACCTAATCCGGGCTTACGAACTGCTCGACCACCAGCGGCCCAAAGCCGGCGAGGAGGATCTGCGCGGCTTCGAGTGGCGTTACCTCTGGAAACAGTGTCAGGGCGATCAGGTGTTCACCTGGCGGGAGCATGACACGCAAGTGGTCTGCGTCGCATATTCACCGAGCGGAAAGATTATCGCTACGGCCTCCCTGGATAAATCGGTGCGAGCGTGGGACGCCGATTCAAAGAAATCCATCACGATGCTTCGGGGATTTAACTATGCGTTCACCAATAGATGTTTGGCGTTTTCACCGGAGGGCCGGGTCATGGTGGTCGGAGATGGAGACAACCTTGTCCTGTGGAACACGGCGGATTGGCAAAAGCTGGCTCAACTTGAAGGCGTCCATTTTCCAATTTCATTCAGTGCGGACAGGCGAACGATGAGCGCGAGGAAGGCAGGGGGTTTCCGGCAATATGATACGGCGACGTGGGAAAGGACCGGTTCAACCCTCAGTGATCTCCACGGCCTGGAGCACTTGCGCGAACTCTCGCCCGACGGTCGCTGGCTTGCGGCGGCCAGCATGCAGCGAATTGAACTGTGGGATATGATCGCCAACGCCAAAGTGGTCGAACTCGAACGTATCGAGAACGAAAAAATCATTGCGCTCGCTTTCTCTGCCGACTCGCGTTGGCTGGCGGCCGTGCATTGGGAAGGAGACGTGAAAGTCTGGGAAGCCGCCTCGCAGCGCGTCGTTGCGACCTTCCAAGTGGACGGCAGTTCGGTGCAGGGCCTGGCCTTTTCTCCCGATGGCAAAACATTGGCCACCGGCGATGAGCAGAAGATCGATTTGTGGAGCGTCGTCACCTGGAGCAAGTCCGCGACTTTGCGCGGTCATCTGGGTGAGGTTTGCTCGCTCGCCTTTTCGCCGGACGGGCGTGCTCTCGTGTCCGGCAGCAAAGATGGCACCGCCAGATTGTGGACGACTGTGGACAAGCGCGACGAGAACCAGTTATCGGCGGCTGAAGACACGGAGGGCCACCCAGTCAAGGATGGCTCAATCCCCCTCTGGTTCGCTCCCGATGGAAAAACGTTGCTCACGGCAAACGGCAAACCCGAAAACGGAATAACCGGGATCAGTGAATGCACGTTTCAATCCTGGGATGTCGCCACCAGCCGACCGAAGACTGCTCACCTTTCAATCAGCGAACCAGTCATCACGGGCGTTGTTTCCTCTGATGGCAAGAGAGCGGCTTACTCGTTAATGAACGGCAGCGTGAAAATCATTCGCGGCGACACAGGCGAAAGCACCGCCACGCTGCGACTCGATGAACCAGTCCTCTGGATGAGATTCTCGCCCGACGATCAGTCGCTGGCCACCTGCACGCAGAACGGGCCACTGCTTATTTGGGACTTGGCCAGTCAGCGGAAGAAAGCCGCGTTCACCAACGGCTTTGGCATCCAACTCGTGGTTTTCTCGCCCGATGGAAATACTCTGGCCAGTGTCAGTTCTGATGGAATCGCGAGGTTATGGGACGTGGCCACGCAGCGGACGTTGGCCACGTTCAAAGGCCATCAGGATTGGGTTATTGGCGTGGCCTTCTCCCCCGATGGCAAAATGCTCGCGACCGCCAGCTTCGACCGAACAGTTCGGCTGTGGGAAATCGTCTCGGGTCGCGAACAAGCTGTCCTGCGCGGTCACCGCGAGAAAGTCGTCGCGGTCGTGTTTTCTCCCGATGGGCGCACGCTCGCCACGGGGAGCTTCGATGACACGGTGAAACTGTGGCATGTAACCACGGGTCACGAACTGATGACGCTCAAGGAATTCAAGAGAGACGTCCATGTGCTGCTGTTCTCGCCCGACGGGAGAACTCTTGCCGCTGGAACTGTTCCGATGTGGAAGGGAAGCGGGCCCGCACGCCTCTGGCGCGCCCCGTCGTTTGAGGAGATCACGTTGGCCGAAACGAAACCAAGAGACGCCGTCCATCCATGACATCCCGATCGGAGACCGATTGAACCTGTTTCAAAGTATGAAACGTCTTCACCTAATTGAAATCCACGATCAGGATTGGTGCCCACGCACGATTCGTGACGGGGAAACCGATTACCTGCAATTCGTCATCGCCACCACGAAGCCCTACGCGGCGATGGTCCCAATTCTGGCCGCCGCGCTCCAGCGCACCGGCACACGGCAGGTGCTTGACCTGTGTTCAGGCGCTGCCGGGCCGTGGCTCTGGCTGCAGCCTGTCCTGGCCGAGCGGGCAGTGAACGTGTCGGTTTGCCTGACGGACAAGTATCCAAACCTCGACGCCTTTCGACGGTCGAACCACCTGACGCATCATGCGATCAGCCACCATCGTCAGTCGGTGGACGCCACGCGAGTTCCCGAGGAGTTGACCGGCTTTCGGACGATATTCTCGGCCTTCCACCATTTCCGCCCGGAGCAAGCGTGCGCTGTGCTGGCCGATGCAGTTCACAAGCGCCAAGGCATCGCCGTTTTTGAGGGCACACAGCACAGCGTCCTGGCGCTGCTGCTGATGCTGCTCGTGCCGCTCATGGTGCTCCTCGTGACCCCGTTCATTCGTCCGTTTCGCTGGTCACGATTGCTCTGGACCTACCTGCTTCCGTTGATGCCTTTGATTGCGCTGTTCGATGGACTTGTCTCGTGTTTGCGGACCTACAGCGTCGAGGAGTTGCGCGACCTGACGGCAAGACTGGATGCGAACGATTACCACTGGGATATTGGCACGGTGAAAAGCACGGCGAACCCGGTTCCCATTACCTATTTGATTGGAGTGCCGAATGAAAAGACCGCCTGACGACTGGGCTGGAGCCCCGATGAAATATCTCGTCGCGAAATCGAACATCGGCATCGCCTATCGCGATCTCGCAGCGATGGAGCGCGCGTTTGCGGACTCGGGACTTGATTGGTGCTGTCCGCGCCCGACGCGACTCACCCGTGGCCCGCTCACTCGACGCGTGAAGATCGTGGAGAGCTTCCCGCTGACCGCCGCGATTTCACGCGCGGATGCCGCGTGGTGGATGCTGGAGCACGCGGCGCAGCCGATTCGCGAACGCACGCCGATGATCTCCGGCGGCTGACCGTGTTTCTTGTCATTCTGAACGCCATGCCACATCCGCACCTCATCTCGTTCGTTATCCCGGCTTGGAACGAGGAGTCCGTCCTCGGACCGACGCTGGAGGCGGTGAGTGTCGCCGCGCGACATTTGGCCGAGCCATCGGAGGTTATCGTGGCCGACGACGGTTCCACCGACCGGACGGCGGAGATTGCACGTCAGCACGGCGCACAAGTCGTCACCGTTCATCACCGGCAGATTTCAGCGACACGCAACGCCGGGGCACGGGCGGCGCAAGGTGATTTGCTCATCTTCATCGACGCCGACACCATCGTCACCCCGGAGGCCGTCTGCGCCGCAGTCGAGGCGGTGCGCGCGGGTGCGATTGGGGGTGGCTGCGCCATTCGCTACAGCGGACCCATTCCAGCTTATCTCCGAGTTTTCGTGCCCATGGAAGTCTGGTTTGCCCGGCGGATGCGCATTGCCTTCGGCTGTTTCCTCTTCAGCACGCGCGAGGCATTCGAGGCCGTGGGCGGGTTCGACATGGCCCTCTATGCGACCGAGGAGGTCACCCTCAGCCTTGCGTTGCGCCGTCAGGGCCGATTCGTTTGCCTGCGCGAGTGCGTCTCCACTTCCGGTCGAAAGCTGAGAACCCATTCTACCCTTGAATGGTTCATTCAACTGTATCGCATTACCTTTGCCCGTCGCAGATACATTCGCGACCGCAGCGCTATGGGCGTGTGGTATGGCGAGAGGCGGCCTGATCCTGATTTGTACAAACCCTAGCATGAGCGACGTCACCCGCATCCTCACCGCCATCGAGCAAGGCGACGCGAAGGCTTGGGAGAAATTGCTGCCCCTCGTCTATAATGAATTGGCCGCGCCCAAGATGTTGGCCGAACCCTCGGAACGGAATCAACGGCTTGGCCCTGGCAAAGTGATCGGCCGGTCGAACCGTGCGGGAAGAGGCCAAGCATGGCAAGTCAGGGATCTATATTCGCATGAAGATGCTGCCGAGACTGCATTTATTTGAACTGGAGGATCAGTCGTGGTTCCCCGCGACGATTCGCGACCTGGTCACGGATTACCTGCACTTCCTGGAGGCGAGGTTTGCGCTGCACCGGCCGGCGGTGCCGCTGGTAGCCGAAGTGTTGCGACTCAGCAACGCCACACACGTCGTTGACCTGTGCTCGGGCGGAGGCGGCCCGATGCCCGCGCTGCTCCAGGCACTCGCAGCGGACGGAATGAAGCCGCACGTCACTCTCACGGATCGATTCCCGAATGTGCCGGCATTCCAACGCATGGCAGAGGTCTCGTAGGGACAGATTTCCTTTCACACCGGGCCGGTGGATGCGCGAGCGGTCCCGCCCGAACTGCCTGGATTGCGCACCATGTTCAACGCATTCCATCACTTTGCTCCGAGCGCCGCCCTCGCCGTGCTGCGTGACGCTGTGCATGCACGGCAGCCGATTGGCATTTTTGAAATCCCGGATCGCA
>JBBSDS010000263.1:0-7696 GCA_038240495.1 Chthoniobacterales bacterium | reverse complement strand
GTTCACCATGCAGCGGTATTTGCAGATGGCTGCACTGCGACGCAATCAGCTCCAGCACTTCGATTCGTGGGCGGGCACGTTTGGCGAGACTGTCACCAATATGGAACTCAGCCCGGACGGCAGCGGCTACCGGCTGCAAAGCCGCTTCGCACGCTTTGTGAACGTGCCGGAACTCATGCAGCAGTTTCGCCAGACTGCCGACGTGCAGACGGCGGAGATGCTGAAATTGCCAGTGCCGAAAATGGAACAAGGCCGTCCCGTCACAATTAGCGCACCGACAACGCCGGAGCTGAAACGCTTCGTCGATCAACTCGTAAAACGCACCGAGAAGATCAAGAGCGGGAAAGTCGATCCGCGTGACGACAACATGCTGAAGATTACCACCGAGGGGCGGAAGGCCGCGCTCGATCTTCGGCTCATGTTGCCGCATCTCCGCGACAACCCGGACTCCAAAACGAATCAGGCCGTGGAGAAGATTCACCAGGTCTGGCTCGATTCGGCGGAGACGAAAGGGGCGCAACTCGTCTTCTGCGACCTCTCCACGCCGCAGGCCGGCGGCAAAGGATTTTCCGTCTATGACGATGTGCGCGGCAAACTCCTCGCGCGCGGCATTCCCGCCGATGAAGTCGCGTTCATTCAGGACTACGACGACGACACCTCGAAAGCCTCGCTCTTCAAAGCTGTGCGCGAGGGCAAGGTGCGCGTGCTCATGGGCAGCACGGCGAAAATGGGGGAGGGAACCAACGTGCAAAAGCGTCTCGCCGCGCTGCATCACCTCGATGCGCCGTGGCGTCCTGCCGACATTGAGCAGCGCGAGGGCCGCATTCTCCGGCAGGGCAATCAGAACGAATATGTGAAGATTTTCCGCTACGTGACGGAGGGTAGCTTCGACGCCTACATGTGGCAGACGCTCGAAACGAAATGCCGCTTCATCGCGCAGGTGATGAACGGTGATGCAACCGTGCGCCGCGCTGAGGACGTGGACTCGGCCGCGCTCACCTACGCGGAGGTGAAGGCCATTGCGTCAGGCAATCCGCTCGTCATTGAGAAGGCGCAGATAGATGCCGAAGTGATGCGCCTGACCCGGCTGAAAAAGCAGCACGCCGAAAGCCTTTACCAAATGCGTTATCGGATCAAAGGCTTGGCCGACAGCGTGACGACCGCCGAGCGCGAAATCGCCAACATCCGCGAAGACTTGCGCACGCGGACGAGCACCCGCGGCGATAACTTTACGATGGCCGTGAAGAAGGAAGCCTTTACCGACCGCGTGAAGGCCGGTCGCGCGCTCGTCTTCATGGGCGCGGCGATGAATCCATTCCAATCCACAAAAGCCATCGGCGAGATCGCCGGCTTCCCCATTTCGCTTCATCGCTTTGAAGAACGCTCGACGCTCCTCATCCACGGAAAAGCCGAATACAAAGCCAACGTGAGCGACAGCCCGGCAGGCACGATCGCATCCATCGAGCACGCACTGGATAGCATGGACGACCGTTTGCGTGAACGAGAAGCGGACTTAAAGCAGTATCACAAGCAGAGCGCGGATTTGACGAAGCAACTCGACCATCCTTTCGAGCACGAGGAAAAGCTGACCGTGGCCGCCAAGCGCCAGCAGGAAATCGTCAACGCACTCGACATCACCAAGAATCAGGCGGCAGCGAGTGTGCAGGCATCCGACGAACAGGAGCCAATGCCGGAAGAGCAGAGCATTCAGCCGCAAAAACGGACGGCAAAACGCGGCGCGACCGTTGGATAACTTTCTAAAATTTGGTGTCCCACATGGACTCGAAAAGCCCCAGGAAAGTTCTCATCCTTCACCGCGATGCCGGTGCCACTTGCGCTTACACGGCCATCGCCCGCTCCGCAGGATGGGAGGCTTCCTCATGCGAGGAAATTGGTGATGTCGTCGGAGCGATTCGGGACGACGACGCGGACGTTTTGATCTTCGACTTCGCCCCGGAAAGGGGTTTCGAGGCACTCCGCAAGGCTCACAACGTCGATAAGAGTCTGCCGACGATTCTTATCACGGCCCACCCCGTTGACCACGGGGAGGCGATGAGTTTGGGCGTGAAGATGATCTTTCCGAAACCGCCAAACCCGGCGGAACTACGTCAAGGTCTTGCCGCATTGGCGACCAAGCTCCCGGCTTCCGACTTCAAAGTGCTCTTCGAGTTTTTGGAGCGATGCGACGCCGCCAAATCTCGAATGAGATGAATTTCCTTGGGCGCGCGAATTGGCTGAACGGCTCGGCTCGTATGAGTCTAAAATCGTTGGCCGGGATTTCTCTGCGATGAGATGAGATAATCGCGCAGGGCGTCGGAATCGAGATGGGCCAAAACTTGTTCTGACATTACCCTCTGAACCTCCTGTCGCAAAAAGTCCGGTGTGAGTTCGGCGAACGGGATGGTTTGCGTTCCGACGAGCCGATTGTCGTCGCCCTCGTAGGTGCCCATGTTGAGCACGCCACTGGATTTGATCGAAACGAACCAGCCTGCGGGAACGAGTTGGAGACTGACCGCATCCGCATCATTGCCACGAATGACATGCACCTTTTCACCGAAGGTAATCAGCAGGTCTGTAATCTCTTCCCAAGTCATCATTTTAGTCTCTCGAGGATGCGAGGGAACGCGATTTTTCCCAGAGCGCACTTGTCGAAACGCTCCGTCCAATTACCCGCAGAGGTTTTGGGATTTGGAGGGAAGACGGCTCTTCCCTGGTCGAAGGCGGAGGAACCGTCTTCGACGCACCCATCTCAACGGAAACCGAGGTTTCCGTAACGCCTTCCTGATGCGGCTTGCGCCGCGGGAGACTGTGCCTCCCACCGGCTGCGCGCGCCCTCGGCACAGACTCCCAAGTTTGTGGGCAGCGGGATGAACTGAGCCGTCCTCACTGCGCTCCCGGCCTACTCGCTTCGCGCTGCGCTCCGCGAACGGCCTAACGCTGCGTTGCGGGCGGCGCAGATCATCCGACGGTCCTCCGGGCCACCGCTCCCCGAGGAAGCTAAAGCAAGTGATCCGTGATCGCTGACAAACAAAACGTGGCTTACCGACCTTCCTCGGCATCTTTGCGCCCAGCCGCATAGGCTTCAAAGACGCGGCGGATTTCATCACGCACACGGCGGAAAACTGCGAGTTGTTCATCCTCGGAGCCGGTGGCGTGCGCGGGGTCGTCGAAGCCCCAATGATGGCGGTTCATCTGACCGGGAAACATCGGACACGCCTGATCGGCATTGCCGCAGACGGTGATAACCGTTTCCACCGGCTGATTGAGGAATTCGCTGAGGTGCTTTGAATGGTGCGCAGAAATGTCGATGCCGATTTCCTGCATCGCTTTGATGGCGAGCGGATGGACGCAACCAGCCGGTTTTGAGCCGGCGCTGGCGACGCGAAACAAATCGCCCGCCGCCGCGCGCAGGATGCCTTCGGCGAGATGACTGCGACACGAGTTGCCGGTGCAGAGGATGAGGACGAGTGGCTGTGTCATTCGGCAGGGCGCTCAACAGCACGCGTTTTTCAAACCTTGGACGCCCGGCAGGCAAACCGACTTCGCCCGACAATCTGTGTGCTTTGTGCCGAGCGTGAAGGAGAGCACGCCATCCGCAAAGGCCGCATCCTCGACAGGAAACTGGGTGATGGCGCAATTCTCGTATTCGACTTCCACGGGCAAATCGTCTGATTGCAAAAGCGGTTTCGCCCCTGCGAGGACTTTCGCCAAGCCGCCGGGCAGGAAGCGATGTTCCACATCGTCGGCAACCCACGCTTGCAGGAGGCAGACGGAAGTGCGGTGAATGACGCCACCGCAATCAATGAACGCTTTGTCGAGGCGACCGACTTCGGTGATATGTGCCTGCGCGGGAATAACGTCGCCGTCCGGCAGGACGAAACGAAGTTCAGCGCCGGGATGAGTTTCGAGGTGGATTTTGAATTCGGATATGTTCATGGATTGATGGGTTGTTCGATTTCGGAAGGGCAGCAGTCCGAGGGGCGCACGACACACACCACCGGAACGGCGAGGAGCGCGCCGAGCAGCGGGCCGACGAGGTAGAGCCAGAGGTGTTCGAGGTGGCCGCTCACGATTGCTGGCGAGATCGACCGCGCGGGATTCATCGACGCGCCGGAGATCGGCCCGGCGAACATCGCTTCGAGCGCGATGACCGCACCGATCGCGATTCCCGCAGTGATTCCCTTTTCCTTCGCGCCGGTGGATACGCTGAGAATCACGAGCATCAGGAGGAAGGTCAACACGACCTCCAAAACGAAGCTCTGCATCGCGGAACCAGTCGGGAGCGTCGCGCCCAGCGTCGCATCGGACGGGAAAAGGAAACGCAGCAGGCCACTCGCGGCAAACGCCCCGAGCAATTGCGCGCCGACAAAGCCAGGCACGGTTTGCCACGGGAAACGGCCCGCCGCAGCGAAGGCCGTGGTGACTGCCGGATTGAAGTGCGCGCCACTCACGTCACCAAAAGTGTAAATCATGGCGAGGACGATGAGCCCGAACGTGAGGGCAACGCCCGGATGCGTAATCGCCCCGCCACTTGCGTGATTGACCACGATTGCGCCGGTGCCAGCAAACACCAGCGCGAAGGTTCCAAGGAATTCGCACAGCAGTTTTCTCATGGAAGCTCCAGCCGACACGCGCCTTTTTTATGCTCTGACGGTTTTACGGATTGGAGAAACCGTCTTGGCTTTCACGCCCGGTTTGCAGTAATCCGCGAGCGGCCCGGAGCAACTCGCCAAAGCTTTTGCCATCCTGCGCAGATCGGCGGTAAAGATCGCGCCTTCGCGACAGCAATCCTGCAAACACTTCATGTTCGCCGTGAGTTCCGGTGGCGGGTTCGCTGGCAGCGAATAGACGATCCACGCACCCTCCCGCAGCGTCTCCACCAGCGCGTGCTCCCGGAGATAGGCGAGATGCTTGGAAATCTTCACCTGTGGCGCATTCAGGATTTCCTGAAAGTGGCAGACGCAGAGCGGTCGATGGGAAAGGAGATGCAGGATGCGCAGCCGCGTTTCGTCGCAGAGGCACTTGTAAACTTCGATCAGTTTCACAGGTTCACACATACGGGAGAAGGCATATCCGTCAAGGAGCATATCCTTCGTTCGTCCGATCCTCCGGGCCGTTCCCTCGTTTCACGAAGCGCGCCAGAGGAACTGTCACGCTTCGTGCGAACCCCCGCCCGGCGGATGTTTGTTGGTCCTTTGCTCAGCCTCCGTGGGAACTCCGGGGAGGCTTCGCGTCGGCCAACTTGGGTAGGTGCCTCCTAGCTGGCGCTCGCCCTGCGCTCATTGCCGCGCGGGCTAGGAGAGGAGAGCGAAAGGTATTCCCTTGCTGCTCGACGCTGCGCCCGTGCTGCGCTGAGGCGGGTGGCTAACGGGATTTTCCGCGCCGCTTGGCCATGAGCAGGGCGAAGCCTTCATCGGCGGCATCCTGGAGCGTGACGCAGTTCAGCGAATCCCCTTCGCAAAACACGTTTTGCAGACACAGCCATCATTCCCAGGCGTCGCCATTGACCAGTCGTTCGTTCGTACCTGACAGCCAATGCAAACGAGGCCGCCAGTGATCCAGGCTGCTGGCTCGTATTTAGGTTGAGGTTGAGCGGGGCGTGGAGCCGTTCCCGATCGACTTCTCGCCTGATGTTGTTGCAGCGGCGTGAACGCTGGCAGGTTCGCCGGAGGCGGAGCTATTTTCGCCCTCGGTTCGCCGGGATGCGTCCATTCCGCCTGACTCTCGCTCCAGAGAAGTTCGCTCATCGAACTGTGGCGGACGGACTCCGTTCCATACACTTGCGGCGGATGTTCCAGGTGGAGTCCGCGCAAGCTGGTCCATTGAGCGCGTTCGTAATCGACGAAGTGCAATGCGTCGCGCATCCCGTAGTCGTCTTTGCTCAGGCCGAAGAGCGACTTGTGCGTCATGTCTCTCTGCGTCGGGTTGAGCAGAAACACTCCCGCAGTGCCTTCTTTTGGCTTCAGCGTCGCGCTGAGAAAAACCGGGCGGAAGGCGAAACCCTGCTCCCGAATGACAGAGCGAAGCATCCAGCGAGGATCAGGCTTTAACCCCGCTTCCAGAAGCACGATGGCAACCGGCAGCCGTGCCTCGCGGCGGAGAATCAGATCGACGCGTGTACCATCGGGAAGGCCCGGAACATTCGGCTCGAGTTCGATTGGGCCGGTGAGTTTCCCCCGCTGAATTCGATCCTGAAAGAAGCGATAAAGGAGCCGCCGAGTCTCGATGATCGGGATCGAAACGTGCGCGTGCGGGCAATCGGCCAACACCCGATGTGCAAGATGCACGCAACGTTTTCCCCCGGCGCGGAGCACGAGTTTCTCGCGGCAAACCGGACAGACGACCCGCCCCGCGCGCGCCCACTCCCGCATTGCGGCGAGTTCAGCGACCTCCTCGTAATCGGGCAGGGCGAGAACGCATTCTTTTTCGATGTCCCACGCGGTAAGCATTCGTCAATGAAGTTCTATCTACCGCAACCGGAGGTGCTGGGACAACCTGTGCGACTTTAGCCGCCGAGAAACCATTGCTCCCCAAATGCCACGCAAGCTAACAGACCGGGAACTCCGCAAGATCGAGCGGTGGGCTCGCGCCGATAAGAAATCCGACCTGCTGGATTTTTTCCGCTGAACTTCCCCGGCACGTCGTCATCTCCCGCCGTACTTTATTCGGGGGTTGGCAAGGGCACGACCGCTTCATCTCGGGTTACTCCAATACAGCAACGCTGATCCGGGAGGTTTGGTATTTGGACGACAGTTACCGTCCCATTCCGCTCGCCGACTCGATCTCGGTTCAATTCTCAAAACGCCATGACCGTTTTGAAGGTGATTTTTGGCGGGCGATCTCCCTCGGCCTCGGCAGAAAGCCGGGGAGGGTTTGTCTCGCCGCGCACCTTGGCGATTGTAGCGAATCGATTGTGGCCGCGCACTCCATCCAGCGCAGCGAGTTGGCCAGACTCGCCCGGCCGGACCATCACGTTTACGGTTTTCTGCCCGGCGGCGCGACCGACCATCGAAACTTCGGCGTGCCGGAACTCATCGGCATCAACGTCGCGACGACTTTTACTGGTGTTTGCAACCGCCACGACACCGAGATTTTCAAACCCATTGAAACCAAGCCGTTCTCCGGCGCGAGAGAGGAGCTTTTCCTCTATCAGTACCGCGCCCTGCTCGCAGCCGACACCGCTTTCGCGTGCGAGGTGGCGGCATGCTGAGGGCGGACTTCGCCCACTGCCGACGCGTAGACTTCTGCGAATACACGCGCCGTCCGTGGTGGTTCAAAACCGCCGTGCGGATTGCGCGGCTGCTCTCGCCGGTGCAATGACGCGGACGAATCGCGTTGCGTCGCAAAAGCTCAAGCTGGTTCGGGGCGAACTGGCAGGACGATGCGAAAGACTGCGCCGACGCCGGAGGTGCTCGCAATTTCGGCGCGGCCTCCGTGGGCTTCGGTTATGGCTTTGACGAGCGAAAGACCAAGGCCGAGGCCGCGCGCTGAGCGGCTCTTGTCGCCGCGGTAGAGCCGTTCCCAAATGCGCGGCATATCCTCGGGCAGGATGCCGGGGCCGGTGTCGCGCACGCCGAGCACGGTGCCCCCGGGGCGGGTCTCGGCGAAGATGGTGACGGTGCCGCCGCGCGGGGTGTATTTGAGGGCATTGTCGAGCAGGTTTACGAGCGCCTGCCGGACGCGCCGCGGATCCGCG
>JBBSDS010000262.1:0-7719 GCA_038240495.1 Chthoniobacterales bacterium | reverse complement strand
GTGCTCGTGTTCCCTCGCATCGGCAAACTCATGGTGGTTCCAAAACTCCGCGCCAAAGCTCCACCTCGGCGCGAAACGATACGAAGCCGCGGCAAACCATTCAAAGTGCGAGTCGCGCGCCCGCGTCGAGTCCCCCTTCGTGCCGAATTCGGGATCTTCTTTGTCCCAGCCCAATCCGTAATTGATGTTCAGCGCGATGACGAAACGGTCATCGATGAAGTTTTTCTGCAGCAGAATTTTTGCTTCGATTTCCACCGAATCGGTGCCGACTTCCGGCTCCAAATAGAGCGCGAGACCCAGCGGATCTTTATACGGGCTCAGCAGCCGCCAGATGATTTCCGTCGAGATGCTGTCGAAGTGATACTGGCGGAAACGCGTTTTGGGATTGTGATTGGCCGGGACACCTTCACCTCCCGTGACCCAGCCACCCTTGCCTCCCGGGCTTGCCGGGAAACTCTGGTAAGCATCGTGATAGGAATGGTTCACATAAAGCGACGCTTGGAAATTGTCCGTGATGCCGTATTCGATTTCCTCCCGCAAATCGAGGATGTCGAAATCGCCGTGCGCTTTGCCGCGACGCCACGTCACCCATTGCTCGAATTCACTTTTGCCCTTCGGTGTCAGGTCGGTGGTGTAGGTAAAAGCGAATGGGCTTTCGTGGGCTCTTGCGTCTTGGACAAGGGCGCAGGTGACAATGATTGCGATGCCCGATGCGAGACATCCGAGGCGAGTTAAGTAGCTGATATTCATTGATTAACGAAATATAAACACCGGAGGTAATCGAGGAGATTCGAGATGCTATTGAGACTCTGTATCAATAGCAATCGAAAAGTTAAGCATGCCAAAAAGTTGTTTTGCGGGCGGGCTCATGTCTCGCCCGACCAGAGCTTTCTGCTTCCCTGCGCGACGATCAAAACACTCCCGAATCGCTCACGCCGGCGTGAGCGCCGGCGTTTCCATGAAGGCGTAACAAATCATGTGCAGAATGTGCATGTGGACATCCTCGACGCGACCGTAGTGCGTGTCGTCCACCACGATGGCCTGCTCCGCGATGCCGGCGAGCGCGCCTCGCTTCGCGCCGACGAGCGCGATGGTCCGCAGACCGTGCTCTTTCGCCCACGTGAAAGCCTTGACCAGATTCGGCGAGCCGCCGCTCACGCTCGCGGCGATGAGCACGTCGCCAGGCCGCGCGAAGTTTTGGAGCTGCCGCATGAACACGTCCTCGTAGCTGTAGTCGTTGGCGAGCGCGGTCATCCACGCCACGTTGTCATTCAGCGACGAAACGCGGAAGCGCTGGCCGACCTTGTCCGACGAACCTTTGCCAAGGTCGGTGGCAAAATGCGAAGTGCTCGCGGCGCTTCCCCCGTTGCCGATGGCAAAAATTTGCCGGTCTTCGCGCCACGCGTTGCGGACGGTTTCGGTGGCTTGCTCGATGCCGTCGAGCGGCACGGAGTCGAGGGCGCGATGCTGGGCGGCGACGTATTCTTGGAGCCAGGTTTTCATGGTTGTGGAGCGGGATTAAAAGTGGCGAGTCGTTCCGCGGCGAGCAAGAGCGCACCGACGGGAACGGAATCTTCGCGCAGTCTGGCAAGCCGGACCTGCGGACCGGGGCGGAAGACATCCATGATGAAATTCGGCAGCCGCTCCGCGACAATTGCGCGCAGAGGCTCACCGATCAGCGAGACGCCGCCGCCAATCACGATCACTTCGGGATGTAAAAGTTGCGTGACTACACCGAGCGCGTTCGCGAGGTGGCTCCCCAGCTTTTCGACGAGTGCGCGGGAGAAAGCATCGCCAGCCGCGAGTGCTGTCGCGAGATGACGCGCTTCGCCACCGGGATCGCCGGCAACGAGTTTCGCGAGTGGCGAATCCGGCGTCGTTTCAACCGCAGCGCGAATCGCGCGATCCAGACTCCAACCCGCGCAGTCATCCTCCAGAATTCGTTCGGGTCCATGCATCCGCAGATGGCCAAACTCCATCTCCCCCGGCGGCGCACCATGATAGATCCTGCCCTGGACCACCAATCCACCGCCGACGCCGCTGCCCATGTTTGTGTAGAAGACCGGGTCCAATCCCTCGCCTGCGCCGCAGCGCGCTTCGCCGAACGCCGCGATGTTTGTATCGTTGTCCACGAAAACGGGCACACCGGTTTGCTCGCGCAGCCATTCACCGAGCGGAAAATCCGACCAGCCGGCGATGTGATATGACTTCCAAATCCGTCCCGTGCGCCAATGCACCGGCCCGCCGTAGCCCACACCGATGGCCGCCGGCCGCCATTTGGCGATCAGCTCCGGCAAGGCCTCGGCAATCCGCGCCCGAATACCTTCCGCGCCACGTTCGCGCTCCACGACGAAGCGCACACGGTCAAGAATCTGCCCGTCGCCCGTGCCCGCGTACAGTTGCAGTTTGGAGCCGCCGATCTCGATGGCGACATAGTGAGGGGCGCTCGTTGGCGAAGTGGTCATGCGAGTGGATCTCCTACCGCCGACCGTGATTGAAATCGACCGACCCACGTTGCACATCCGCACCATGATTGTCCCGCACATCCACCTCGGAACAATGCGGATCAATCCGAATCACCGCCCCGCCGCCGGGAAAAATATTGTCTTTGAAAACGATCTGCCGCCCACCCGGCGCGAAGGTCACGGACGGAACCCCGCAGTCCGGGCCGAGCGCAAAGATATTGTCGCGCACGATGACCGGCCCGTAACTGCCGTCATACTCGTGGAGAGTGAAGTAGAGTTCGGGCTTTTCCTCGAAGTCACCCGTAATAAAACTGCGCCGCCCGCGCCGCGGGTCGTGTTCGTTCTTGGTCGTGTTGTTCACGAAAATGTTGCCGGTCATGACGAAGTTGCGCGGCTGATTGATCCATGACCCGCGTCCACCGTTGCGAAATGTATTGCCGGTGATCGTCACGTCTTCGCACGATTTTTCCACACTGATGACCCGCGAGCCGTTGGTCCCATCCACTGTGTTGCCCGTGATCGCGGCATTCTGACAAAACTCCGCGAGGAAGAACGCGCCCATGCGCGAGCCGGTGATGTGGTTGTTGGCAAAGATGATGCCGCGGCTTTTTTGAATGTGCATCGTGTCACCGAGCGCGCTGAGCCGGCAGCCGCGCACGATCACCTTTTCGCACGCCACGAGATCGAGCGCGCCTTTTCCCGGACCGCTGCCGGTGGGTGCGTAGAGCGCGAGGAAAGCGGCGAACAGGTTCTGGATCAACTTCACCCCTTCTCCACTTGCGCCCGCAAATTGGATTGCCGCGCCGCCCGGTTGTTCGGCGATCTTGATAAACTCGGAGTGGCTCTCGACCACGAAGTATTGCCGTCCACGAACAACATTGCGCGGCAGCGCGCCGCCGAAAAAGCAGAGTGCGTCTTTCGGATCGCCGCTCGCGCTGACGGCGATCGGTTTCTCGCGATTATCGAAACGCACCCGGTCATCACCGTCCGCCATCGTCACGCCGCCACGCACGAGATCAATGCGGGAATACTTCGCCGCCATCGCCCGCTCGCCCGGCATGTAGTCCTCGGGCCAGACCGTGATCTGCCATAGCAAGCCGTAATCCCACATAAACTTTCCGGTGCGTTCGAGCGTGCAATTCTCCACGGTCACGTTGCGCGCGTAAGTCTCGACCTCGCGTTCGCTCCCCGGCTTTTCGGCACCGAGCACATTGATTGCCGCGCCTGCCAGGCCATCGGATACGATGTCACGGAAGGTGAGATTTTCCGTGCGTCCGCTGGGCGTCGTAGTGATGACAATCCCACGGGTATTCGCACTCGGCTCCCACGAGTTCGTCTCGCGCGCGGGATCGAAAACCCGCCCGCCGAAATGCCCGCCGAACCAGCGGAAATCGCTGATGTTCTCTCCGCCGAAAAGCACCACACGCGCCTTGTCGCCAAGCGCGTCCGGCAAATGAATTCGCGCGCCGTAAGCCGAGACCGTGAGCCCCGAACTCAGCGGCACCGCTGCCTCGCCTATCAAAAAATAGTCGCCAGGCGGAATCACGACCGTGCCACCGCCCGCCTTCCCCGCCGCTTGAAAGCATGCCACGAACGCCGCGGTGTCGTCGGTCGCGCCATCGGCCTTCGGAGCGAAGTCACGCAGATTGACGTCGGTGGCAACCGTGGTTGCCACCGACGCGACGACCAGCAGCAGAGAGAAGATTTTCATGGCGCAGGACGAAGTGGAAAATCGAGTTTCAGCACCCAGCAAACGATCAGCAGTTCATTGCATCCCGTCGGGTTCGCCGCCGAAGAACGGGTAATCATTTTCGGGCACAAAAGGCGCGTCTGCGTCCGGCGCAGGAACCGGCGTCGCCACTGCTTGAGGCAACGAAACCGCAGCACCGAGACCGAGACCGCCCAGCAAAGTACGGCGCAGTGCTTCGCGACGATTGAGCGATGAATCGGGTGTTGATGGCGGGTTCTTCATGTTCTTTGAGACAGCAAATTAGGCATCGGTAAACGGTCCGGCGTTCTGGCTGGAAAGCTTCTCGCGCACTTTGGCGCCGTCCAGAAGCGCGACTTCCGTCATGGTATTCGTCGCGAGTGCCGCGGCGGTTCCAGCGGCTTCGCCGAGTGCCATCGCCGTGACGGTCACGCGCGACGATGCCGCCGCTTCCTTGCTCGCCGAATGGCAGCGCCCGGCGACCAGCAGGTTGCTCAGCGTCGTCGGCACAAGCGTGCGAAACGAAATGTCGTAGGGCTTTGGCTGAAATGGCGTCCCGACAAACGCATTGCCGACCGTGGTCTTCGGCGGATGCACATCGAGGAACCAGCAACCCGTCGCCACGGCGTCATCATAGCGATTCGTCTTCTGCAGGTCTTCCAGGGTCAGCACGCGCTCGCCCACGATGCGCCGTGTTTCGCGCACACCGATGAATGGCCCGCTCATGATGAAGTAGCTGTTTTCAAAGCCCGGCACTTTGGCCTTCCACTCGCGGAAAATCGCCCACGCATCCTTGCGCCCCTGCATCTCCGCGCGTGTGAAATCCGCTGCATCGGTTGCATCTCCCGCGACGCGCGTCGCGTGGACGTAGACCTCGTCTTTCGCAAAAGCGTAGATCAGTCCCGGCCCGTAGAATTCCGGCAGCACGCCGCGTTCATGCGCATCGATCAACGCCTCCTTGGCCTTCGCTCCGGTTTCTTTCACCGGTGTTACGTTGCCGATTCGGAAGTGCATCGTCAGCGGCATCAGCGGGTCCAGTTTCTCGGTCGGCGCGCCGGCCCAGTGAGCAATGTCAGCATCACCCGTGCAGTCCACCACCTGTCGCGCCTCAATGCGCGTGAGGCCGTCCTTGTTGGCAATCGTCACCGCCGCAACGCGTCCGCCCTTCACCTCCACGTCGCACGCCGTGCTGTGGTAGAGCACGCGCAGATTGTCGCTGTGCTTAAGAATGAGATCGTCGGTCAGCAGTTTGAACTCTTCGACATTCGGGATGTAAACCGAGCCCCAATACTTCGTGATGAGATCGGCCCGGAGATCGTCGATGTGCCTCGCTCCTTCTTTCGCCACACCAAGCGCGGTGAGCAATTCCAACGCGATGCCTTTGACGACAAAGCGCCCCGTCGGTTTGTCGATGAGCCCGTCAAAATAAGGCAGCCCCACGGTGGTGATAATGCCACCCGAAAAGCCCGCGCGCTCGACAAGCAAGGTCTTTGCGCCATTGCGCGCGGACGCGAGCGCCGCGGCAATGCCGGCACAACCGCCGCCGCAGATAAGGACGTCTGTCTGGAGGGTTTTCATCGACTGGTGAGTTCTGACTGATCGCCGTGGAGCGTTCAACCTCCACGAACGTGCGGCGATTCAGCCATTCACCTAGCGAAGAATTTCGCCCTTGGTCACGTCGCCGGGAACGTCGAGCGACATGATCTGATTGATCGTCTTGAAATGTGCATGGTCGGCGAACTCCCACACGACTTTCTTGTCGGGCGTGACTTCGAGGACCATGGGCTGTTCGCCGATGTGGCCGTGGCCGAGATAGACGCAAAAGAGCGTGTTGCCGCTCGGCAGCCGTTGGCAGCCAGCCATGAGTCGGAGCGGGTTGTTCGGGAGATCGTTTTCGTTGAGTTCCCACACGACTTTGTCGCTCGGATCGATCTCGACGACCTTGTGCCCATCGCCGCAGGTGACGAGCCAGTTCTTGTTCGGCAACGCGACGACTTCATGCGGGTCGCCGGGCACCGCAACTTCGCGCAGCACTTTGCCATCACCATCGAGTTCGACGATTTTGCCTTCGCCCTTGAAGCACACGAGGTAGTGATCATTGGCGAGCTTGCGCGTACCGCGGAATTGATTGTGCAGGCGGATGTCCGGCTTGGTCGAGAGCTTGATTTCCTTGGCGATCTTGCCGTCGCGACCGACCTCAATGATGCGGCTCGTGCCGCATTCGACGATGAGCACATTCCCATTTTGCAGCGGCTGGCAGCCATGGCACTCGACGTTTTCCTCGAGGTCCTTTTCGACTTCGGTGCCGTCTTTCTGTTTGAGCTTCACGTGGTTCTTCACCTTCAAGTCCTGCCGGTATTCCCACACGACCTGCTGGTCTTTCGTCATCTCCTTCGCGCCATTGATGTAGGCAAAAAGGATGTGCCCATTCGGCAGCAGCCAGCAGTCCTGCGGATTCTTCGCCTCGGTCTGCCACTCTATGCCGCCATCGGCGGCAACGACGCAGACTTTGCCGCCATTATAGTCACAGCAAAGGAATCGCGGGCCCGCGAGCGCGGCGACAGTCAAGACGAGCAAGGCAAAAAAAATGGGGAGGGTTTTCATGGGGCAGAGGTGTTGAGGCGGTCGGGGAGGTTGCGGTTGTTGTGATCGAAAGGCAGCGCGTCGTCGAGATCGGGGATGCCGTCGCCGTCGCTGTCGTTACCGGGCGTGAGATACGCGGGCGTACTCGGCTGCCATTCGCCCGCCTGCTGCAAGGCGGCCCACAAAAAACGCACGCACTCGCCGCGCGTCAGCGGCAGGTCTTTCTGCTTCGCGAGGCCTTTGTCCGCAGGCAGTCCGGCGGAAGTCAGCCAGTTGGACAGTGTGCCCCAAGTTGTAAGTCCGAGTGTCGAAGAATCCGCGAGCGGTGCAAATTCCTTCGGCGTCGCGAGCGCGCGTCCGAGGCGCATGAGCGTGCCCGCGAGTTCGTTGGTTGTGACGATTTTCTCCGGCACAAAATCGACGCTCTCCGCATCCCCCCGCCAGATGCCGCGCACCGCGAGGAGGTTCGCCGCTTCAAAACACGCGTCGTCCGGCGCGAGATCCTGCCACGGCCAAAGCAGCACACCAGGCCCGCCGCAGCCGCGCACAAGGCACAGTTGCAGCTCGCGCACCTTCACAAAATCCGCGGCGATCGCGCGCGGCTCCACGCCATCGCGCAGCGCCATCCATGCGAGCGTCCCCGAGGCCTGTCCGACGAGCATCATCTGCCCGTGCAGGCGCAGCGACGATTGCACCACGCTGCTCACACCGATGTTTTTCCCCGCGCCGAGCAAGCCGTCGCGCTCGACCGGCACGAGGCCGCGCAGCGGGAACATCGCGCGGTCGGTGTCGGTGTGCCAGTTGCGCGTGGGCGTGTGGACGTATTGCCACGGCCCGGCGGGATCGCCTTTGTCGAGGAACTTCCGGCGCGTTGGATGGAAGTCGATGTTGAACTGAAATCCGAACACGGCGTCGGGCACCATCGCGTGCGCCCATTTTGGCTCGTGCGTGGCGGCGCGGATG
>JBBSDS010000261.1:0-7733 GCA_038240495.1 Chthoniobacterales bacterium | reverse complement strand
CGGCGGTTACGCCCTTCGAGTGGACGAGCATGGCGATCTTCAACAGATCGAGCGTCGCGGGCGAAAAGGAACTCATGTCCACATCCGCTGCCACGATTTCACCCCGCGGTTGGAAGGCTTTCTTTTGCTCCACTCCCCCGATCGAGGCAGCGGCTCGTGAGTAATCGATGGGCGCAGGCGCCACTTTTTGGATGTCGGTCACGCCTTCCATCAAGACCACCGAGTCCGCGGGAAAGGACGCGGCGAGATCGCGATAGAACTTGGATTCGCCGATGTGCGACATCGGAACGAGCATGATCTTCTTGCCGTCGTCGCGAACATATTTCCGCACTTGCACGATGAGGCCCGAGGGCCGGAGGGACACGAAGCCGGCGGTGAAATGGTCCACGGCCAGGTGCGCCGACCATGCTCCAGCAAGCACGAGCGCGGGCAGCAGAATGAAAACTCCCGCGAGCCCAAACCCCGCCAGATTTCCAAAGCTGAATTTCCGATCCGCGAGCAGCCGTGCCGGTAAAAGCGGCCAGCGGAATTTCCATCCGCCCTGCATCCGGCGGACGATGAAAAGCCCGAGCAGAAACTGACCAAGCGCGGCGCTCAAAACGATGAGCGGGGCACGTTCGCTAAAATAGACGAACACGGGCAGAAGGGTGATGCCGGCGACCGGAAGGAACAAACTGACTGGGAGAAAAAAGCGCTTCGGGATCGCGGGAAAGAGCGCCATCAGAACGTAAGTGACGAAGCCCATGACGAGCATCGCCAGGAGCGCTAGCCCATCGATGACCGCCAGATCCTGACGGTGGAAAAGGAAGACCAGGGAATCGCTCACGAAGGAAATCACCGCACTGCCCATGAACAGCACCAGGACTAGGCTGAGGAAAGGGGCGAGGAGCGATCCCGCCGGTTTCGATGCACCCGTGGGCAAAGGCGGCGGCAAGTCTGGAAGCGACACGGTGGGCAGGCTCAACGAGCCGCCTGCTTCGCACAACGACAAACTCCCGACGGCCTCGACCGGCAGACTTGCCGATCGTCGCCGCGCCCGGCACTCTCCGGCCCGTGGCTGCGGCTGAATTGCAATCCTCCTTCGATGCCTTCCTCGCGCGCTGGTCGAACGTCGCGGCGAGCGAGCGCGCTAACGCCCAGCTCTTCCTCACGGAGCTGACCGACCTCCTCGGCGTGCCACGGCCCGGCAACGACCACGCCGGCGGTTACTCGTTCGAGTTCCCGGTCAAAATCCCCACCGGCCCCGGCGGAACCACCGATGGCCGCATCGATCTCTACCGGCGCGGCAGCTTCGTCCTGGAGGCCAAGCAATTCGTCGCCCCAACTGCCGAGCAAACCGATCTCCAACTCGCCGCCGAGGCTTCCGGCGCAGAAGCCACGGGCAAAAAGAAGAGCGGCCCCATTCGCGGCAGCGACGCGTGGGACGACGCCATGTGGCGCGCCAAAGGGCAGGCCGAACGCTACGCCCGGCATCTTCCCGCCGAGGAACCACCCGCGCCTTTCCTCCTCGTCGTCGATGTCGGCCACAGCATCGAAGTCTATGCCGACTTCACCCAGGCTGGCCGCGCCTACCAGGCCTTTCCCGATCCGCGCAGCTTCCGCCTCCGCCTCGACGATCTCCGCGACGACGCGGTCCGCGAGCGCCTCCGCCGCATCTGGCTCGATCCACTCTCGCTCGATCCGGCGAAAGTCAGCGCCGAGGTCACCCGCGAAATCGCCGGCTACCTCGCCATCCTCGCCACGTCGCTGGAGGAAGCCGGACACTCGCCGCAGCTCGTCGCCGAATTCCTCACCCGCTGCCTCTTCTGCATGTTTGCCGAAGACGTGGGCTTGCTGGAAAAAGACAGCTTCCTCGGTCTGCTCGAATCCTTGCGCATCTCGCCCGAAGGCTTCGTCCCCAAGCTCCGCACGCTCTTCGCCGAGATGCAGACCGGCACCGATTTCTCCATCATCCTCAACAGGAAACTGCTCCGCTTCAATGGCGGCCTCTTTGAAGACGCCAGCGTCCTCCCGCTCGATGGCACCCAGCTCGGCATCCTCATCGAGGCGGCGAAGAAGCAGTGGAAAGACGTCGAGCCCGCCATCTTCGGCACCTTGCTCGAGCGCGCCCTCGATCCCGCCGAACGCCACCAGCTCGGTGCCCACTACACCCCGCGCGCCTACGTCGAGCGGCTCGTCCTCCCCACCGTCATCGAGCCCCTGCGCGCCGAGTGGGAAAACGTCCGCGCCGCCGCCCTGCTCAGCGCCCAGAAAGGCGACCTGAAACGCGTCCGCGCCGAGGTCAATAGCTTCCACACCCGGCTCTGCACCGTCACCGTCCTCGATCCCGCCTGCGGCTCCGGCAATTTCCTCTACGTCGCCCTCCAGCACCTGAAGATGCTCGAAGGCGAAGTCCTCGATGCCGCCGCGCAGTTTGGGGAAAACTTCAAGCTCGAGCTGGAGACCCACACCATCGACCCGCACCAGTTCCTCGGCATTGAGCTAAACCCGCGCGCCGCCTCCATCGCCGAGCTCGTCCTCTGGATCGGCTACCTCCAGTGGCATTTCAAAATCCACGGCCAGCGCGTCCCGCCGGAGCCCATCCTCCGCGCCTTCCACAATATCGAGTGCCGCGACGCCGTGCTCGTGTGGGACGGTGAACCGCAACCCGCACGCGACACCGCCGGTGAGGTTGTCACCGTCTGGGATCGGCACAGCATGAAGACCGACCTCGTCACCGGTCGGGACGTGCCCGACGAGACAAAGCGCGTGCCGCTACTCACCTATCCGAACGCGCGGCCAGCGGAGTGGCCGAAGGCGGACTACATCGTCGGAAATCCGCCGTTCCTTGCGAACCGGAAAATGCGCGCGGAGTTGGGCGACGGTTATGTCGAAACCCTTTCGCAGGCCTATTCCGGGATCACTCAGCCGGTTGATTTCGTGATGTTCTTTTGGATGAGGGCGGCGGCCACCGTCGCGAGCCAGAAAGCCCATGCTTCTGGATTGGTCACGACCAGTCGAATCCGGCTGTCGCAGAACCAAAGTGTCGTCCAGGACGCGATCGCGAACGGTACGCGATTTATGTTCGCAATCCCTGACCACCCGTGGGGGAAAGATAAAGACGATGCAGAGGTAAGAGTCGCGATGACTGTTATCGGACCCGCGAGCGACTCAGTTAAGACACAGCTTCTAATTGCGCCGAATCACGACAAGGTTGCTGTCGGTTTAGCGGCCGCGAAAGGAGACATCGACATCGGAGCCTTCACCGAAATCCTAGATCGAGAAATCCCCCCAGACTTGTCGCCGCAGGAAGACATCTCCGGTCTTCGAGAACTAAAAGCGTGGAGCGGGTTATGCCACGCTGGAATGAAGCCTTATTCGGAGACGCTGCTCGTTGACGAACCGACGGCGGCGAAACTGTTCCCTGACGAGGAGGCGTTTAGGAAGCACGCGAAGAAGTATCGCAATGGTCAGGACATCGCGCGCACGCCTCGTGGCGTTCGCGTCTTGGATTTCTTCGGAGTGTCCGAGGCGGAGATTCGCACCTCCTGTCCTGAGGCTTACCAATATCTTCTGACCTATACAAAGCCGGAGCGTTCGCAGGAACGGAACCCTCGGCTCCGCGCTGAATGGTGGCTGTTCGAAGCGAACCGCCCGGAACTCCGCAACGCAATCGAGGCGCTGGCTCGTTACATCGTGACGGTGGAGAACTCGCCCACGCGCTATTTCACGTTCGTCGATGGTGACATTCTACCGGATCAGAAACTGCGCGTGATCGCGTGCGACGACGCATTTGCGCTCGGTATCCTTTCCACTCGAATGCACGCGCTCTTCGCAACGAGAGCAGGTGGGAGGCATGGTGTCCGCAACACGCCCGTCTATAACACGCAATGCGCGACGACCTTTCCCTTCCCCGCGTGCGACGAAGCGGCGAAGGCGCGCATCCGGGCCTTGGGCGAGGAACTGGACGCGCACCGCAAGCGGGTGCAGGCGCAGCACCCCGGCCTTTCGCTCACCGCGATGTATAACGTCCTGGAAAAGCTGCGCGCGACCGATCGCCCCTCGGAGGGACGCGCTCCTGCGCGTCCCACGCATCCCGATGAACGTGCCGAACCCGCCAGCGACCTCCCCCATGAAGCCACGGACCGGCGGGAGCCGGTCCCTCCGAGTGGCGCTCCCGCCGCCCTCACGCCCAAGGAACAAGCCACCCACGACACCGGCCTCGTCTCCCTCCTCCGCCAGCTCCACGACGAACTCGATGCCGCCGTCGCCACCGCCTACGGCTGGGTCCGGGCCGGACAGGCGGAGACAGACTTGAGCGACGCCGAAATCCTCACCCGCCTCGTCGCCCTCAACGCCGAACGCGCCGCCGAAGAAGCCGCCGGCACCATCCGCTGGCTGCGTCCCGAATACCAAAACACCACCGGCACCCGCACCCAAACCGGCCTCGGCATCACCACCAAAGACGGCCAACCCGCCAAAGCCAAAGCCAGCAAAGCGAAAGAACCCTGGCCCAAACCCCTCGCCGAACGCGTCGCCGCCGTCGAACGCGCCCTCAAGGCCGCCGCCGCTCCCGTCACCCCCGCCCAACTCGCCAAACGCTTCCTCCGCGCCAAACCCGACGACCTCGCCGAAATCCTCGAAACCCTCGCCACCCTGGGCAGGGCGCACCGGGATGGAGAGAAGTTTTCTGCCTAAGCCATGAAGATATACAAGACGTTCTCCAGCGAATTCACCATCGATCCATCAACTCTGGTTCTTATGGAGTCCGAACCCGCACCCCAAAAGCCGACGTGGTGGGGGTTGCCCTGGTGGGCACATCTGTCGTTCTTGCTCGCCTTGGGAGGCAGTGGCTGCCTTTTCATGTGGAATGGGCTAGCGGGCATATGCGCGGGCGCGGCGGTTCTAGCGGAATGGGGGGTCTTCGTTGTTGCCTGGAAAACGCCGACTGACCGAGTGAACTACGAAGACGCGAAGGACGCTCTTGCTCACATGAAAGATTGGGCAACATGGCTTGCCACCATCGCGACCGGCGCGATCGGTGCCCTAGGCTTCGTGTTCGAATCGGCGCCTGCCAGAGTCAAGCATTTCGCCATGGCCGCGATTGTGATGCTCGGTAGTTCGGTGTTCTGTTGTGGTTGGTTGCTCGGCGCTCTGCCATCGATCCGGCAGCGGTTGAAGAAGGTGCCCGACCCCAGCTACCAGAACGACATCTATGCTGGAAGGATGTTTGGAAATAACCCGCTCAAACTCCAAGCCTGCGCCGGAAGCGCAAGCTTCCTCGGAATCATCGGCCTTGTACTCTTTGCCTTGGCTTTCGTCGTGCGCCTGGAAGTTAAGGAAAAGGAGTCGGAGAAAATGGCCAAACTCATCGAAGTCACCCGGGCGCAAGTGAAAGCCATTGAGGACGTGGCCAAAGCGCTTAAATAGCCCGAGGATGAGCGTCGAAATCGAAATGCAGAGTCTGGTCGCACTGCTGGAGCAACTACCCGCGAGACACTTTGAAACGGGTGCGCCGCTCACTCTGCCGAGCGGGCAGATGGGCACGGTGGTGATGACCTATAACGGGACCACGTTTGAGGTGGAGTTTGCCGACGCGCAAGGACGCACCTTCGCGATCCGGACGATCCCGCTGCACAGCTCATCGTGTTGCACGACGCGCCTGCGACGATGGCTGCATGAAGCGAGGGAACCGGAATGCTCTCGACCCCGGCCCATCAATTCCATCCGTGGCCCTTCGATAAGGAGGCTGAACTCGCCGCCACCTCCTGAGCCGTGAGCGATTCCACTACTCCTAAATTCCGGCGGCTCAAGAGCGATGCTGAACGGAAGAGCTTCTACGCCGAACTGAAGGATTCCACCTGGTGGCTGGGCGGAAACAAAAGAAGTTCCAGCTTCGGATGGGTCGATGTCTTCGAGAGGAGCGACGGCAAGTGCGTCTATTGCTCGCGCGATCTGGCCGCGAGCACGGACGCCCTGGCCGAATCCACTGAGGAGCATCTCGTGCCCCGTTCGCTGCTGGAGGCGAACGGCGTGAAGTGTGACAACGAGCACAACATGGCGGTGTGCTGCGCGGGCTGCAACGGATTGAAGGCCGAGCATTTGCCGCCCGCGGCGCACCCATGCTGGAAAAGCCGCAAAGCCTACATCAAGGAGTGCAGCCGCTTCGTCGCCGAATGCCGATTGAAGAACTTCCAGAAATACAAAACGCATGTGGAAGCCGTGCTCAAGAAGCGGGCGGGACTATGAGTGATCCGGCGATGACCGTTCCTCACACAACGTGATCCTCCCGGCCCCGTGAAACTGTCTCAGCGGCGACTGGCGGCTTTGAACCGGTTGCTGTCCTATTCCCCGGCGGCGCACGGAGTCCGGGACCGGCAAAGGGAGATCACGGCGAAATTGCACGACGACCAGCGCAAAGTGTGGCCGTTCGCCCGTGCAGCCCGGTTGCTCGGCATTAGCCCGCGATTGCTCTGGCAATGGATTGGCGATGGGCTTTTGTCCACTTATCGTCGGCCAACCGAACATCACCGCAAAGGGATTACCGCCCAAGCCCTTCGCAACTTTCTTGATGGGCTCCACCGCGGTTGGTCATACTCCGGAGCGAAGCGGCGCTGCCCTCGTCCGGCCCAGGAAAAATGCCAGCAGGCGCTGCGAGCCTTGGCGGAAAAAGAATTGCTCACCCCCCGCGAGTTTGCCACGCGGGCGGGTGTCTCGGTAGCGACCGTCTGGCGGGCGACCGCTTCTCGGCGATTGCCAGCGCTGTGGGAAACCTGCCGGCTGCGAAAAATTTGTCGCGATCCGCACCTTCATCAAAAAAAGCCCTTGACGCGAAAACTACTTTAGGCGGGGCAAAAATCCGGTGGAGAGCAAGCAAGGGGCCTGCAAGGACCGTTCATGACTTTGCACATCATGCAAGGTGCGCACTTTATTCATAAAGCCTTCACCGGCAACAACACGCGTTTTGCGACAAATGCGTTTTGTAGATTGGGCGGCATATGCCAGCACTCCATTCATCCTGCCTCTCCTGGGTCGAATACGACTCCGGCACCATGCACCTCCGCTTCCGCAACGGTCGCAGCTACACGCTGCGCGGCGTTCCGGAGTATCACTACCACGGTCTGCTCAATGCCTTATCGGCAGGGTGGTATTTCAACACCTACCTGAAAGGACGCTACTGACCATGGGCCGCACTGGAAAAATCGCCCGGCTGCCGCATGAAATTCGTGAGGAGGTGAACTGCCGGATCGAGGACGGTGAGCCGGCAATCACGCTGCTGCAATGGCTGAACGCGTGCCCGGAGGTGATTGATGTCGTGTTTGAGCGTTTCGGCGGACGCCCCATCACGGAACAGAATCTGAGCGAGTGGAGGCAGCGCGGCTTTCTGGAATGGCAGCGGCGCATGGAATCGCGGGAGCTGGCGCGGGATTTCATTCATGAGGCGGAGGAATTGGAAAACGAAGTGGGCAAGGAACCGCTGACCAACCGATTCACGGAAATGGTGGCGCTGAGCCTGGCCCGACTCCTGCGCGAAACCACGAATGACCCGGAACCAGGCCCGAAGCGGCATGCGGAAGTCATCGGGATCGCGCGTGAGTTTTCCCTGCTGAGGCGAGGTGACCACTCGATGCAACGTCTGCGTATGGAGCAGGAAGATCGGGACGAGGCAGTGCGGGAGGATGAGGTTCAGGAATTCGTGGAGAGCTACGTAAAAATCGCGCGCATGGAAGCATGGATTAAGGCGGGCTATTCGG
>JBBSDS010000260.1:0-7789 GCA_038240495.1 Chthoniobacterales bacterium | reverse complement strand
GGACCTTCACGACAAATCGCGTGAAGGCCGCGCCAGTGCGAGTGTCGATCAGCCATCTAAAAGTGGACGACGTCCGCGCGATCATCGCAAATTCCGGTAATGCCAACGCTTGTACCGGGCTCGACGGAATCGAGACGGCGAAGCGGATGGCGTGTGCCACGGCAACGGCGCTTGGGATCAAAGCGGGACAGGTCATGGTCTGCTCGACAGGGCGTATCGGCGTGCCGCTGCCGATCGAGAAAATCGAAGCGACAATCGCGAAGCTGCCCGCCGCTTTGCAGCCCGATGGGAGCCGGCGGGCGGCGGAAGCGATCATGACGAGCGACACTTTTCCCAAGGAGATGGCGGTGGAATTTCAGATCGATGGCAAGACCGTGCGCATCGGCGGGATCGCGAAGGGCGCGGGAATGATCGATCCAAACATGGCGACGATGCTCTGCTTCATCACGACGGATGCGGCGATCGACAAAAAGCAGCTCCAGCACGCGCTTTCGGTGTCCGTCGATCAGTCGTTCAACCGCATCACGATCGATGGCGACATGAGCACGAACGACACCGTGCTGATGCTCGGGAATGGCCTGGCGACAAACAAGCCGCTGCGGCATGGAACGGCGGCATTCAAGACTTTCCAGCGGGCGCTGGATCATGTGACCAAGCACCTCGCGCGCATGATCGTGGAAGACGGTGAGGGCGTGACGAAGTTCGTCGAGGTGCACGTCAATGGAGCAACGAATTTAAGCGACGCGCGGAAAGCGGCGGAGGCGGTGGCGAATTCGACGCTGACGAAATGCGCATGGTTCGGCGGCGATCCGAATTGGGGCCGAATCATGGATGCGCTCGGCTATTCCGGGGCGAAGTTGCGTGAAGAAACCGTCGATATTTTCTACGACGGCATCATCGCGGTGAAAGGCGGGATGCCGAGCAAGACGCCGTTTTCCAAGCTCCAGGAAATCGTGGCGCAGAAACGTTTCACGATCATGATCGACCTGCATCTCGGCACGGCCGAGTACACCGTGTACACCACGGACCTGAGCATGGAATACGTGAAGCTGAACATGGGAGAGTGAGGAAAAGTTGAGAGTTTTTTGGTTGAGAGTTGAGAGCCGCGAGTGAGTGGAACGGCGCTTTTTCTCGACGCACCGCGCACGGCGCCGACTATCTTGGAAAAAATGGAAGTGTCCCTCCTTTGCATGCGCCTGGCAGACTGGCGCGGGCTCTCAACTCTCAACTAAGAACTCTCAACTTTCCGCAATGGCTCAACCTCCGACCGTCCGCGCCGAAGCGCTCATCGAAGCGCTGCCTTTTATTCAGAAATTCCGCGGCCAGCTTTTCGTCATCAAGTACGGCGGCAGCGCGATGGAGGATGATCAGGTCATCGAGCGATTTCTGCGCGACGTCGTTTTCCTCGAAGCGGTCTGCATCAATCCGGTGCTCATTCACGGCGGCGGCAAGGCGATCACGAACCGGATGCGCGAGGCGGGCCTGAAGGCGAAGTTTGTGAACGGGCTCCGGGTGACCGACGGGCAATCGATCCGCATCGTCGAAGAAGTGCTCGATACCATGATCAACCCCGGCATCGTGCAACAGCTCAATGCACTTGGCGGCAAAGCCATCGGCATCCCCGGAAAGCGCGTGCTCGTCGGCAAAAAACTTCCGCCGCAGACCGAGGGAAAGACGACGAATATTGACCTCGGGTTTGTCGGCGAAGTCGTGGACGTGAATCTCAGCGAGATCGAGCAGGCGGTCGCGCGCGAAGAGGTGCCAATCATTTCACCACTCGCCCAGGATGCGAACGGCGTGGTCTATAATATCAACGCCGATATTGCCGCTGGGACGATTGCCGGGCGCGTGAAGGCGGCCAAGATGATTTACCTCAGCGACGTGCCGGGCATCATGCGCGATCCGATGGACAAGGAGTCGCTGATCCCGACGGTGAATCGCGAGAAGATCGATCAATTGATCGAGGAGGAAATCATCAGCGGGGGAATGATCCCGAAGGTCGAGAGTGCCGTGCACGCCATCGGGGAAGGCGTCAAGAAAGTGCATTTCATCGACGGTCGAATGCCCCATTCTTTGCTCCTCGAAATTTTCACGAACGTCGGCGTGGGCACGGAGATCGTGGCGTAGAGGCCCGCCGTTTTTCAAATCAAACGCCGTCATCCTGAGCGGAGTTTCGTCGGAGGGCGAAGGTGGGACGGAACGCAGTCGAAGGATCCCGGCTCTATTGTGCGACGTCGCTCGTGCTTGCCCGAGATCCTTCGACTGCGCTGCGCCCGCCTGACCGCCTCCGCTCCGCTCAGGATGACACTTGTGCGGAGGTGCTTTTGTTAATGCCTTACCGATAAAATGCGGCGATCCGATCGACGACGTAGCGCTGCTGCTCCTCGGTGAGTTCTGGAAAAATCGGCAGCGCCAGCGTCTCGCCGGCGGCGCGTTCGGCTTCCGGAAAATCGCCCTCGCGATAGCCGAGATACCGGAAGCACTCCTGCAAGTGCAGCGGCAGCGGGTAATAGATTTCCGTGCCCACGCCGGCTTCCTGCAAATGCTTCCGGAGCGCATCCCGCCGGGGCGCGCGGATGATGAACTGATTGTAGATGTGGTGATTCACGATGCCGCTGGCCGCATGGACTTCGGCGGGGAGCGTCACGATTTTTGTGAGCTCGTGCTGCGCAAATGCCTCGCGGTAAAATACGGCGCGTGCGCGTCGGCCGGCGCTCCAAGTATCGAGATGCGGCAGTTTCACGTTGAGCACGGCGGACTGGATCGCGTCGATCCGGAAATTCCCGCCGATCCAGCGGTGAAAATAGCGCACTTCCATGCCGTGATTGCGCAGCGCTTTGAGTTTTGCGGCGAGCGCGTCGTCGCGGCAGACGACCATCCCGGCGTCGCCGAATGCGCCGAGGTTTTTCGTCGGGTAAAAAGAAAACCAGCCGGCTTCACCGATGGCCCCGGCGCTGCCGAGCGGATGCTGCGCGCCGAGAGCCTGCGCGGCGTCTTCGAGCACGGGCACGCCGTGGGTTTTTCCGAGATCCATGATGGCTGCCATGTCGGCGCACTGGCCGTAGAGATGCACGGGAATAATCGCTTTGACGTTCGCCGTCTGGTTGAGCGTCTCCGCGAGTTTTGCCGGATCGAGATTGTACGTGACGGGATCGAGATCGACGAAGACCGGCGTGGCCCCAAGTCGCGTCACGCAACTCGCCGTGGCAAAGAAAGTGTACGGCGTCGTGATCACTTTGTCGCCCGGTCCGAGGCCGAGGGCCATGAGCAGCATGAGTTGCGCGTCGGTACCCGACGATGCGCCGATGGCGTGCGCCGCGCCGCAGTATTGTGCGACGGCTGTTTCGAGTTGCTCGGTCTTGGGACCGAGGATCAGCGCCTGGGCATCTGCGACCGCTTCGATCTCGGCAAGAATTTGGGCTTTGAGCGGCGCGTATTGGAGCTTGAGATCGAGGAGGGGGACCTGCATTCCCGAGATTCCGCAAAGGCGCTGCCGGGCGTCGAGTGGGATTTACAAGCCGGGGCGATATTTGCGGTCGCGCCAATAGGTGAAGAGCCGCCAGCCCAGCAGCGCGCCGAGCACGCAAACAAGCGCGCCAAACAGGGAGACTTTCGGGAGATACGACGGCTTGGGAGGCGTGTCGAAATCGACGGCAAAAAGCCGCGGGCCGGGTGCACCATTCGCGTCGATCGGCAGGATGCGCGCGGTCCAGGGTTGTCCGGCGTCCAAACCGTCCAAGGTGGCGACAAATGTCTCTCCGCGCCGCTCAATCGGGACCGGGGTGGGCGTGCGCCAGATGACCTGAAGATTGCCCGCGGCGTCAGTCACGAGGTCCCGCAGTTCGAGGCGAAATTTCGCGGCGTCAGACAGATTGGCCGGCCATTCCACGGTCGCCTTCGTGGAAGTGGTCGTGACCGTCACGCCTTGTGGAGCGGTGTGATCCGCGGACCAATCCCGTTCCACCGACGGTATGATCGTCGCCGCCGGAACGTCCGATGGTTCAGGCTTCGGCGAATCCGGCGGCGTCGGAATGGGAGAATCCGGCGCGCGCGCTGGCGGCGGCGGTTCGCTTGGTTTGCGCGGTCCCTCCAGCACTTCGGCCTGCACGGGAAGATCGACGGATTGGCCACCAGCCTTGATCTGCAGCCAAGTGCGATACCGCCCCACGGCCCTGGTGTCTATCTCGAGGGGAAAGCTTCTTTTCTCGCCGGGCAGGAGGATGGTCGATTTCTGCGCGACCTGAAATGGCGTGCTGATTTCCCACTTTGCCTCGCCTGGTGAGCCGCCGATGTTTTCGAGTTCGAAGCGAGCACCCGCGGGTTGGCCGACCTTGATCCGCCCCAGAGCGATGGCGCTCGGGCTGGTGCGCAGAATCGGACCCAATTTGGGCGCGCGCACCGGCACGGCGAGTTCAAAGCCCGGTGCCTCGAGATGAATCTCCGCATCCAGCGCCTGCACATCGGCGGCGTCCGTCTGGACCGGGATGGTGATCTTTCCGCGCGCGGGCACGGTGACTTGCGGCGGGAGTTGCAGCCGGGGATCCGCTTTCAATTTCAGGACGCGCGGCTCGTCGGTCTGATTAGTCAATTCAAAAGCGCCCGTGCGAACCGGGTCGCCGATTTCGTTTTCGAGAGTGATGCTGGCGGGTTCGGCGGTGATCGACGATTCCGCTTCGCCGTGGAGATTGGTGCTGTGCGCGGGATCGGAGGTAAAGCGCGCGACGCCATCAAATGTGCCGCCAGTGGACGGGGCAAAAGTGATTTTGAAAATCGCCACGTTGCCTGCGCTGATCCGGTACTGGCGGCTGCCGTCGATCCGCCACTGCCGGTCCACGATCACTTCGCCGGTCGCAATGCCACCACCGCGGTTGCTGATTTCGAGCAGCTTCATGCTCGTGCCTCCGGCGCCGACGGCGGGGAAGTCGAGCGCCTCGGGAATGACGAGTTGCGGCGGCTCGTCGGTGAGCATCACCACGACATCGACGGCGGCGGAAACTCCGACGACGCCTTGCACCGCATAGGAAAACTTGTCGGTCGTGATCGCGATGTCGGCCGGCGGTTCATAGACGACGACGGCGGCTTCGCGCTCCGTCTGGCGCGGTTCCGAGATGCGACCGTGCGCCGGTGCCGCTCGGATCAGAAATTTGAGCGGCTCGTGCGCCTGTCCGTAAATGCGCAGGGGAATTTCCGTCTTTCCGCCACGCCGCACTTTCACGACCAGCGGGATGGGCTGCGGAGGCGCGGCACCCGGCACTTCCTTGCGCTGGGCGCGCGCATCCGCTCCGAGCGCGCTGGAAATGGCGGCCAGAAACAGGATCAGGCAGGGGATCATTCTCGGCACAACGCGCGCAGGTTGCGCGCTGCCTGCATTCGCGTCCAATCTTTCCGCATGAAACCGCGGGCGCCGATTTATGTGATTGCCCCGCTGCGATGGGCTCCTTATGAAACACCAACTTTTTCCGCTGCATGAAATTTGTCGGTCCTCACTCCACCCTTCTCGCCGGCCTGGTTTTCTTCGTTGGCGCACTGGACCGACCCGCTTCCGCGCAGCTCTTCGGGCCACGCAACCCCCCGATGAAGAAGGCGAGCGAACTCATCCATCGCGGTGGGGCATCGGCGAAAGTGGACAAGAGTCTCGAGTCCGTGATCAACCAGGACAATTCGCATGTGGTCGTGTCGATCGGCAAGCAGCGCGCGTATTTGATGGTCGGGGAAAAGGTCTATATCGACACACCTATTTCGTCGGGCAAACGCGGCCATGAGACGCCCCAGGGTTCGTTTCGCGTCCAGGAAAAAGACCCGGACCACCGCTCGACCATTTACGGCGATTTTGTGGACCGCGGTGGGCGGACGGTCCGCTCAGGCATCAGCAGCCAGATTGATTCGGCGCCCAGCGGCACGCACTATGTCGGGGCGTCGATGCGATGGTTCTGCCGTCTCAATGGCGGTGTCGGCATGCACGTCGGCATCCTGCCGGGATACCCCGCTTCCCACGGCTGTATCCGGCTTCCGTCGGACATCGCGCCGCTGATTTATCAGAAGGTGAAAGTCGGCACGCCCGCGACGGTCGGGCCTTGATCTGACTTTAGGAGAGAATGGTCCGGCGCAGGAGATTGAGGCCGGCCTGGCTGGTGTGATCTTTGAAGTTCTCGCGACTGCTGCCAAAGCGGTGCCTTTCAACGATGGTTGCGCCGAGCTTCGTGGCCAAGGCGATGAAAACGGTGCCGACCGGCTTTTGCTCTGTGCCGCCGCCTGGTCCAGCGATGCCTGTGGTCGCGAGCGCATAGTCGGCTCCAGCTCGAGCGCGCGCGCCTTCCGCCATCGCGCGCGCGACCGCTTCGCTCACTGCGCCGTGCTCGCGGATCAAGTCCGGCTCGACGCCGAGATCGCGCTCCTTGGCCGCGTTGGCATACGTCACAAAACCCGCGAGGAAGACCGCCGATGCGCCGGGCACATTGGTCATGCGATGGGCGAGGAAACCACCGGTGCAGGACTCGGCGATGGCGAGCGTCGCGCGCCGCTCCGTGAGCAGATCGACCACGACTTTTTCCAGCGCCCGCTGATCGCGCGAGACGATGTGCGCACCGAGCTTTTCGACGATGATGCGCTCCGCGGCGTCGAGCACCTCCGGCGCGGCGATGATCCGCAAATCGACCTCGCCGGGCCGCGCGCAGTAGCCGAGTTCGAGACCGAGCGCGAGCAGACTCTCGCCGACCATTTCTTCGACGTTCGATTCGCCCAGACCCGCCGTGCGAAACACGCGCATCTGGTCTACGGGCTGCGGCGGGAGCAGCCCTTTCACAATCGGAAGGACGCTTTGCTCAAACATCGGCTTGAGCTCGCGCGGCGGACCGGGAAGGAGAAAAAGATGCGGCGTTTGTCCGCCCCGCCACGGCTGCGGCGCAAGATGCAGGCCGGGCGCTGTGCCGTGATGATTGGGCAGGACGACCGCCGCGTGCGGACGCTGCGCCTGGCGCGCATTGCGCGGGCTCATCGATATTCCGCGGCGCGCGAAGCGCTCCCGGATGGCTTCCATCACCGTTTCGTCGTGGACGAGTTCCAGCCCGAGCAGTTCTGCCACGACTTCGCGCGTGACATCATCCGTCGTCGGTCCAAGCCCGCCGGTGATCAGCACGATGTCCGCGCGGCCAAACGTTTCTGCCAGTGCATCCCGAATGCCCGTGCCGCCATCGGGCACCGTGACCTGCCGTTCCAGCCGCAGCCCCAGCGGGAACAACCCTTCCGCGAAAATTTTCGGGTGCGTATTGGTGACGCTGCCGAGCAACAGCTCGGTGCCGGTGTTGAGGATTTCGACGCGCATAGATTTCCCCCGATACGATGCGAAATCGTCCAGCGGCTCAATCTTCAAGCGCGTGCGTGAGGCTCATTATTGAATCTCGCGAAACCGGTTCATGGGAGGAGGCGCTACGCTCGCTGCCCGACCCAAAATCCGGTAGCGGCTCAGTTTGAAACAGCACGGTCATTCTGAACGGAATTTCCGGTGGTCGAAGGCGGAGGGAATGGAGTGAAGAATCGTTGACTGCAACGCGGGCGGAGGCGGTGGGTGCGATGTGCGCTCCATGCTCCGCCCACATTCCTTTCAGCGATCCACTGCGGTCAGCGCGCAAAGCCTCCGGACCGGGTGTGATTGAGGTTTGGTCCGGTATCGAAGTCGGGCGCGGCCGCCAAAGGCCATTATATGGAGATGGCGATAGACCCCGCCGGGGGTATTATTTTTCAAACCAAACCACACCCACCTTCATAATTAATGGTTTTTTTTTTTTAATAT
>JBBSDS010000259.1:0-7805 GCA_038240495.1 Chthoniobacterales bacterium | reverse complement strand
CCCAGCCGGGCGGATGGCCGTGCGGCATCTTCACCTGAATGCGCAACTGCTTCTCGCCGGGCACGACGTTGAAGGTCTTCATGTAGCTATCGAGCACGTAGTGAACGTCGTTCGTGCCGTTCACAAAAAGAATCGGCACGTGACAGCGCGGAAGCAGACTGCCGGGATCGTAGGCGCGTACCCAATCCATGCGCCGTTCTCCGAGCGCATCGATGCTCGGCTTTTGCACGGACTCGCCCTCGTGCAGAAAGCCGCAGCCATAGACGGGCACCGCAGCTTTGAAGCGGTCGTCGAGCGACGCGACGAGACATGTGGTGTAACCGCCCCAACTGATACCCGTCACCGCCGTGTGCTCTGCATCGACTTCCGGAAAACTGCGCAGCAATGAATGCGCGCGCATGACGCTCGCTGCTGCGTGGAACGGCCAGTCATCGGAAGTGCTCCCGCCGATCGAGTCGAACTTCTGCCCGTGCCCCTGATCCGGGCCACCGTTCGGCAACCGCGTCCGTGTCTCCGGCTTCACCGCTTGATTGAGCACGGGCCCGCCGGTCTTTGGATCGTAAACCGGATCGGCCATCTGGCATCCCGCGAGATCCATCGCGATCGCCGCATAGCCGCGCTTCGCCCACAACCACGCCCATTCCGCAAAAGCCGTTCCGCCGCCGCCGTGAATCAGCACGACACCCGGAAACTTTGCACCCGGCTGAGCCTCGCCAAGCGTGATGGGCGAAGCATAAAACGCGAACACTTCCGTCGGGTGATCCTGATAGACCTCGCCCGCGTAGAGCAGCGAATGCACGGGACCGCTCTGGCTCACCCAATGCATCGCCGGCGCCTGCTTGAGCGCCGTCAGATTCCAAGGACCGACGACTTCGTCGGAGGATCGAAGCTGACCAAACGCGAGAACAAGAAAGACCGAAAGAAGACCGGGGAGTTTCATGGCAACAATCTGAGCAGCGCGCAGCCGTTCCGGCAACGTCCCTTCACGCTGATCGGTGCACTTGCCATCAGTTTTAGTCGCTCTTCTTTCATCGAGACCGAGATTGAACTTGCCGAACTGACCGTCCGTCTTTCCGATCGCGTCATGGCTCGATCGTTTGCCTACCAAATCTCCGGCGACGCCCTCACGAAACCTGCGAAGCACGCCGCGGAACACGCCCCATTTTTCGCCGACTGGACCGACGCTGATCATGACAATCACGATTTGCTTTGCGCGGAAATGTCGCGCCTCGCGTACGCGGACAACGGAGTCGCCCAAGGCGCACTCAACAACATCGGTTTCTCCGAAGTCCAATTCCTCCCGCCGAATTCTCGCGGCACTGAATGCTTCGTCGCGAGCCATCCCCACAAACGACTGACTGTCCTCGCCTTTCGCGGCACTGAGTCCGACAAGTTCGCCGACCTGATCAGCGATGGCGAAGCATTCCAGAGCGATTACGACGGCGGGTCCCGCGTCCACAACGGCTTTGCGAAGTCGTATGGAGTGGTCAAAGACGCGATCACCGGCTTTCTTGCCGGCAACGAACACCCGCTCATCATCACCGGCCACAGCCTCGGGCCAGCTCTCGCCACGCTCGCGGCCTTCGACAATATCCCAGCCGAGCTGATCACTTTCGGCTCGCCGCTCGTCGGCAACGCCCGGTTTAAGGAACTCTTCAACGGTAAGAACATCGCGACCGTAAAACGTTTCGTCGATTGCTGCGATGTCGTCACTCGCGTCCCTCCGGAGAAGTTCGATCGGCAGAATTTCTTCAAACTGTTTAGCGAACTAGGCAACTTCGCGGGACTTCACTTCGCCCTGCGCTTGATCCTCGAGCCACCTGCGGAGGCCGCGGCCATTGCGCTGGGTCTGGCCTTCCACAACATTCAGGATAGTTTCACTCACGTCGTGCCGGCTCAATACATCGACCACGACGGATCGAGCGCACCGGAGTTTTCCGAAGCGCAAAAGGCTCAGGATCAAACCTTCGCACGCACCCACTATTTTCATCCACCCGAGGCCAGCTTGGAAAAATTGAAAATGCTCTTCCAATCGTTGCACGCTCCCGGCAATCCGCGCGAGGCGGTCCGTGGATTCTTCAAAGCTCTGTTCGATATTCCCGGCAACGCTCCTGTCCTCCTGCGTGATCTCGCCGACCATGCGCCGCTCAACTACGTCACCGCATTCAGCGGTCGCACCGGCGCCGTGGAATAGCGCGCCGCCTATTTTCTCAGACCGCTCCCGCGCGTAGAGCGCTCCGGTGGCAGCATCCCATCGTGTAGCACAACATCCAGGTTTTGCGATTCGAGCATCTGCCCGAATTAGTTTTTCCCTCGGCTTCCGGCAGCAGCGCACCGCGAGCAACTCCGAACGCGAGCAGCGAAGGCGGGAGCAGTGTTTTCATTCGCCCGCCTTCTTCCCTTTCCGGGCAGGCTTCGATTCCACGGGCGTGAATTTCGGGAACGCGTCGCGCCTCGCAGCCCAGCCGGGCTGCACCCCGGGCTTCACGCTCGAGATCGTGACGTCGTCGATTTCGGCGGTGCCGTCGCGCGGGCCGGCGACGCCGAGGCCATCGGCGCCGCTCGCCGCGGGCTGCGCGAAGATTGCGCTCTTCGCGTAGATCGTCGAGCCGCCGGCGATTTGGATGACGAACTCGTCGCCCTGCATCTCTGCGAGCATCTGATACCACTTGCCCGGCTCGTAGTGGAAATCCTTCGCCTCCGCCACGCGCGTCGCATCCGGTCCCGCAAGCAATTCCGCGCCACTGCTCGCCAAATGCAGTCGGCACACATGATGCCCGAACTCAACGAACGGTGCGATGTCGGTCTCGCTGCCGCCGCTGAAGCGCACGGAAAATTTCGCGATGAATTGCGGCGGCGTCACCGGCGCGGCGATGCGCGGCTCGAGCCCCTTGTGACTCGGCACCGACGCCTGATGTTCGGTTGTCGAAGGCCGCCCGCGCAAAACGCCATCCTCGGCCTTCCATTGCGTGCCCTGCCGCGGGGCCCACTGCTTTTTGTCGAACACTCCGGGTTTGGAAAAATCATCCAGCAGCACAACTTTTTCCTTAACGCACATGATCGGGCGGAGCGGATTCTCCGCGGAGGCGGAACACGCCGTGATGGCGATGATCGCTGTGACAAGACGCAGAGTCGGTGGTGTATTCATGGGAGTGAGGTGAACATTGAAGGGGGGGAACGCGATGCGTGACCAAGCGGATTCCGAACGGGCAGGCAATCGCTCTTACCAACCCGCTATTTGGCCGCGCGTTGCGGAATTGGCCGCCAGTCATACCAAACGTATTTTGAAAAGCAGACGTTGGAGGGCGGAGCTCCTGCGACGCCGGAACCCAACCGCGGAGGTCGGCGGCCGTGTTGTGGCGGCGGTCTATGACCGCCGACTGAAGCTGCCGCGCACGTTCGCCAGCGGTCATAGACCGCCGCTACAGTTCGTCTCTTGCCAATCAGGTCGGCCTCGGCGTCGCGGGAGCTCCGCCCTCCAGTCGTGGCGATATGCCGCGCGACGACATTCATGTGGACGGCGATGCTGCCATAAGTCGTGAACTTCCCGGACGGGATGAGCGCCACGAGGCGGATTACTTCCGCGCGGATGCGGGCAAAGGCGGCGGACCCCATGGTGGCTTCGGCGCGGCGGCAGATGACGCTGGTGCGAGCAGCGGCTTAGCGGGCAGCCGAGGCGCGCGCAGGGACGAGGAACAGTGGCGCTGCGACTCTCATCGCCGCGCAGAGCAGTACCAGCGGTGATTTCACGACTTCGGCTTGATGAACATCACCTCGGCGCGGTCGATCCAGCCTTTGCGCAAATCCAGGCGAAACCAGCCTTCGGAATTCTTCCGGTGGATGCGGCAGCCGGAGCGCGGGCTGAATTCCTTGAGATCGTATTGCGCCCACGTCCTGCCCATGTCGGGGGAGTAGATGATGCCGCAGGCGTACGTCGATGCCGGCGCGCAGTGCGTGGCGAGCATGACGCCGTCCTGGATGAGCATGTTCGCGGACTCGAACTTCGGGTTGAAGAGGAGCGTGTGCTTCGAGATGTCGGCGATGTCGGCGGGCGCGCAGGTGAAAATGCCACGGTCGTGCTCGGGGCCGACCTTCGGGCCATTCGCGTCGGCGATCCAATAGACCCGCCCATCCACGAAGTTGATGCCGCCGCATTTGAAACGGGAGTCGGAGTTCACGCTGACGATCACTTTCCAACTCCACGCATCCGCCTTCGCGTCATAGGTGCCGCGCAGCCAGTGGCACTCGTTGCCGTGGCCGCGATCGATGTCGCCGGTGCAGGCGTAGAAGGCGTTCTCGGTCGGGCTGTAGGTCACGTTGTGAACGTGCCGTGCGATGATTTTGTTCGTCGCATCGCCGAGCATCGGCGCATCCGGCGCCGCGCCCTTTTGCTGAAACTTCGGATTCTGCCCGAACGAATACGCGATCTTCACGCTCTGTCCGCCGTCGGTGGAGTAGTAGATATTCACCGGCACGGCGCCGCCGATCACGTTGCAATAGTTGCCCCACACGAGCATCTCGAGGCCGTTCACGTCCCACAGATGCTCGCCATCGAGCGAGTGGAAATACCAGCCGGGCAGGTCGGGGTTCACTGGCTGGTGCGGAAGATAATCGCTGCCGTCGCGGTTCTTTACGATGATCTCGCGATGGGTCTGGAGATTGTCCGTGCTCAGGAACAGCCGCGTGCGCGTGGCGAAGAGGATGTTCCCGTTTTTCAGCAGGCAGCTCCATGTGATGTTCTCCGCCTCCGCGAACTCCGCGCTGTGCGGCCAGGTTTTGCCGTTGTCCCCGGAGAGAAAAATCTTCCCGCTGCCGAAACCGAACGCCCTGTGGTCGCGCTGCGAGTCCACGTAAGGTCCGTCGGGCGCGAGCCGATACTGGAAGTGTTCCGTCTCCGCGATGTCGGAGAGCGCGGCGCGGAGTCGAACCCGCGGCAGCAGGAAACTGCCGGCCGTGGCTGCCGTGGTCCCGAGCCATTGGCGTCGGGTGAATGTTGCGTGTTTCATTTCGATTCCCCCAGTTCGCCACAGAGCGCGAGCGCGCGGAGCGCCTGCGCGGTGCTGATGTAGGTAATGTAATGATAGGTGTCGCGATAGAGCGACTTCATCCACCAGCGTCCGCTCACGCGCTGGTTCGACTTGAGCCACGCGATGCCTTTTTGAATACGCTCGTCGCTCGCAGGCACGCCGCTTTCACTCATTAGCACGATGGCCCAGGCAGTCATGTAGGGATCGCTCGCGGGATTCGCGGCGTCGGGCTCGCCCTGGATCATCGCGACGACCTTTGGGTCCATCGTCTCGTGCCATTTCATCAAGTCGGACATGCGCCGCGTGGACCAGCCGCCGTCGGGCTGCTGCTGGCGCCAGAGCATCGCGGTCGCGGCGGCGCGCACGTCCGGCGGCACGAGGTCGGGCATGAACGTGGCGAGCTGGAGCTTCAGCGCGAGTTCGTAGTCATTCACGGGCTCGTGCTCGCGCAGGAATTTCTTCATCCGCTCGAGGCGGGCGAGCAGGTCGGCGTCCTTGAGATTCGCGAGCCAGTCGGGCGCGGTGGTGACGGCGCGCGCGGCCTGCACGGTCAGCTCGAAGTTCGTGGTGATGTAGGGAATCTCGACCTGCTTGATCGTGCGGAAGAAACCCTCATCGGTAAGCAACGCGAGCGTGCGGCGAAGCGAGCGATCGGTTGGCTCGCTGAGCTTTCCCGCGACGAATTTGTCCCATGACGCCAGGCCCGAACTGCGCCACACGGATTGGATCGCACCTTTGTCGGGCTTGGTCGCGTCGGCGGGCACAGACTCGACGAAGTTTGCGAGCACGTCCGCGCTGGGCTTGCCGAGTTGGGCGGTGAGCGCGGAGCGTTCGACCATGTAAACGCCGGTGCTGTGGCAGGCGATGCACGACTTCTCCCGCACCCAATGATGCGCACCGTCGTCGAGATACTTCGCCGCAGCCTTGATCGTATCAGGGCCGAACGCTTTTACGCGCGGCTCGTCCGCGGTTGCGGCGGGGACTTCGATCCCCTCGGACTTGTATTGAAACAGCGGCTTGGGCGCGACCTCGGCAGCGCCTGTTTTGACAGCGAGAGTGGCGAGGATCACAATGGCGAGACGTTTCATAAAGTTATGGAGCGGGAGGATTTTCGAAGAGGAGTTTCACGAAGTCGTTACTTTCCAACGGTAACGAAAACTCGACGAAGCCCGGCGATATTTTCTGAAACGACAGATCGCCGCGCGTGGCGGATTCCACCTTCGCGATTGGCCGGGACACCGCGACCTGCAGGGTGAGTCGGGCGATGGGCTCGGCGGTGTAGTTTGCGAGTGGGATGAGGATGCCCCTGTCATGCGGCATGAAGATCGCATCGACGAGTGGGACGTCGCAGACGATCGGCGGCGTGATCTTCGCGGCGCGCGCCGGCACGAGCAGGAGGTCGCGAATGTCGGCAGGAAACTTCCACGGATTGTAGGTGCGCTGAAGCAAGGCGGCGTCCTGCTGCTCCGCCGCCGAGAGAGTCGCGCCGTCATCGACTTTCTTCTGCAAGACATTCCGCGCGTCGAGCGCATGCTTGATGTAGGAGAGCGCGGGCAGAAAGCCGGCGCAGTAGATCGTGCCTTTGCTCGCGGTGCCGCGCACGAGCGCAGGCGTGTTGTCTTTGAAAGTGGCGAGCGTCGTCGTGCCGGCGTGCGCGATCAGAGGTTGCTTCACCGCGAGCACACCGGCGGTGCCGGCATCCCACTGCACTTCATCCTTCGCCGAGAGCAGCGCGAGGTAGCGGCCCGAGGATGCGTGCTTTTGCAAATCGGCGAGGTGGCCGCGATCGGCGGGCAACAGATCATCGAGTACGTGCAGCGGCCGGTTGAATTCATCGCGCGACGCGGCACCCGCGGTGAGCCAGAGCGTGCCGCCGCTCTGGACCCATCGCTTCAGCTTTTCCGCAGCAGCGCGCGCGAGATTCGGTCCGGTGAAATAGCAGACGGAATATCGATCGAGCGTGTCCTTCGCCACCTGCGCTTCGGAGACGATATCGACCGGCATCTGCGCATGCGCGAGCGCCAGCCACGTGTGCATCCGGTCAAATCCGTACGCGAGGTTGCCGCCGATGGTCCACACGTCGCTCGATGAGCTGTAGAGCAGCGCCACTTTCGCGGGCGCAGGCATCGCCGTGGGCAGCAGATCCTCGACAGCGCCGATCTCGCGCGTCAACGCGGCGTGCGCCGTCCACACGTCAGGCTTCGCCTGCCAGACGTGCGTGCGCCAATACGGACCGCCTTCGTGCGTCGCCCAAGTCGGGCCGTAGCAAAAGCTGTTCAGAATCTTCACTCCCCGCGCGAGTTCACTTGTCGCCTTGAGCTTGATATCCCACGGCTTGCGACCGGCGTGGGCGACGAGATGGTGCGCAATCAATTGGCCGCGCTCGCGCGACGCCGCGCGCATGAGATCGACGTTGAACGACGCGCACTGATACGTGGACGCGCCGTTCGACCAGTCCTCGCCCCAGATTGCGTTTTGATCCGGCGAGTCCAGCAACTCGAAGTAATCGACACCCTGCGCGCAGAAGTTGCCCACATAGACGGCGCCGTCGCTGAAATTCGCGAGCACGGGAAACGTCCCGCCGTAGGTCTGTTCCGCGAGCTTGCGCTGCGTCGCCATGAAATCACCGAGAGCGCGCGTGCGGAAGCGTTGCGAGAAATAATACAGCGCCGGGAACTCGTCACGCTGCGCTTCGGTGACGATCTTCACCGCATCCCAATCCTTTACAAGCAGCACATCTGGCGTCGCGCCCAGCGTTTTCAACCACGCGCGGAAACT
>JBBSDS010000258.1:0-7834 GCA_038240495.1 Chthoniobacterales bacterium | reverse complement strand
CGGCGACTTTTCCATCACCCCGACCATGGACAAAACCGAAATGCGTCTCGATCCGCTGACCCAGGCGTGGACGATCTTTTCTGAAACGGATCCCGTGCCACCGGCCTTCGGCTCCGTGCTGCGCGAGCCGAAAAAGGAAAGCCCCTTCACAGCGGGCAGCGAACGTTTCGCTCCGCAGTCTCTGTACACCGTGCCTGCTCCGAACAATGGCTGGCAGGTGCGCGTCGTGCCAAACCGCACCCCGATTCTTCGGGTCGAAGGCGACGCCGCGCGCCACAGCGATGGCTTTTACGATCGGATGGATGGCGTCGGCGCGCACGAAGTCGTGATCGAAGATCCCGGGGCGTGTGCCCTTGAAGAACTGCCGCTCGGCCAAATCGAAAAAGTGATCACCGCGTGGAAACTCCGCATGCTCGACCTGATGAAGGACTCGCGAATGCGAACCTTTGTCGTGATCAAAAACGTCGGCGCAGCGGCCGGCGCGCGCGTGCAGCACAGCGTCAGCCAGTTACTCGCCATGGCCGCGATTTCTCCGCTGCTCCTGCGCAAGCTGGAAGCGGCGCGCGCCTTTTACGAAACGAAAAAGCGCTCCATCTTCGAGGACATCCTGAGCGAAGAAGTGCGCAACGGCACGCGGCTCATTTACGAGAACAACGGTTTCGCCGCATTCTGCCCCTACGCCTCTCGGGCGCCCTTCGAGCTGGCGATTTATCCGAAGCGGCAGTGCCCGGATTTTCACGGCCTGAGCGACCAGGAAACCAAGCAGCTCGCCGATGTCCTGAAGGTCGCGCTGCGCAGGCTCAACCGCGCGCTCGATCATCCGCCATACAATCTCATGCTCTTCACCGCGCCAAGTCGGACGGCGCGGTCGGACCACTGGACGACGATCGAGCGCGACTTCCGCTGGCACATCGAAATCCTGCCCCGGCTCTACTTCCGCAGCGGTGTGGAACTGGCGACGGGCTGCTGGCTAAACAGCGTCTGGCCGGAAGCTGCCGCCGACTATCTGCGTTCCGTCGAGCTACCGGAATGATCGCCCGCCAGATTTTCTACGAAGGCCGCGTCCAGGGTGTCGGCTTCCGCTATACCTGCAAGCGCATCGCCCGTGGATTCGAAGTCGTCGGCTGGGTGCGAAATCTCGCCGATGGGCGCGTGGAATTGCAGTGCAGTGGGGAGCGCGAGGAAGTGGAGAGCTTTCTCGATGCGCTCGCCGAGAGTGAATTGAAGAGCCATATCCGCAATGTGACGGTTCTGCCGCTCGCCGGGCTTGCGGATGTCAAAGGGTTCGAGATTGTCAACTGATGTCCACCGCCGCGATCTCCATCCAGAATCTCACCAAGATCTATCCGATCCCCTTCAAAAGGGAGAAGGTGACCGCGGTTCAGGATCTCTCTCTGGCGGTCGAACCAGGGCAGGTCTATGGCCTGCTTGGGCCAAACGGCTCCGGCAAATCGACCACGATGAAAATCGTGCTCGGGTTGGTGTCGCCGACCGCGGGAAAGACGGAAATTTTCGGGCGCGATTCGACCACCGTCGAGAGCCGCGAGGATGTCGGCTTCCTGCCCGAGAACCCGTATTTTTACAAGTATCTCACGGGCGAAGAGACGCTCCACTTTTACGGAAAACTGTGCGGCCTCAGCGGCGCGAAAATTCGCGAGCGCACGAAGGAATTGCTCAATCTCGTCGGCCTCGAAAATGCGGCGGATCGCCGGCTCGGCGGCTATTCGAAGGGCATGCTCCAGCGCATCGGCCTCGCGCAGGCGATGATCCAGGAGCCGCGACTGCTCGTCCTCGACGAACCGACGGCGGGCGTCGATCCGGCGGGTTCGCGCGAGATTCGCGACCTCATCCTCGATTTCAAAAGGCGCGGCATCACCGTGCTGCTCTGCTCGCACCTCCTCGGGCAGGTGCAGGAAATTTGCGATCGGATCGGCATCCTGCACCGCGGCGTGCTCATCCGCGAAGGCAAGCTGGATGACCTCATTTCGATCCAGAATCAAACCGAGATAATCCTCGAGAACGCGTCGTCGGAACTGCTCGCGGAAATTCAGGCCGTGGTCGCCAAAACCCCGGCGCGTCTCGTCGAGCAGCGCAAGCCGCAGACGACCTTGGAACGCTACTTCCTCGAGGTGACGACGCGGCCATGAAGCACACATTTTGTTTTAACGCAGAGATGCAGAGGCGCAGAGGACGCGGAGCGGAGATCGAAGATCGACCCGAACTCCGAACCCCGAACTCCGAACTCCGATCCCTCCTCTGCGTTTCACCGTCTTTTTCCACCCGATGACCGCGCCTGCCGCCACCCCACACAAGATCTTCTCGCCCGCCCGCGTCTCCGCGATCGCGTCGAATACGCTGCTCGAACTCGTCCGGCTCAAGGTCTTCTATTTCCTGCTTCTCTTCGCGCTGCTCATCATCGGCAGCTCGGCTTTCACTTCGAAATTTTCATTTCAGGAGCAGTTTCAGGTGCTCAAGGATGTGTCGCTCGGCGCGATGTCGATCTTCACCTGGCTCCTCGCCGTGCTCGCGACCGCGATGCTTTTGCCCAAGGACATCGAGGACCGCACGCTCTACACCATCCTCGCCAAGCCGGTGCCGCGTTTTGAATATTTGCTCGGCAAGTTTCTCGGCGTGCTCCTGCTGCTCTTCGTCGCGCTCTCGCTCATGAGCGCGGTCTTCGTGGTCGTGCTCTACTTGCGCGAACAGAGCGCGCTCGCGGAGGCCGCGCGCGGCGTGCCCAAGGAATTTCTCGACGGCGAACTCCGGCAGATCAGGGCCAGCACTTTCAACTCCAACCTGCTGCCGGGCATTGTCATCATTTACTGCAAATCCGCGCTCTGCGCCGCGCTCACACTCCTGCTCTCGACGTTCGCCTCGTCCTCGATTTTCACGATCATCATCTCGGTCGTCGTCTATCTGATCGGCCACGTCCAGCCGATCGCGCGCGAAGCCTATCTGGCGTCCGCCACGGTTTCATCGGCGACAAAAATCTTTCTCGCGCTGGTCGCGCTCCTCATCCCAGACCTGACGGCGCTGAGCCTCGTGGACGACATCGTCGTGGGCAACGCCGTGCCGATGATGCTCTTTGCAAAAACGGCCGGTCTCGGCGGGATCTACATCTGCGTCTATTTCCTCGTCGGTTACTTCATCTTCGCGACCAAGGAACTATGAACCGCCGTGTGGTGATTGCCCTGGCTCTGTTGCTCGCCTTTGGCGCGCTCAAGATGCCCTACGAGCGCCGGCTCGCCGCCGAACATCGCGCGGCCTATTTCCATGGCGCGACGCTCGACCTCGGCTTGCGCGAGCAGATCGGACAGTTGGGCTTCCTCGCGGCGCTGAGCGGCTTCCGCGCGCTCGTCGCTGACGGCCTCTACCTGCACGCCCACACGCTTTGGGAGCGCACCGAGTGGGGTCGCATGAAGCTCGACCTCGATGGTGTCGTGGCGCTCCAGCCGCGCTGCGTCCTCTTCTGGGATCAGGCCGCGTGGCACATGGCGTTCAATGCCAGCATCGCCGCTTACGAAGACAAGAAGCAGCCGCGCGAGGCGCTGCGCATCAAGGCCCAGCGCGAATACTGGAAGCTCGGCGAGGACTACCTCATCCGCGGCATTGCCAACAATCCCGACGTGCCCACGCTCTACGACCGGCTCGGTTTTCTCTACCGCGAAAAGTTTCACGACCATTGCAAGTCCGCCGAAATCTACGCCCAGTGCGCGCAGGTGCCCGGCGCGCCGGGCTACGCCGAACGCTTCGCCGCCTACGAACTCGCCCAATGCCAGGGCCACGACCGCGAGGCTTACGAAAAACTTCTCGCCCTCTACAAACGGGGCAAGGCTGAACATCTGCCCACGCTTCTGAAATGGCTCGGCACTCTGCAGGAAAATTTGCATGTTCCCGCGGACCAAAAAGTTGATACTTCTCGCGCCCACCCCTGACATGCGATTCGCCATCTTCGGAGACATCCACGCCAACCTCGAAGCGCTCAAGGCCGTCCTCGCCGATGCCGAAGCGCACGAGGTGACGCACTACGTCTGCCTGGGCGATGTGGTCGGCTACAACGCCAATCCGCGCGAGTGTCTTGAGATCGTCCGCAAACTCGAATGCCCCGTCGTCAAAGGAAACCACGACGAACAAGCCTCCATTTCAAAGGAGCTCGAGGGATTCAATCCGCTCGCCGAGGAAGCTATCAACTGGACGCGCAACCAATTGACCGAAGATGACAAGCAATGGTTGCGCGATCTCAAAATGGTGCGGCAGGTGCGCGATTTCACGATCGTCCACGCGACCCTCGATACGCCGCACAAGTGGGGCTACGTCTTCAACCAGCTCGACGCCGCCGCGAGCTTCAATTACCAGCACACCCAGCTTTGCTTCTACGGTCACACCCACGCCCCGCGCGCCTACATCCGCGACGGTTCGGTGAAAAGTCAGCTCCTGGATAAATTGAGCATCGAGCAGGGCAAAAAGTATTTCATCAACTGCGGCAGCGTCGGTCAGCCGCGCGACGGCGACTGGCACGCCTCGTATGTCATTTACAGTCCGGACAAGCACCTCGTCCAACTGCGCCGCCTCGAATACGACATCTGGACGGCGCAGGATAAAATCGTCGCGGCCGGCCTGCCTCAGCGGCTCGCGGATCGGCTCGCGCTGGGAAAATAGCGCGCGCATGCGCGCCCTCCCCGCCGTCATCCTGAGCGCAGCGCAGCGGAGTCGAAGGACCTCTAACTATTCGGCAACGGCGGAGGCGGCGGATGTTTGGAAGCGACTTGCGGACGACCTCGCAGCCTGCGTCCGATGAACGCTCCCGCCGAAATTTTCATCATCAAGCCCAGCTCCCTCGGCGATGTCGTCCACACGCTTCCTGCCGTCGCGATGGTGAAGCGGGCTTGGCCCCGCGCGCGGGTTCGCTGGCTCATCAATCCCGAGTGGGCGCCGCTGCTCGCAGGGAATCCCTACGTCGATGAAGTTGTCATTTTCCCCCGCGAGGAATTTCGGGGATTTGCAGGTTGGGCAAAAATTCCCGCCTGGGCAAAGACGATGGCTGCCCAAAAAGCCGATCTAATTCTTGATTTCCAAGGATTGCTCCGCAGCGCCCTTATCGCCAAACTCTGCCGCACGCCCGATGGCAGAATTCTCGGTCTCTCCGATGCTCGCGAAGGATCAGGGTTTTTCTACGACCTCGTCGCCGATGTCCACAGCCTCCCTCACGCGGTCGATCGTTATGTGATCTTGGCCGATCTTGCTATTGGCGCTACCGACCTGCTTTGCGGAGAAAAGAGCTACGCCTTTGAGTGGCCGCTGCCACAGGGTTCCCAGCCCACGGCCTTCGATGCTACCGAGCCTTTTGTCGTGCTGCATCCGTTTTCCCGCGGCGCGGGCAAATCGCTTTCGACTGCCGAAGTCGGCGAATTCTGCCACGCTCTCGCCCCGCATCGCGTGGTTCTTGCAGGTCGCACGGAAACGCCGGCTACCAATGTCGCGAACGCGACCGATCTGCTCAACCGCACCACCCTGCACGAACTCATCTGGCTCCTCCGCCGCGCGGCCTTCGTGGTCAGCGTCGATAGCGGCCCGATGCACATCGCCGCCGCGCTCACCCCGCGCCTGCTTTCGATTCACACGTGGAGCGATCCGCGCAGGGTCGGGCCGTATCAGCCGGAGGCATGGGTTTGGAAAGACAGCGCGCTTTTCCAAATGAAGGACATCGCAAATCCACAAGCGCACCAGCCGGCGACCGGCATCGCCGAGGTCGCGCGCTTCGTGCGGAAGATGCTTTGAGCCGCGTAAAAAATCTTAAAACCCGGTGTCATTCTGAGCGGAGCGCAGGGAGCTTGGCGACCGAAGCGAAGTCGAAGAATCCCGTGGAATCACCAACAATGGTCGCTCTCGAAAGCGACGGGATTCTTCGACTTCGTTCCGCGCCACCTTCGCCCCTCGCGGAACTCCGCTCAGAATGACGCGCGGAGAGCGCCATTATTTCGCCACCAGTTGTTCGCGCACCCACACCTTCATGTAACGCAGCGGATGTGTGTCGGACTCGACCGCCACATATTTTTCGAGCAGCTCGCGACCGCGTTTGCTGGCCTTGATCACCGGCAGTAGATCCGCCCGGTAGCGTTCGTCGGTGAGTTGCGTGAAGAGTTCGTCGAGCCGGCGGGCAGCATCGCCATGCAGACCGGAGCAATCCTTGTCATCGAGCTGGGCAATCGTGAGTTCGAGCGCGGTTTTCCAATCGCGCAAGCGCAGCGCCACCGCGGCGCGGTAATTGCGAATGTCCGCCGCGTAACGCCCGAGGGGAAAGGCTTGATCATAGGCATCGAAAGTCGCCATCACGCGCTTCGCGTCGAACGGCTCGCGTTGTGTGTGCCTCGATTCGTAGCCGCCTTCCCACCGCGCCGCCTGCGGCCATGTGATAAACTTTCGCAGCGTGATCTCCTCCGAATTGCGATAGACGGCGCGGGCGTGCAGGAGCAACGCGGCCTCGCGCTTTTTGCTCTGCGGATATTTTTCGAGAAAGGCCTGCACCGCCTTCGCGAGCTGCGGATAATCGCGGGTGCGGTAGGTGTCTTCACCGTCCTTATCGTTCGTTTCGCCTTTCTTCTGCTTCGGTTCGATTTCGACAAAGACAAAGTGGTTCGAGATCACAGCCAGATCGAGGAAATCGAAATAGTCCGTAACTGGCTTCACCTTGGGATCGGCCAGCGTTTCTTTGATCTCCTTCCGCAGAATCTCGTCCGGGCTGGGATTGCCATCCTCCATGAAACTGTTGCCACCGATCGCGGACTTGTTGAGGAATTGTGAGCGCAGTTGGACGTAGCGGAGCCGAACGGCCGGGCCCGGATCGGGTTCGGAAAAAAAGAGCGCGAGGTCGTCGATGTAATTTACCCATCGTGCATCGTAGAGGCCGGAAAACTCCCGGCGAACGCGGTCCCGAAGTGTGTCCGCTCTGGCTTTCAGCCGCACCGCATCCACCGCCCCCGCATCGCGCTCGAAACTGCTCACCTGCGCGATGATCGCGGCCGATCCGGAACCGCCATTGGAGTATTGTTCCTCCAGCCCGAATGCAGCCATGGCCGGAATCCCCACCCCCGCCACGTCGCGATGTCCCGTGTAGGATTCGTCCTGCGGATCCTTCTTCTTGGGCGCGGTAAAATCCCAGGCCACCGCGTAGCGTTTCGCTTCGACGGAATCCGCAACTTCCGTCCGCAATCTGTCGGAAAGCTTGCGCGCCGTTTCTGTCCATTTGCGCGCCACGGCGCGCTCGAAGGTGAAGGGCGAGACATCCGCAATCTGCGGCATGGCTTTGAGTGCGCGCCACAGGGCTTGCGCGGTGAGCGGAGTGCCGGGTTGGGCATCGGACGCTTCGATCCACCAGTTGAAGGCGTGCCGCAGTTCATCGCGATTTTCGAGATCGAGTTTGAAATTGCCGCTCGCGCCGATGAAGGGGGCGCTGTCCGCTCGCCGCACGTCCGCCTCGGCGGAGTAGTCGATGAAGACATTGCGCCGCGTCTCGTTGGTATCGAGCGGGTAGGTCAGCAGCTTGCCGCGGGCGGCCGCCCACGCATCGGCGAGCTTGAGGCAGGCGGCGGCGCGTGCAGCCGGCTCCTTCGCGGCTTTGGCCGCCTGCGTGAGCTTTTCGATCGGTTCCGCGACAAGACCCCATTGGGCTGGCGTCACGAATTTTTTGGCTTCGTCGAATTGTTCCTTCGCCAGCAACCGTTGGGCAATCGGCTCGGTGAGCTGCAAACGCAGCACCGGATCGAGCCCCGGCGTTTGGGACGTGGCGGCGAGTTCCTCGATCGGCGCGAAGTTCAGCAGCGTGTCGATGAGCGCG
>JBBSDS010000257.1:0-7873 GCA_038240495.1 Chthoniobacterales bacterium | reverse complement strand
TGCGTTGGTCTGCTGGGGACACGGACTTCAGTCCTTTCTCGGTCAGCCTCACCTCAATGAATCCATCGATCGGTGAAGCGAGCGGCGGGACGTTCGGTGGCTCCACGCGGGCGAGCGGCGTGAAGCTCCAGAACTTGCGGCCCTCGTTGATGTCGATCGTCCGGCCACGCTTCGCGACAGGCGCCGTCTCTCGCGGATCGGGCGCGCCCATCTTCACCCATTCTTCCAAGACCTTGATCTCGCCGTCGGCCAGCCGTTTTTTCGGCGGCATCTGCAGGTCGTGGTTTCCGTATCTTACTGCTTCGATCAGCAGGCTCTTCTCGGGATCACCCGCAACCAGCGCCGGACCAGTATCGCCACCCTTGAGCGTGGATCCGCGAGTATCGAGCGCGAGCCCACCTTTCGTTTTTTTCTCTGCGCTGTGGCATTCGTAGCAGCGCTCCACGAGCACTGGACGGACCTGCTTTTCAAAAAAGTCCGCCTGCTCTGCGGATGGCGGCGCCGCGACGAGCGCGCTGCCGGCCGCGCTAGCGAACAGGCTGATCCATGAAGCGGGACGAAAGCACGAAATCATTGGAGTGCGGGACGCAACATCGGGCTGGAGAGCGTCAACGTCGAACCGTTTGCGGTGTGTTGATGAACCGTGATGAAATCGAGCGTGTCGGGTTTGTTCGGCAGGCTCACTTCACCGGTGAAGGTCGCCGGACCCGTCTTGTGCAGCGGCGCAGATTCCCAAGTATCGTATTCCATGGCGAAGGTGTAATCGGGATGACGATTCGCCGACCACCATAGCTCGTTTTTCTGTGGTTCGGCTTTGTCGGGAAAAGTGACCGTGACGAGGAGATGATACGTCGTGCTGGCGATCTGAGTCGTGACCCATTGCGCCGCCACTTTTGGCGGAGCCACCATGGGTCGCGTGCCGAAGAAATGATGCTGCGCGAACGCATAGAGATTTTCGTCCACTTCGGGCAGCGAGCCGACCTGTTTCATAAAGCCGGCCGTCTTCGCGCCGCCGTGTTGTCCGCCAGGCACGACGTAGATCGGGAGATTGGGGAAGCGTCGGCCGAGTTCCCGCAAACCGGGGCTCACGTTGTCGTTCGAGCCTTCGTTGTAGAAAATTTCCAGACCGCGCTTCTGCAGCGCGGGCAGGTAGTTCGTCGTGCGACACACTTCCCACGCAAGCGTGCTCGCGGCTTTCATCTCGTCGTCGCTCCATCCGGCACCGCGCGCTTCTTCCACCGTGATCCGTTCGGCTGCGCGGATTTTGTCGCGCGAGACGAGCGCCTCGACCGCGGTCGCCGGAGCGTTGGTGATTTTTCCCGCGCTCAAATCCGCGAGGAATTGCTCGTTCGCGCGCGTGATTTCCACAGGCTTCATGCCCTCGACGTAGGGGCCGCCCGGAGGATCGATGATTGGCGCAACCACGGGCATGATCGCGGTGAAACGATCATCCGCGATGCCCGCTGCCGCCGTGGCCACGCCGCGCTTCGAGCCGCCAGTGGCGATCACCTTCACCGGTTGAAACACATTTTTCTCCGCCATCGCCGCCGTCAGCGCGCGCATGTCGCTCAGACCCCAGATCCATGCCGGCGTGTAGCGCGCGTCCTTGCTCTTCAGAAAATACTCCTTCATCCCGACGTCGAGTTTTCCGACCGGCTCCATCGCGTCGATCGTCGTCATGCCAATGAGCGCGAGGCCGACGCCTTTCTCTTTCAGCAAGCGCAACATCGCACCCGCTGGAGACGACGCTTTCAAATCCACGCCCGCATTGCCAACGATCACATTCCGACACGGCCCGCCCGCCGCTGGCGCGAGCAACGTCACCGGCAGCCGCACCTTCTGCCCCGGCCACCATTCGACCACCGTGATCTCGATGAGCTTCTGTCGGATGCCCGCTTCCTTCGCCCACGGATGCCACTCTTCGATCACGCGCGTTTCCAGCGTGGAAGCATCCCGAACCGCCGCGATGTCATAGCGGCCCGCGATGACTTCAGCGTGCAAGGCATCTGCGAAACAGGCCAGCGAGAGAAAGAGGGATGCGAGAGGTTTCACGGGGACGTCTTTTGAGTGTTGTGTCTGCCTGCTGCCGCTTACCGAAGATTACTGGAACTAAGAGCATCGAGCGGAGCGAGCATGAGGCCGGTGAGGATGAGCGCTTTCATGGATCGAATGAGGAGGGGAACATCGGCCCTTTTAGAGCTTCTTCAAAACCTCCAGCGCCTTCACTTCGAAAATTTTCTGCCACTCCGGAGCCACGAGGGAGTCGCAATCCTCCTGCGCGTATCCGGTGTTGTTTCGCTGCTCCTCGGTGGGTGTGTAGTAGATGTAGCCGTTCGTGTAACCGGCGACAAAAGCATGCGGGTCCTTCGCCGCTTTCTTGATGTTGAGGCCGACTTGCACGGTTAGCTCGCCGGGAAAGGTCACCAGCTTGAAGTCACCGATGCGCACGCCGACCACTTCGACTTCGAGCGTGGGTTTTCCGGCGGCCTGGTTTTGCGCGAGGTGCTTCTTGAGCAAGGCGAGGTTCGTATTCAACCGGGTGAGCTGCTCCATGATCTGGAGGTTTTGCAGGTAAGCTTCGACACTGGCGCGATTGTCGGTGTCGAGTTGCGACAGCGCCTTCCGGTCGAGAGCCTGGTCGTGCAGGTAGCTCTGCGCGTAGTGCGAAGGGAAATCCGGCGAGAGCTTCTGCTGCAGGAGCAGCGGCAGGAAGGTCTTGAAGTTGATGTTGCTGGGCTTCAGCGATCCCAGCAGCTTTGTCCGCTCCGCCTGGATGGCCGCGATGCGCCGTTCCAGATCGGTGCCGCGTGGTACGGCGATGACTTCGTTGCTGATCTTCAATTCGCCGCCGGCCCTGGTTTCGATCTTCCTCACCGCGCGCAGCACGCTCAGGCCGAGCAGATTTCCCAGCGGTTCCGTATCCGCTGGATGACTCACCTCCTTGTAGCGCACCGGATTGATGTCGCCGGCGCAGCCTTGCACGAAGAACGCGACCGCCCCGGCGCCCAGGTTCTCTTCGATCACCTTCGAGGCAAAGCCGGGATAATCCGCCGAGTTGCCTTTGCTCGGCGGGTTCATGATCGGATGACACGCGAAATTATAGAGCACCGCCAGCGGCCGACCGTCTTCGCGATCCAGCCGCAGCAGCCCGATCTGCGGATCGATCGGCCCGACGCCCGCCACATCCTCATCGCGCGGCATCGAGTAAGCGCGGCGCATGTCCACCTCGCTGCCATCCTTCATTTTCAGCCGCCGATTCTCGCTGATCCGGTCCTCTCGCCCCGTGCCCGCACCAACCTTCACCGGCACCATCGATTTCCACGCCTCCTTCACGGCCTGAACCGTCAGCGCCTCCGTGTCCGGGCGTACCACGCTATGACAATGGCTGGCGTTGATCAAGACACTGGCGGGCGGAATCCCCAGCTCCTGCTGCAGGTGCGTCCGCACGCTCGCGAGATAGCTATTCCCGATTCGGCCGATCTCGCCGATCGCCACGACATCGACCGTCACGATTACCGCGACACTGCTGCCATTCTTGAGCGCCAGCACTTTCACATACGAAGGATCGTTGACCGGCCCGGCGGCGCGATCGGTGATCTCCACCCGGGCGACGCCGGCTTCGATCTGGCCGGCCAGGGTCAACAGTGGCGTCAGCAGCAGGGGAGCGAGAAGAGTAGTGAGGGAGCGTATCGGCATGGCGGATCAAGGCAACTCGCGGACGCGCAACTTGCGGAACTGGATCGGCGAGCCTTCCGACTCGAGGCAGATGTAACCATTCGCGGGCTGGCAACCAGTGCCGCCGGAGACTTCCTCCCCGTTCACCCACAGGCGCACCTCACCGTTGATCGCGCGAATATAGTAGTGGTTCCAGTTGCCGTACCCGCGGGACAGGTGCGTGCGCGGGAAGCTGCGGCTGCCGTCGGGCGAGAGCGGCGGGAAGGGCGTCATCTTCACACCCACGGGGAAGACATCGCCATTCGTGCCGAACCAATCCGTCTTGCCGCCGCGCGACTTGATCAGGTCCGTGTAGCCATGATCGAGAATCTGCACTTCGATGCCCCGCGGTAGCCCGGGCTTGCCCGCCGCGGTCAGATTCTCGACGGATTCGGGCGTGACCCACATGAAGACGCCGGAATTCCCCGCGGACTTCTCGTGCATCCATTCGACGATCACTTCGACATTGGTGAACTGCTTCGCGGTCCGCAGCACGCTCACGGGCTGGCCGGTGCAGTGCAGCACGCCATCCTTCCACGTCCACGTGTCCGCGGCGCTGTTCACGCTCGCGAAGTCATCCGGACCGAGCGCACGCCAGCCGGGACCTTCCCCGTCGATCAGCGCCGCGTGAACGTCCGCCGTGGGCGCCACGTTCGGCAGATCCCCGGCGTGAAGTTGGGAATTGAGCAGGGACAGGGCGAGGGCGAAGAGGTTGATGGGTTTCATGGAGTGGGGAGTGTTGAGGCGCACATTCATTTGGCGAGTGCGGCGAACGAGACGCACAGAACGAGGCGGCGTGGGAATGTGTTCACTGGGGGGATTACGTTACGCGGTGCGCCCCGTCAGTTCCGGGATGCGCCTGCCGTCGTTCACGAGCGCTGTGGGTCTGCCGTTGAAGTCGTTGATCGTGATCTTCGCGGCGTCGATGCCGAGGTGGTGATAGATCGTCGAAAGGAAATCGCCGGGGCCGCAGGCGCGCTCGATGACGTCTTCGCCGCGTTTGTCGGTCGCGCCGATGAGGCCGCCGGTCTGGATGCCGCCGCCGGCCCAGATATTGGAAAACGCGCGCGGCCAATGATCGCGTCCGGGCTGCACCGTGCCGGCAGGAGCGCTGGCGTCGCCGGCGCCGGTGCTGCGATCGAAGCTGATCTTCGGCGAACGGCCGAACTCTCCGGTGACGACGACGAGCACGCGCTTGTCCAATCCGCGGGCGTAGATGTCCTCGATCAGCGCGGTGACGGCGCGGTCGTAGTTCGGCATGCGGAAGCGCAGCGCGTCGAACTGGTGCTGATTCACCGCGTGGTCGTCCCAGTTTCCCACGCGACCGCAGAGCGGTCCGCTCAGACTGCTGGTGAGGATCTCCACGCCGGACTCGACGAGCCGGCGCGCGAGCAGGAGTTGCTGACCCCAGCGATTGCGCCCGTAGCGATCGCGCGTGGCCGGGTCTTCCTTGCTGAGGTCGAAGGCATCGCGCGTCTTGGGATTGGTGAGCAAGGTCATCGCCTGCTCCTCGAATTGGTCCAGCGCGCCTAGTTCACCCGCTTTGTCAAAACCGCGCTCCAGCGTGTCGAGGCTCTGCCGCAAGGCTACGCGATCGCTCAAGCGCCGCGCCTCCGCCGGATCGGCAAGGCCAATGTTTGGGACTTCAAAATTGGGCCGGTTGGGATCGTCCGTCACCGCGAAGGGCGAATACGCATCGCCCAAATAGGCCGGGCTGCTGTATTCGGGCGAAGCTGGATTCACGCCGACATAGTTCGGTAATGGGTTCGTCCGTTTCGCGCCTTTCGAGCGGAGGTAGTGGGCCACCGACATCCAGTCCGGCAGCTTCGGCTTGGGTTTGTCGCGCTCATCGGAATCGCCGGAAAACATCTGCATCGTTCCCGCAGGATGGCCACCGGCTTTCTGATTCATCGAGCGCAGGAGGGTGAACTTGTCCGCGATCTTCGCATGCATCGGCAGCAACTCCGTGATGCGCGTTCCGGGAATCTTGGTGGCGATCGTCTTGAACGGCCCGCGATACTCGCTGCCGATGTCCGGCTTCGGGTCATACGAGTCCACGTGCGACAGCCCGCCCGGCAACCAAACCATGATGACCGCAGTCCGCGCGCTCGGCGGCTTGAGCGCGTTCTCCGCCCGCAGCCGGAGCAGCCCCGGCCAGCTCAGCGCGGCAAATCCGGTGAGCCCGATGCGCATGAAACCACGCCGGCTCAAAGGACCGGAACAAGGTTCGATGGAGGATTCGAAAGGTGAGGACATGGCGTGTGGAGGGTGGGGGTCTTTGAAAGTAGGTGATCGGTTTCGTGAAGTTTACTTGGCCCCGAAGACGGCGAGTTCCTTGCCATTCGTGCCGTCCCAGACGCGCAGTTGGCTGTCTTCGCCGCCGCCGATGACCACGCTGGCGTTGGCGGTGCTGGCGGCGGATTGCATGAAGTCGGGCAGCTTGTCCATGACGCGGACGGCGGTGCCGTCGTCATTGACGATGCGGATGAGATTGTCGCCCGCGGAGGTCACGATCTGCTGGGTGGCGCCGACGAATTGCAGCGAGGTCACTTCCTTGCTCCAGCCTTCGATCTTCTTCTTCCGCTCGCCAATGATCATGTCCCAAACGAGCAAGACGCCATCGCCGCCCGCCGTCGCGAGGACGCGACCATCCGCGCGGAAGGCCACGCCCATCACGTGGTGCGTGTGGCCTTCAAAAAGGTTCACCTGCTGGCCGCTCGCGATGTCGGTGACGCGCGCAATTTTGTCCGAGCCGCCGGAGGCGAGGAGTTTCCCATCGGGAGAAAAATCGAGACTGAGCACGGCGTCGCTGTGGCGTTCAGGCCACGACTTCACGAGCTTGCCGCTCGCGACATCGAAGAGACTGATGTCGCCGGACCGCGAAGGTTCGCCACCGCCTACAGCGAGCGTCTTGCCATCGGGGCTGAAGCGCACAGCATTCACGCGATCGGCGAAGGGAGAATCCTTCTCGCCACCGAGCACGCGCTCGAGCACCCAGCGCGGCGTGGCGCCCGTGGTCAAGGTGACGGCCTTCGACGCGGTGAAGGTGCCACCGGCGCTGGCGGTCAAAGTCGTTGTGGCCGCGCCCGCGCCGCCGACCTCTTCAATCGGGATACCGGACGCGACAGCCCAGACGTTGAGCGCGCCATCGCTCAGCAGCGCCGCGACCTTCTGCGCATCCGCCGAGAAGGCGACGGCCAGGGCTTTAGTGGTGCTTTGGGTGAGCGCCTGCTTCGCGGCAGCGAGATCGGTCGTGGCTTTGTCCTCCAGCTTCTTCACAGCTTCGATTGCCGCATTCGCCGCACTCAAATCAGCAGTGTTCTTCGCCTTCGCTTCGGTGATGCGCTGCACGTCGGTTTCCGCGTCCTTGATGTTGTTTTCGACGGCGGCAAAGGCGGCGACGGCGGAAGTCTCCGCCATCGTGACTCTGGCACGTTTGTCGTGCGCGTCCTTCTGCTGCTTTTCCAGCGCGGCGTCTGGCTTGTCGTCGGGCGCTTTCGCGATCAGCGCCGCTACTTCCTCGAGAGCCTTCTCCGCGGCAGCCTTGGCTTCCTGTGCGGGCTTCACGGCTTTCTCTTTTTCCGGCAGCGCCTTCTTCATCGCGACGATGGTTTCGTTCGCTTTCTTGAGCAGTTCATCGAGCGACTTGTTCTGCGCTTCGATCCGGGTCACTTCCCCTTTTTGAAACGACTGCTCCAGACCTTGCGCCGCAATCGTCCACTCCAGCGCCGCCATCTGCCGGCTCGTCGCCACGTTGCCGCGGAGTTCGCTGATCAGCTTCGCTGTCGCAGTATCCCAGACACGTACCGCGCCGTCGGCGCAGCCGGTGGCGAGTTGTTTGCCATCGGGCGACATCGCGTAACCGAGCACGGTCACCTTGCCCGTCTCGGCGACTTTTTTGAGCAGTTCGTCGCTCACTGGTAGCGCGGGTGTAGCCTTGGCGTCGGTGACTGCGGGCTGACCTTTTTCCACCCGCCAGATTTTCACCTCGCGGAAACTTCCGCTCGCCAGGCGCGTGCCATCGGGGCTGAAGGCGAGCGACTGCACCAGCCCGCGGTGGGCCACGCCACCTGAATCCGCAATGCGCGTGACGAGCTGCCGCGTCGCGAGATCGTAGAGGAAAATCTGGTTCGCCCGCCCGCACGCGGCGAAGCGCCCG
>JBBSDS010000256.1:0-7876 GCA_038240495.1 Chthoniobacterales bacterium | reverse complement strand
GTCTGCGCCGCGTCGGCGGCCATCGCGCGATGCGACGCCGTGCTGTGCCAGCTCGAAGTGCCTTTGCCGGCGGTCGAAGCCGCGGCTGCCCTCGCCGCAAAATGCGGCGTGCCGTTTCTTTTGAATCCAGCACCGGCACGCAAACTCCCGGCGCGTCTGCTCCGCCGCGTCCATACGCTGACGCCGAATGAATCCGAAGCGTACGCGCTGACCGGGTTGCGCGAGCCCACGGCGGCGGCGCGCGCGTTGCGTCGGAGCGGATGTGGCAATGTGGTCATCACGCTCGGAGCGCGTGGGGCGCTGGTCTGCGACGCGAGTGGTGAACATTGGCTGCGCGCACCGCGAGTGAAGCCGGTCGATACCGTGGGCGCGGGCGATTGCTTCACGGCGTGGCTCGCGATGGGAATCGCCCGGCACTTCGAACTCGGCCTGGCCACCGAGCTGGCCATCCGTGCGGCGGCCATCGCCGTCACGCGCCCCGGAGCGCAAGCCGGCATGCCGAGACGGATAGAAGTGGATGGGTCTTCAGCCGCAGAGCGCTGAGGACGCTTGCTCCTCAGACCGCGGCTGAGTGAGCCGGCTTTTCCAAAGCCAGGTCTCGGCTTTGACGATCAACTCCGCGGCGTTAAATGGCTTCGGCAAGAAATCATTGCCGCCGCTCAGGCTCGTCTGGGCGCGATCGTCGAGCGTATTGGCGGCGGTTAGAAAAAGAATCGGCGTCTTCCAGAAACGGGGAAATTCGCGGATTCGCGCGCAAAGCGTGGGGCCGTCCAGACCGGGCATGCGCACGTCGAGAATGAGCAAATCGAACTCGTTTTTCTCCACGAGTGCGATGGCTTCCCGGCTGTCGGCGCAAGGGGTCGCCGGGAGTTGCGCGAGATTGAGAGATGTAGCGACGGCGTCGAGCAAATCGAGATCATCGTCCACCACCAATACTCGCGGTGAGGAGAGCGAACTAAGCTTCTGAAGATGCGTGGGATCGAGCAGGCGCGTGATGAGTTCGGCCGCTTGCGCGAGTGACCACACCTGAGCAGCGGTGGGCGGTTGCGGTCGCTCTGCAAAATCCCGAGCCAGTCCGTCGATGGCTTGTCCGAGTCGGTTGATGGGGTGAGTTTTGAGAGGAGCGGTCGTCTCACTCAACCGGCTCGCCGCCGCCGCAAGTTGGGCGAGGGCGGTTTTGGCGGTGTCTCTGGTGAGACGGTCGAGCGTGCGGCGCACAGGCTTGAGAGCCTCGGCGATCATATCGAAATGACCGGAGTTCGAGGACGGAAGGGCAGTGGTCTCGACGGCGCTCAACGGTTCGCCGGCAGTGTGGGGCGAGACGAGAAATGCTTGCGGCGTCTCGTCGTCGTCCCTGCAAACCTCCCGCGAGGTTTGCAGTTTCTCATGTAGAGCCGCGTTCTGACGGCACAGTTCATCGCGCTCCTGGGTGATGGCTTGCAAGGCATCATCGGCGACGGTGGGCGTCGTCTCCGTTCGTGCTATGAGGAGCGGCGCCTTGCTCAAGATATCGATCTGCCGCTGCAACTCGAAAAGGTCGAAGTGGAGTTTTGTATTCTCGGCGCGGAAGCGCGCGAGATCCCTTTCCAACTGCCTGCTGGAGACCATCGGCTCGATGAAAGTATCCATCGGATCGAAGTCACACTCCACGGTTCCAAACGCGATCGTGCAGGGGTCAAACAAGTCGCAGGTTTGGGTGGGCACGCCATCCACGAAGCAGAGATTTGTGGAGGCAAGATCGAGCAGTCGGTAGTGACCTTCGACGCAGACGAGCTCGGCGTGATACGGAGAAACGCTGTCATCGTCGATCTGGATTGTATTGTCCGGAAGCCGGCCGATGGAAACGACCCCGCCCGTCAAGTCATGCGTGGCATCAAATTGGCCGGGAAGTTTGATGCGGAGGAGAGGCATGGTTGGGTGTGCAGACGAAAGTCTGGGAAATGAGAAAGCACATACGATGCCTGTGCTCGGCAACCGCTTGCGCACCGGAGAGATTTACGGGAAACTCCCGCCCCTTTTTCATGCTCGAAGAAATCCAACGCCGGCGGACTTTCGCCATCATCTCGCACCCCGATGCGGGCAAGACGACCTTGACCGAGAAGCTGCTGCTCTATGGGGGCGCAGTGCAGCTCGCGGGCTCGGTGACGTCGCGCAAGAACGCCCGAGCGGCGACTTCGGATTGGATGGAACTGGAGCGCAAACGCGGCATCTCGGTCAGCTCGACCGTGCTTCAATTCGACTACGATGGCTACCGGATCAATCTGCTCGACACGCCTGGCCACAAGGATTTTTCCGAGGACACCTATCGCGTGCTGACGGCTGTGGATGCTGTGGTCATGGTCATCGACGCGGGCAAGGGGATCGAGGCGCAGACGAGGAAGCTCTTCGAGGTCTGCAAGCGTCGCGGGGTGCCGATCTTTACGTTCATGAATAAGTGCGACCGTCCGACGCGTGATCCGCTCGCACTTCTCGATGAACTGGAAAGCGTTTTGAAGATCGGCGCGTTCCCCGTGAACTGGCCGCTCGGAAATGGTCCCAGCTTTCGCGGCGTGTACGATCGGCAGTCGAAAGAGGTGCATCTCTTCGAGCGGACGCCCGCGGGGGCATACCGTGCGCCGGTGCAGGTGGGCTCGCTGGGCGAACCGTTCGTTCGCGAGCGCCTCGACGATTCCGATTTTCACAAAGCGATCGAGGAACTCGAGATGCTCGATATCGCGGGCGTCGAGTACTGTCGGGAAAAAGTCCGGCACGGCGAACAGACGCCAGTCTTCTTCGGTTCGGCGATGAATAACTTTGGCGTCCAGCTTTTGCTCGACGCATTTCTCGCCCGCTCGCTCCCGCCGCAGCCGCGGCACTCTGGAGAAATAGAAATTGCCACCGATGCGCCCGCCTTCTCGGGCTTCGTCTTCAAGATTCAAGCGAACATGGATCCGAGGCATCGCGACCGCATCGCCTTCCTGCGCATCTGCTCGGGCAAGTTCACGCGCGACATGACGGTCACGCATGGCCGCACCGGCAAGCGCGTCCGCCTTTCGAGCGCGCACAAACTTTTTGCGCAGGAGCGCGAGACCGTGGACGAGGCGTACGCGGGAGATGTGATCGGGCTCGTCGGCCACGCGGAATTCGGCATCGGCGACACCTTGACGGAAGACGCGTCCATCGCCTACCGGGAGATCCCGCGCTTTGCGCCGGAGTGTTTTGCGTTTTTGCACAATCCGAATCCGGGCAAGTTCAAACAGTTTCGGCAGGGGGTGGAGCAGCTCTTGCAGGAGGGCGTCGTTCAGGTCTTCGATCTGCGCGATTCATTTCAAAAAATTCCGCTGCTTGCGGCGGTCGGACCGCTGCAATTCGAGGTCGTGCAATACCGGCTCGAAAGTGAATACGGTGCGCCATCGACGCTGGAAAACGCCTCGTGGGAGGCGTTCAAGTGGCTGCCGCCGGACGTGGACGTGAAGACGATCAAGCTGCCGACGGGCTGCCGAATTGCGCACGACAGCGCGGGCCAACCCGGAGTGCTTTTTCCGAATGCGTGGACGACGAAGTATTTCGGCGAACTGAATCCCACGGCCGTTCTGCACGATCTGCCCGCGGCCAGTGCGTGAGGGGGTTGACTCACGAGGCGCCCGGCATCGCTGCCCCAGGCTGCCCTTCCCACCCTGTCATCCTGAGCTTGCCGAAGGACCTCCATCTATTGCGGGCCGAGGGCGCGGAGCCGCCTGACTGCTCAAGCTCCGCACCACCTCCACCCACAAAAAGCTCGCCCAAGGACCAGCCGCCATTTGTCCCGTACGCCGCCGCCTCGGAGGTTCTTCGGCAAGCTCAGGATGACTGCTTAGAAGGGTGGCCTTTGGCCACCGGGCGCGCGGACTTTCGCTACACACTCCCCAAGCCGGAACGATGCAGTTCACGGATTCTTTAAAAACGCAGAGACGCAGAGACGCAAAGTCTGCGGAGGAGAAAGGCGTGACGAAGACTTATGCACCATTTGGTGAGAGCCATGCGCTTCATCGTTCGACCCTCTGTTCCTCTGCGTCTCTGCGTTTGATCTATCCCCTGCGGCGTTCGACCGCATCGTTTCGGCTAAGTCTGGCGTTGGGAACGCCTCGGCTCTGGCGCTGACGATTAGATCTCTTCGCTGCCGGTCCGGTTGACACCGTGGGGCGATTCTGTTCCCATGCCCGCCGTGAAATTTTTCCTCCCTCTCGTCCTCTTCCTGGCATGCAGCCTGGCCGCTTGCAACACGGTCGAAAACCGGCGCAGCGTTTATTCCCCCGTGAAAGCAAACGGACCGTACACGCGCTCCTTGCAAGAGGGCACATGGAAGGACACGCCGAAGACCGTGGACGTGGAATATCGAGAGACCAAAACGCAAAAGAAGAAATCGCGGACGGTTGCGCCGGCACCATCGGTCGCGCCTGCTGTGACGGCACCGCTGCCGGAGTAGGCTGCGGGGGTTGCGGGCGTCAGACGCCGAGCGTGGCCCGTTGCCACGGCATCATCCGGGCCGCGGTTTCGACGGGGTTGGCAGCGAGGCCTTCGAGCATGGATTTCGGAGCGATCAGCGCGGGATCAAGCTTGAGCGCGGTTGCCGCGGCATCACGCCTGGTCTTGAATTCCCGAAAGCGGGCTTCCTCTTCGCGTGTCGGACGCAGCCGGGGTTTGCGGATGATTTGCGGCCAGGCGTCTTCCGGCAGCGCCATGGCCTGCTCTGCCGCCTCGAAAAATCGGCGGCGTCTCGGACCAGTGAAATGCGAAAATTCGACGTCCTGTCCGCGATCCAGACGGGCCGCCGCTTCGATCAATTGTTCGCTGTGGATGATATGGAACGTCGGGCGATCCACGGCCTGCGCCTCGGTTTCACGCCATTGCCAAAGCGCGCGGAGGATGGCCGAGGCCCGGCCGCGCAGTTCGGAACTGCCGGTCATTCGCCACGCCTGATCGGGGTCGCGCTCCTTGGTGATCGTCGAGGCGACGATCGCCTTCTCACAACATTGCCGAAACCATTCGGTGCGCCCGAGTTGCACGAGATCGCTTTCGAGAATGCTGGCGATTTCGAGCAGATAGTGCGTGTCCTTGACCGCGTAATCCGCCATTTGAGGCGGAAGCGGACGGCGCGCCCAGTTGGCTTTCTGCGAGGCTTTGGCGAGCTGCACGCCGAAGTATTTGTTGATCAAGGCCGCGAGGCTGAATTCCGTAATGCCGCAGAGTCGCGCCGCGATCATCGTGTCGAAGACGAGCGTCGGACCCGCGAAACCGACGCGGCGCAGGAGCCGCAAATCGTAATCCGCTCCATGGATGACAAGTTCTTTGCCGGCGAGACTTTGAAAGAGCGGTTCGAGCGGAAAACCGGCCAGCGGATCAATCAATAGATCGTGACCGGGGACGCTGATCTGGATGAGGCAGAGCTTTTCAAAATAGCAATGCAGGCTGTCCGCCTCCGTGTCGATGGGGATGCGGCTGTGCGGCGCGAAGTGCGGGAGCGCGGCAGCCAGGGCGTCGGCGGTGTCGATGATTGGTTGCATCAGCCGCGCAGCCCGGAGAGCAGTAGTTCCGCATTCGATTTGGTCGCTTTGAGCGCGTGGATGAGCACCTCGGTCGCTTCCATCGGCGGCAGGGCGGCGAGTTGGCGGCGGAGGATGCAGATGCGCTCAAACTCCTGCGGGTGGTAAAGCAATTCGTCGCGCCGGGTGGCGGAGGCGAGGATATTGACGGCAGGAAAGACGCGTTTGTCGGCCAGCCCGCGGTCGAGGTGCAGTTCCATGTTTCCGGTGCCTTTGAATTCCTCAAAAATCAAATCGTCCATGCGGCTGTTCGTCTCGACCAGCGCGGTGGCGAGAATGGTAAGACTGCCACCCTCCTCGGTGTTGCGCGCGGCGCCAAAAAACTTCTTGGGCTTGGTCAGTGCCTTCGAGTCCACGCCCCCGGACATCGTGCGGCCTTTCCCCTGAAGATTGTTATAGCCGCGGGAGAGGCGTGTGATGGAGTCGAGAAGGATGACGACGTGTTTATGGATCTCCACAAGGCGCTTGGCGCGGTCACTGACGATTTCGGCGACTTGCGTGTGGCGCATCGGATTCTCGTCGAAAGTCGAACTGTAGATTTCGCAGTTTACCGAGCGCTTGAAATCCGTGACTTCCTCGGGGCGTTCATCGACGAGGAGGAGAATGAGATGCGTCTCGGGCGAATTGGCGAGGATGGAGAGCGCGATGTCTTTGAGCAGCACGGTTTTTCCCGTGCGCGGCGGAGCGACGATGAGACCGCGCTGGCCGCGCCCGAGTGGGGACACGAGATCGACGGCGCGAGCCAGAATCGATTTGGTTTGCGGGTTTTCGAGAACGATGCGCTCCGTCGGATGGAGCGCAGTGAGATGGTCGAAATCCTTCGTTTCTTTCCATGATTCCACCGGAATGCCTTCGATGCTCAGCACGCGGTCGATGGTCATGAATTTCTCACGATCGCGGGGAGCGCGGATCCGTGCGGTCAGACGATTGCCATTGCGGAGGAAATGCTGCCGTTCGACCTGGAGCGGCACATAAACGTCCTGCGGCAACGAACGAAAACTGTAGCGCGGCCAGCGCAAGAAACCGCTTCCCTGCGGCGACATTTCGACGACGCCGTCGGCGAAGAGTTCGGTCCCGCGGGAAGAGTAGCCCTTTAAGATTTCAAAGACGAGGTGGTGTCTCGTCTTGTCGGCATTTAACCGGAGGCGGAGAGCGCCAGCGCGGTCAAGAAGCTGCCCCAGGGTTTCTTCGTGGAGTTCGTCGATCCACAGTTGCGCCGGGACGAGCGGGGCCGCGGCTTCCGCACTGCGGGGGGACTCGATCGGGGGGCGACCCTCGGGTTCAGCGATGGTGGGCCCGGAGCCAGCGGGCGAGGATGTCGGCCTGTCGGTCGAGGCAGGAGTCGGTGGAATCATTCCAAATCAGGTGGTCGGCTTTCTTTATCTTCGTCTCGAGATCGAGTTGGGAGGCGATGATTTTGTCGGCAATATCGGCAGAGAGATGGCGTTGTCCGATGAGGCGCGCGCGTTGTGTGGCTGTGGGGCATGCCACGACCACTACGGCAGTCAGGTGGGTCTCGGCGTGGGTTTCAAAAAGGAGGGGAATATCGACGAAAAACCAACGATTGGTTTGGGCGGCGTCCTTCGCGCGCGCGGCCCATTGGTCGCGAATCGCCGGATGGAGGATATGCTCAAGTTGAAGGCGTTTGGAAGGATCGGCGAAGACCAGTTGGCGCAGCCAGGCACGGTCCGGACGGCCTTCACGGTCAAAGGCTTCCGGGCCAAATGCCCGCCGCACGGCTTCGTGAACGCCAGCGTCGTTGGTGAGCAGATCGCGCGAACATTGGTCGGCGTCAAAAAGCTCTGCCGGGAGATGGCGTCGCAGGACGGCGGTAAATGTTGATTTCCCCGTAGCGACGCCACCGGTGATGCCAAGTGCCGGCACGAACCCGGCTATTTCGACATGAGCGGCAACTCCAGAGGTCGTCCAAGATCTGGCGGAGCGATTGTCTCGACGACCTCTTCTTTTTCGTCTTCCGCACGGACGGCTTCGCCGGCTGGATTGACCAGCTTGGTGGAGACAAAGATCACGAGATTACGCTTGAGGTGCTGGTCCACGCTGGAGCGGAAAAGTCGGCCAATGATCGGAATGTCACCGACGAATGGAACCTTGTCTTCCACCTTCTGCACGTCCTCACGAATCAGCCCGCCAAGGATAACGGTAGACCCGTCGAACACGCTCACGCTGGTCGTGACCTTGCGGGTGCTAAAGATCGGCTGGTTGATGACGTTCTGCGTAAGGACGTTGGTCGTGGACACACCCGTGATCGGGTTGGTGGCCGTCGTTTGGATGGGACTGCCGTAGTTGATGAATCC
>JBBSDS010000255.1:0-7916 GCA_038240495.1 Chthoniobacterales bacterium | reverse complement strand
GCCGCCGCCGGCCAGCCACATGGTGAAGCCGTAGTGGTTGTGGTCGCGGCCGTTGATTTTGCCGGCGTTCGCGCCAGGTGTCGGCATCTCCACCGTCGGGGTCCGGCCAAATTCGCCGCCCCAGATCACCAGCGTGTCCTTGAGCAGTCCGCGCTCCTTGAGGTCGGTGAGGAGCCCGGCGATCGGCTGATCGACCGAGCGGCAGTTCGCTCCGAGCGCTGTGGTGAGGTTGAAGTGCTGGTCCCAATCTCCGTGCGAAATTTCCACATAGCGCACGCCGGCCTCGACCAGGCGCCGCGCCAGCAGACATTTTCGCCCGAAGTCATCGGTGCTCCCGCCCCCTGCGCCTTGCCCACGCCCATCGCCGCTGGGCGCGTCGGCGATGCCATACAGCCTTTTTGTCGCCTCGCTCTCGCCGGAGAGGTCCATCACCCGCGGCATTTCCTTCTGCATTCGGAAGGCGAGCTCGTAGCTCTCGATCACGCCCTCGACGTCGGGATTGGAGCCGTCGAGCCGCAGCGTCTCCCGGTTAAGATTCTGCAGCAGGTCGAGTTCGGCACGTTGAACTTCCGTGCGGAGCGGCGAGTGGAGGTTGCGAATTTCGGCACCGGCGATCGGTCGATTATCGGCACCGATGCGTGTGCCTTGATAGATCTCGGGAAGAAACGAAGAGCCATAGTTCTGTGCACCGCCGGACGCCGCAGGCGGTGTCAGCGTGACGAAGCCGGGGAGGTTTTCGTTTTCGCTGCCGAGGCCATAAAGCGTCCAGGCGCCGAGCGAGGGCCGGACGAACTGAAACGAGCCGGTGTGCATTTGCAGGAAGGCCTGCGGATGCGCGGGCAGGTCGGTCTGCATCGAGCGCAGCAGGCAGAGCTCGTCGGCATGATTCGCGACGTTCGGGAAGAGCTCGGAAATCCAGAGTCCGCTTTGTCCGTGCTGGGCAAACTTCCATTTCGAGCCGAGCAGCTTGGTGCCGGGACGTGTCGCGGGCGCGCCCGTGTCGGCGGTGAGCTTGGGTTTGTAATCGAAGGTATCGACGAGCGACGGCCCGCCGCGCATGCAGAGGAAGATGACGCGCTTCGCCCGCGGCGCGAAGTGCGGCGTCTTGGGCGCGAGGGGTCCCGCCGGGCAGTGGCTCCCGCGGCCGCGGCACGCGAGGCGAGGCCCGCAAAGGCAAGGTAACCGAACCCGCTCGAAAGTGTTTTCAGCATCTCGCGGCGGGAAAAAAACGGCGAGCGGGGGTCAGGAGAAATAGGTGTAGTCATGTGGCAGTAAACGAGTGGAGAGAAGGCTGGCAGTTACTTGACGTAGCGGAACTCGGCGCTCGCAAAGAGCACGCGGCTAAAGGAAGTCCACGCGGCGGTCGCCGCATCGGTGGAGGCGTTGCGGACATCGCCCGCCGGCGCGCCGGGGAATTGCGCGAAGAAGTTGGACGCCGCCTGTAGCTCCGCCTCGCTCGGGCCGCGCGAGAAAACGAGCCAATAGGCAAACTGCACGCGCTGGTCGATGCTGGTATATGTAGCCGTCACGCGCTCGGCGAGCTTCTGCGCGGCGTTGGCGATGAACGGCGAATTGAGCATGTAGAGCGCTTGCGAAGGGACGTTGGTCGTCTCGCGGCTGCCGCTCACGAAGCCTGGCTCGGCGAAGTCGAACACGGCGAGCGCATCGGGCAGCAGCTCACGGGCGATCGGGAGATAGACGGAGCGCGCGGCGGCGCGGGTGCCGGATTCCACGAGCGCATCTTCCGGCACCCCCGCCCCGGGGAACTGCTTGAATTGCCCGATCGGACCGTTGCCGTGCTCGGCGATCGGCGAGCCAATCGGCGGCCGTAGATCGAGCTGACCGCTCGCGGCGAGGATGGCATCCCGGATCGACTCGGCATCGAGCCGGCGCTTGCTCATGCGCCAGACGAGCGCGTTCTCCGGATCGGCAGCGAAGTTAGTCTCGTCGAACGTCGAGGTGAGCTGGTAGGCGCGGCTGAGCACGATCTCGCGGACGAGCTTTTTCACAGACCAGCCGCCGTCGCGGAACTTCACGGCAAGCGTGTCGAGCAGCGCCTGATTGCTCGGCTTGCTGCCCGTGGTGCCGAAGTTGTCGGGAGAGGTCACTAGACCCTGTCCAAACATCCATTGCCAGACGCGGTTCACCATCACGCGGGCCGTGAGCGGATTGCTCTCGGCCAGCATCCATTCCGCCAGCTCGCGCCGGCCGCTGCTCGCGGCGGGAATTTTCGGCGCCGGCGCGTGCGTGAGCACGGACAGGAAGCCGCGCGGAACCTTCTCGCCCGGTTTATTCACGTCGCCGCGCTCAAACACCGGCGACTCGTTGACGACCTGAAACTCGGGTGGCCGCACAAAGCGGCCCTCGCGTTCCAGAAACCGGGAGGCGATCGCCTGATCCGGCGTGCTGGATTCGTAGATGGGCGTCTGCCGCCGGGAAGTTCGCCGGGCTTCTTCGCAGAGCGCGGGCTGATCCATCACCCCCATCGCCAGCGGGCGCATTTTTCCATCGGAGCCGAACGAACCCAGCTCCGACTCCAGCAATCCGACCTGATTAATGCGCAGCAGCAGGAGCAACTGCCCGCGGGGATTGCGAGTGGCACCGACCGCCGGCTTGAAGGTGGCGTCAGCCAGCTCGTTCGTTTCCTTAAGCAACTTATCGAGTTCGGCCTGCTTTTGCGCGCGTTCCGGCGGCGTCATCACCCGCGGCAAGACGGGCGCGCCCGCCCCGCGCGGCAGTTCGATCAGTTCCGTTGCGCTGCGGTTTTGCGCGGCGAAAAAGGTGCCGTAGTGAGTGTCCGTCGAAAGAAAAATGCCCGCGAGCGCGTAGTAGTCCTTTTGCGGGATCGGATCGAATTTGTGATCGTGGCAGCGGGCGCACGCGGCGGTGACGCCGAGCAGCGCTTGCGAGACGGTGTCGATCTGCTCGTCGGCGAGATCGAGCGCAAACTGCCGCGAGTTCGCCTGGTTGACGCTCTTGGTCCCCATGGCCAGAAAGCCGGTGGCGACGAGTTGCTCCGCGCGTTGTTTATCGTCCTTGGCCGGCAGGAGATCGCCGGCGAGTTGCTCGCGCAGGAATTGGTCATACGGCTTGTCCTTGTTGAAAGCGCCGATGACGTAGTCGCGATAGCGCCACGCATTCGGGAAAGCGAGGTTGATGTCCTTACCCGTGCTCTCCGCATACCGCGCCACATCGAGCCAGTGACGGCCCCATTTTTCGCCGAACTGCGGGGAGGCAAGCAGGCGGTCCACGACCTTGCTGAAGGCATCGAGTGCGGTGTCCTTCAAAAACGCGTCGATGTTTTGGGTGCTCGGCGGCAGGCCCGTGAGGTCGAAAGAGACGCGCCGTAGCAGCGCGAGCTTGTCCGCGTCGCCCACGGGCTTCAACCCTTTCGCCTCCATTGCGGCGAGGAGGAAGCGGTCAATGTCGCTCTTCGGCCACGCGGCATCTTTCACTTGCGGCGCCATCGCTTTTTTCGGCGGCTGCCAAGCCCACCAATCCTTCGCCGTCGCCCACGTATCCTGCTTCGTCGCCAGCCTCGCCGCTCCATCGCGCGAATCGGGCGCACCTATCTGCACCCACTTTTCGAAGTCCTTGATCATCTCGTCCGCGAGCTTTCCGCCTGACTTCTTCGGCGGCATCGCGACATCCTTGCTCTCGTAACGGATCGCTTCGATGAGCAGGCTCGTCTTGAGATCGCCGGGCACTACCGCCGGCCCATTGTCGCCGCCGCGCCGGATCCCCTCGCGCGTGTCGAGCACCAGCCCGCCTTTGATTTTCTCCGCATCCGCGGAGTGGCACTGGTAGCACTTGTCCGCGAGCACCGGCCGGATCTTCTTCTCGAAAAAGTCGATGCCCTCCGCAGCGAGTGGCTGATTTGCGGCGCCCGGCTTAGGCGTGGCGGTGGGCGCCGTCGGCGCCGGGGAAGCCGTCGGACGACGGCGTGCTGGTGGCGGAGTCGAGGGTGTCGCGGAAGGAGCTGGAGTGCTCGGCGCGGCCGGAGCGGGAGTGGCCCCGGGGCGGCGCGAGCCTTGGGTCATAACGGGCCGGAATTCCTCAAGTGTGAGTGAACCGTTGTGGTCCTTATCCAGCTCCTTGAACTTCACGCTGACCCCGTCGGGGCGCGCCCGGAGGGTTGGCATCTTTTCCTTGAGGGCGCCAAACTCAGCCTCCGAAAGAGTGCCGTTCTTGTCTTTGTCGAGGAATTCAAAGATCTGCTCTGGGCTGCGGCGGGCCGGGGCAGGGCTTTCCTGGGCAAAGGCAGCCGCTGCCATGACGCCGACGATGGAGATGAGGAGCGGTTTCATGCGGACATCTTCCCACCCGCACATGAGCGGAAGATGAGCGCCGACAATTATTTTTCGCTGCGCAACGACACACTCAACACCCCTCGCGAGTCCAACTCCGCGATGAGCACCAAGCCCAGCGCACGCGCGCAGCTCTGCGCCAGCGAGAGTCCGAGGCCCGCGTGCGCGGCATCGCTGCGCGGGGCTTCCTTGCGCCATAACCGCTCGAAAAGATGAGGGACATCCTGGGCTGTTAGCGCCGGCGCTGCGTTGGTCACTTCAAACAGGCGATCCATAGTGCCGCAGGCGAGCGTCACCTCGCTGCGAGGCGGCGCGTATTCGACGGCGTTGCCAATCAGGTTCGTCAGGACGATCCGCAGCAGGCGCGCGTCGGTTGGCAGCACGGCTGTTTCGTCGAGCCGCATCGTGAGCGTTAGCTCCCGCTCCCGCGCTCGCTTGGCGTGCAGGGCCGCACATTCCTCCACGAGGGGACGCACGTCACCGCTTCGCGCACGATCTCGGCGGAGACCGTTTCCGCACGCGCGAGCAGGAGAAGACTGTCCACCGTCTGCTGCAAACGCGCGGCGAATCGCGCGATCTCGGCGTGGTCTTCGGGCGTGGCTTGCTCCGGCCATTTCAACGCCACCTCGCTCGTCGAACGAATGGCCGCGAGCGGAGTGCGCAACTCGTGCGCGAGGTAACCACTGAAGCGTCGCTCGCGCTCGAAGCCTTCCTCCAGGCGCGCCATGAGATCGTTTAGGCGCATCACGATCGGCGCGATTTCCCGCGGCATGGCTCCCACGGCGAAACGCTCGTGCAGCGAGTCCGCGCCCATCGTCGTCGCTTGCTCACCCAAGCGCGCCAATGGCCGCATGGAATTTCGCAACGCCAGCGCGAGCAATCCGCACAGCACCGCGCAACACGCGAGGCCGCCGATCACCAGTTTGGCGATCAGCCGCGACAATCTCGTATCTCCATCGCGGCGACTGAGCGCCACGGCAAAATCTGCGGCCGGAGCCGAGCCGATCTGAGCAACCCGCACGGCGCTCACGCGAACCCGACCACCATTTTCCAGCGCGGCGTTGTAGCGCATTTCTTCGCGCGGGAACTCTCCCGGACGCGGCAAATCGAAACTCCCCAGATTTGGCGACTTTCGTTCCACCACTCCGCCGACGGTCCATTGCTCGAAATATTGCCCCGGCGTTTTGAACTCCTCACGCGTGCTGAACATTTTCACCGTTGGTCCGCGCGTCGTGTTTGCGCCGCTGGTCCCCTGCGTGCGCAAGGCCAGCCGCGCGAGGCCGGCGAGTTTGCCAAGCCGCGCATCGAGATCCGCCTCGAACGCCTGCCGCTCCGAAAAATAGACGCCCACCCCCGCGGCCCCGCAGACGACGGCGAAGCCAGGAAGCAGCCACGCGAGCAGTTGCGCGCGGATGCTCCTCACCGTGCCGGCTCCTCGATGACGTAGCCCATTCCACGCCGCGTATGAATGAGCGGCGCGCAGTCATCCGACACCGCAATCGCACGACGCAACGCGCAGACGGCTGTGTCCACCACATTGCTCATCGGCGAAACTTGCTCGTCGTAAATGTGCTCCTCGATCTCCGTGCGCGAGACGACCTGCCCTTTGCGCAGCAGCAAATACTCGAGCAGCGCGAACAACTGCGGCGCGAGTTCCACGTCGCATCCGCCGCGCCGCACCGTCTTCGCACTCTGGTCCAGCTCCAAATTCGCGACGGTCAGCTTCGGCGACCGCTTCGCATATTTCCGTCGCCCCATCGCTTCCACGCGCGCGATCAGCTCGTCGATGTGAAACGACTTCACGAGATAGTCATCAGCGCCCAACCGCAATCCGGCCACGCGATCTTCGATCGTATCCTTCGCCGTGAGAAAGAGCACCGGCGTTTCCTTTCCCGCCGCCCGCAACCGCTTGAGCACTTCGCGCCCATCCATTCCCGGCAGCATGAGGTCGAGGACGATTACGTCGTAGTCATGATCCTGCGCCATCTGCCAGCCCTCCGCACCGTCGCCAGTCGCATCTACGGCAAACCCCGACGCCTTAAGCGCCTTCGCCACCGGCTTGCGCAGAGGTGCGGAGTCTTCGACAAGAAGGATGCGCATGGAATGAATGAATGATGAGGAAGTTATTTCCCATTCGCCGAGGCGGTGACGTGTTCCTGGATGCGATGATTGACAAAGGGATAACTGGTGACGACCTCGGAGATGAGCGTCTGCATGCCGTAGCCATCCTTCGCGATGGTCTCTATCAGATGATCCACCACGATTTGGTCATAGCCTTCGAGCTGGCGGCACAAGGCATAGGCCAGCAGCTTCTCGGTGAGGCTTCGCGCGAGTTCATCCTTCCGCGCCGCGATGATGGCTTTCAGTTCCTTGGGTGAGGCAAAGCGCTTTCCACCCGGCAGTTCGCCCACAGCGTCGATCACTCCTCCCGAATCGTCCTGATCACGCCAGCGCCCGATGGCGTCGAAGTTCTCCAGGCCGAATCCGATGGGGTCGAGAACCTTGTGGCAGTTGGCGCACACGACATTCGTGCGATGCAGTTCCGTGCGTTGACGCAGGGTCAGATTCGCAACCTTGTTCTGGTCCTGTTTTTCCAGGGCCGGAACGTTCGGCGGGGCCGGCGGCACATCTTCCCCCAGCACGTTTTCGAGCACCCACACGCCGCGTTTGACGGGGCTCGTGCGGCCAGGGAAAGAGGTCGTCGCCAGAATGCCAGGCATTCCCAAAATCCCGCCACGATTGGCATCCGTCAGCTTCACCTTGCGCATCTCCGGTCCGGCGACGGCTTTTTCCAGGCCGTAGATGGTGGCGAGGGTTCCGTTGAGGAACGTGTAATCGCTATCCACGAAGCTGACTACGCTCCGATTTTCCGCCACGATGCTTTCAAAAAAGAGGCGGGCCTCATCATACATCGCCGCGCGCATTTCGCCGGTCATCTGGGGAAATTTCGCGGGGTCGAAGGTCTGCTTCTCCAAACCCGCGAGGCCGAGCCACTGCGCGCCAAAGCCATCGAACAACGCCCGCGAACGAGGGTCCGCGAGCAGGCGTTTCACTTGCGCTTTGAGCACGGTTGGCTCGTGCAGTTTGCCGGCATCGGCGAGGGCGAACAGTTCCGCATCGGGCATGGTCGCCCACACCAGATACGACAAACGGGACGCCAGTTGGTAGTCATCCAGAGGGACAATCGTCTGACCCGCTACAGCCTCCGCGGCCGGCGTGATGAAGAGGAATTGGGGAGAAACGAGGACTGCCTTGAGCATCAGGCGCAGCGCCGCCGGGTAGGCGAGTTTGTTTTTGCGCGCGAGGTCGAACACCCCCAGCAGAACATCCAGCTCCGCCTCCGACGGCGGCCGCCGAAATGCGGTGCGGGCCAGCGTGCGCGCGACCGTTCTCGCCGCCGCGCGGGGATCCGTCCCCGACGCTGGCGATTCACCGAAGAGCCGCTTTTGCATCTCCGTGGGCGGCGCACCCTTTGGCGCAAGCACCCGGTTCAGCACCGCATTGGCGATGCCGAGATATTGCTCCGACTGGAGCGGCGACAGCGTATTCAGATACCCCTCGCCGAATACTTCATCTGGCAACTCTTGGGCGACCGCAGGATCCACCCCG
>JBBSDS010000254.1:0-7961 GCA_038240495.1 Chthoniobacterales bacterium | reverse complement strand
GTAAACCGCTACTGGCAGATGTTCTTCGGTCGCGGGCTTGTAAAGACCACGGAGGATTTCGGAGTTCAGGGCGACAAGCCTACTCATCCCGCATTGCTGGACTGGCTCGCGCGCGAATTCATCAAGAGCGGCTGGGATGTGAAGCATCTGCATCGGCTCATCGTGACGAGCGCCACATACCGGCAGCAATCGAACTTCCCTCCCGGCATGGAAGAGCGCGATCCGGAGAACAAGCTGCTCGCGCGCGGCCCGCGCTTTCGCCTCACCGCCGAGATGATCCGCGACAACGCGCTCGCCGCCGCCGGACTGCTCAGTGACAAGCTCGGCGGCGCGCCGGTGAATCCCTACGAGATGAGCGAGGCGTTCAAACCCGCGAACCCGAGCGCAGGCGACGGTGTGTATCGCCGCAGCGTTTACACGAACTGGCGTCGCACGGGTCCGCCGCCCGCGATGGTGGCCTTCGACGCCCCGCGCCGCGCCGTCTGCGCTGCCAAGCGCGAGCGCACCGATTCGCCGCTCCAGGCGCTCATTCTCTTGAACGGCACGCAATACGTGGAAGCCGCGCGCTTGCTCGGCGAGAAGTTGCACCACGACGCCAAGGGCGATGTCTCCGCAATGATTGACGAGGGTTTCCTCCGCTGCCTCAGCCGCAAGCCCGATGCGCGCGAGCGCGAAATCACGACGCAGCTTTACCGCGAGCAACTCGCCTATTTCCAAACCAAACCCGACGAAGCTGCGGCGCTGCTCAAGACCGGCAACGCCAAGCCCGCCGCCGACATTCCGGCGCCCGAAGCCGCCGCCGCAGCGGTGCTCGCCCAGGCTCTCATGAACCACGACGCCTGCGTCGTGAAACGCTGAAACACCATGGACACACCCTTCATCAATCGCCGTCATTTTCTCAACCGCGTCGGCATGGGCCTCGGCGGCATCGCGCTCGCGGATCTGCTCACGCAAAACGCCGGAGCAGCCCTCGATCACGGCGTGCTCGGGCAGCCGCATTTTGCGCCGAAAGCGAAGCGGATCATTTACCTCTTCATGTCGGGCGGGCCGTCGCAGCTCGATCTCTTCGACTACAAGCCGCTGCTGAACCAGCGCAACGGCGAGCAGCTTCCAGACTCGGTGCGCGGCGGTCAGCGGCTCACCGGGATGTCGGGCAATCAATCGTCCATCCCGCTCGTCGGCTCGCCCTTCAAGTTTGCGCAGCACGGGAGAAATGGCGCGTGGTTCAGCGAGCTGCTGCCGCACACCGCGACGATTGCGGACGACATTTGCATCGTGCGCTCGATGTTCACCGAAGCGATCAATCACGGACCGGGCGTGACTTTTTTCCAAACGGGATCGCAGATCGCGGGGCGGCCGAGTTTCGGCGCGTGGCTGAGCTACGGGCTCGGCAAGGCGAACGAAAATCTGCCGTCGTTTGTCGTGCTGATCACAAAGGGCAAAGGGGGCCAGCCGCTCGGCTCGCACCTGTGGGGCAGCGGCTTCCTGCCTGCGAAACATCAGGGTGTGCAGTTTCGCGCCGCCGCGGACCCGGTGCTCTATCTCGGCAATCCGCAGGGCATCAGCGCGGACAGCCGCCGGCTGATGCTCGACCGTCTGCGCGACTTGCACGAACACCAGATGGAAGGCACGCCGGATTCCGAAATCCAAGGCCGCATCGATCAATACGAGATGGCGTTTCGCATGCAGACGAGCATTCCCGAAGTGACCGATCTTTCCGGTGAATCCGCGGAGACGCTCGAAAGCTATGGATCGGACGTGAAGACACCCGGCTCCTTCGCCGCGAATTGCCTGCAAGCGCGTCGGCTCGCGGAGAAAGGCGTGCGCTTCATCCAGCTCTATCATCAGGACTGGGATCATCATGGCGGACTGCCCGGCAACTTGCCGAAGCTCACCAAGGAAACGGACCAGCCCGCAGCAGCGCTGATCAAGGATCTCAAGCAACGCGGCTTGCTCGACGACACGCTGGTCGTGTGGGGCGGCGAGTTTGGACGGACCAATTATTGTCAGGGAAAAATTCAGGCAAACTTCGGGCGCGATCATCATCCGAGGTGCTTCACCGCTTGGATGGCGGGCGGTGGCATCAAGCCGGGCACCGTCTTCGGCGAGACCGACGAGTTTGGCTACAACGTGGTGAACGATGGCGTCCATGTGCATGACTTCCACGCCACGCTGCTCCATTTGCTCGGCATCGATCACGAGCGCCTAACTTACAAATTCCAAGGCCGCCGCTACCGCCTCACGGATGTGGAAGGCAGGCTGGTGAAGGGAATCCTCGCGTAAACATCTGCCGCGACGGCGCGATGAATGCGTGCGGCGTAGTCGTGGGCTTCGCAGTGATTCAAGCGGGCGGACTTCGAAGCTTCCGGATGATTTTTGGAGTATGTTGTCCTCCCGGCAATTTGCCGTTCGTCGTATTGGTGTGAGGAAGCTGTGCTCGTGCCTCAAATCCGAAACTAACCACACACCAAATTCAATATGTTCAAAAAAATCCTGATCGGTTTCGCCGCCATCATCGCCATCTTCCTCATCGTCGTCGCCACGCGTCCAGCGGACTTCCGAGTGGAACGCAGCGCCACCATAGCAGCCCCACCAGCGGCGCTGTTCGACCAGGTGAACGATCACCACAAATTCACGACGTGGAATCCGTTCATGAAACTCGATCCCAACGTCAAGAACACCTACAGCGGCCCGGATTCCGGTGTCGGTGCGGTGTGCAGTTGGGATGGCAACAACGACATCGGCGCAGGTTCAGCCACCATCACCGAGAGTAAACCCGGCGAACTCGTCCGCGAGCGCATGGACTGGAAGCGCCCGATGGAAGGCGTCGCCACGGTAGACTTCACTTTCAAGCCTCAAGGCGACCAGACCGTGGTGACCTGGGCGATGTATGGCAAAAATGGATTCATGGGTAAGGCGGTGAGTCTTTTCATGGACTGCGATAAAATGTGCGGCCCGCAATTCGAGCAGGGACTCGCTGACCTCGGAAAAATTGTGACTGCCGCGCCTGTGAAATAGAATTGCTGATCACGATGACAAGCGCGACGCCGCGGCCTTGAAAGCTCTGATTCGTGCCGGTGTCGCCTTTAACCTGTCGGCAAAAGCCAGGAAATAACCACTCACATGAACCCACAAAATCCCACCGACGAATACTTGCTGCTCATTCGCGGCACGCATTGGAACAGCGGCCTCTCGCCCGCCGAACTCCAACGCGTAATGACTGACTTCTACGCTTGGGTGGACGGCTTCTCCCAACGTGGAATTAATCGCGGCGCGCAACCGCTCCTAGAGGAAGGCAAGCTCGTCACTGGCGCGAAGGGTGTGAACGTCACCGACGGTGCGTTCGCTGAATCGAAGGAAGCCATTGCCGGATATTTCCGGCTCGCCGTGTCGAGCATGGACGAAGCGTTGCACATCGCACAGGCCTGCCCGATTCTCGCTTACGGCGCGCAAATCGAACTCCGCCCCATCGCCGACCTTTGTCGCCCAATGGCCGAGGTAAAGGCGCAGGGATAATGATAAAGTGCTCTATCCATTTCGCGGCGAGAAGGACAAGCGATGGCCTTCGTTGATGTTCAAACTGAGATAGTAATCGCCCGACCTTGCGAGGTGGTCGCGGCGTTCGCCGCGCTGCCCGACAATGCGCCCGCGTGGTATAAGAACATCAAGTCGGTGGAGTGGAAGACAACGCCCGCCTTGAAGGTCGGCGCACAGATTGCCTTTGTAGCGGAGTTTCTCGGCCGTCGGATGACTTACACTTACGAGATCGTTGAGTTCCTGCCCGAGCGCACGTTGGTGATGCGCACGAGCGAAGGTCCGTTTCCGATGGAGACCAGTTATTCCTGGCAGCCGAGCGGCGAGGGCACGACGCGGATGACGCTCCGCAATCGCGGCGAGCCTGCCGGATTCTCTCGTCTGCTCGCACCGTTCATGAGCATGGCCATGCGCCGGGCCAACCGTCAGGATTTGGCAAATTTGAAAAGAATTCTTGAGCAGCAAACTTCATGACCAATGACCGGAACGAAGTAGCCAACGCTCGCGCCGGAGAAATCGCTGCCGACTTATTCCGGCGTGAAAGTGCGCGGCTCGTGGCGATGCTGACCGGCCAGCTCGGCACGCACCGCTTGCAGCTCGCCGAAGACGTGGTGCAGGAGGCGCTCGTGCGCGCGTTGCAGACGTGGCCGTATCGCGGTGTGCCGGACAATCCCGCCGCGTGGCTCACGCAAACTGCGCGCAACCTCGCGCTCGACCACTTGCGTCGCGAACAAAACTGGAACGAAAAACAGGATGGCATCGCGCACGAACACGACCGCTGGCTCGCCGCGCCCGGCCCGCGCGAGGAAAACGCCGACACCTTCACCGACGACACGCTGCGGATGATGTTCGTCTGCTTTCATCCGCAACTCTCCCCGGAGGCGCAGACCGCGCTCGCGCTGCGCACACTTTGCGGACTGAGTCCGGCGGAAATCGCCGCCGCATTTCTCACCAGCGAAGCCGCCATCGCCAAGCGTCTCGTGCGCGCCCGCCAGTGCATCCGCGAACTCGCGCTGCCCTTCGTCGTGCCCGCGCCGCATGAGCTGCCAGAGCGGCTCGACGGCGTGCTCGCCACGCTCTACCTGCTCTTCAACGAAGGCTATAAGGCATCGAGCGGCGACCGTCTCGTGCGCGAGGAACTTTGCCACGAAGCCATCCGCCTCGCGCTGCAACTCGCCGGGCATCCCGCCACGCGCCAGCCGCGCACGCACGCATTGCTCGCGCTCATGTTATTCAATGGCGCACGGCTCTCGTCGCGCACGAATGACGCGGGCAATCTCCTCCGCCTCCACGAGCAGGACCGCAACACCTGGAACCGCGCGATGATTGCGCGCGGCCTGCACTATCTCGCGCTCGCCTCCACGGGAGACATGGTGAGCGAATACCATCTCCAAGCTGGCATCGCCGCGTGTCACAGCACCGCCGCCACCGCAGCGGACACCGACTGGCCGCGCATCCTCGCGCTCTACGACCAGCTTCTAAATCAAGGCGCTTCACCCGTCGTCGCGCTCAATCGCGCCGTCGCAGTCGGTCGCGTGAACGGACCCCAAGCTGCGCTGGACGCACTAGCTCGCATGCCATCGCGCAGTTCACTGGAATCCAGCCACCTGCTTCACACCGTGCGCGGCTCGTTCCTCGCGGAACTCCACCGTCGCGATGAAGCCCTTGCTGCTTTTCATCAGGCCGAGAAGTTGGCGACCCTTGCCGTAGAGCGCGACTTCATCCGCAGTCTGATTGCTGAAGCGGCAGAGACAAAGCCGAGGGCATTGGTGACATGAGTGCTGTGGACGATAAGTGGCGTCCTAACCGCTTGAGCCGACATTTGTCCACCTATCCGCGCCTTACCGCAACGGGTCGTGAAAGCGGCGCGAATTGCTCGATGACCCGCTGGTCGTCTGCTACAGCGACTTCGGCCGGATACCCTTTCTACAGGGCAGCCAAGTAAGCCATCCAACGAACCTGCCGCACCTAATCGTTATGAAGAGAAATCCAACCCATCCATTCACCGTCGGCATTACTCGGCGCACGGCCTTGAAGTATGCCACTGCCAGCGCACTAATCAGCCTAGGCGCGAGCGTCAAGAATATCGACGCCGCAGCGACCGAGGCCGGGGTCTCCGATGCTTGGGGACGGACGCATGATCGGGTGTGGTTGGGCGGCGATTATTGGGCGAATCCAATGGAGGACTGGCGCGTCGTCGACGGCGCGGCGGAATGCCAGAGCATGAGCGCCAATCGCAGCGTGCATGCGCTCCAGCACCAGATCACCAATCCCGCGGGGGCTTTGATGATGAGCGTTCGCCTTCGTCAGATCGAATCGAAGGGCAATCACGGCGGTGCGGGATTCCGCATCGGCATTAGCAGCGAGATCAATGAGCATCGAAGTAACTGCTTCGCGAGCAAAGGTCTTAATGCCGGCATTACTGGCAGCGAGTTGGTGTTGGGGCCGAAGACCGTGCCGACTAATGGGGTGGACATGGCGAAGGGCGTCGCGCTTTACCTTTCCGGTGTGCCAGATGGCGACCAGATGATGCTCACGCTCGAAGCAAAAGCGCCGGAGACGGGTGTGATTCTCGGTATCGTATCGCACAAGGTCGCGGCGAATACGCTGCTCGGAAATGTGGCGCTGGTCAGCGGATATGCAGGCGAGGGCGTGACCGGCACAAAGGGCAAAGCGCAAGGCAAGGGCAACGCTGCGCAAAACGGTGCGCGGTATGCATTCAGCAAGTGGACGATGGCCGGTGACGCCTTCACAGTTCGTGCGGAGCAACGGTTCGGCCCGATCCTTTGGTCGATGTATTCGCTCAGCGATTCGCGCACGGAGGAAGGCTTCGTGATGAAAATGAGCGCGCTCACGGGTCCGATGGGTGAGAAGGATAGCAAGGTGGTGGAACTCCAGGTGCAGCGCGGCGGTGGGTGGCGATCGCTCGGTAAAGCCCAACTCGATCCCGACGCGTGGGTCGCGACCTTCCGCATTCCGAAGTGGGATGAAACAATCGCGACGACTTACAGGCTGATCTACCGCGAAAAGCATCGCGACGGGACGGAGACGCCGGGTGAGTGGACCGGCACGATCAAGCCGAATCCCGTGGGCCGCCCGCTCCGCATGGCGGCGATGACCTGCCAGAACGACTACGCCTTTCCCTATGAGCCCGTGGCTAGAAACGTCGTGAAGATGGATCCCGATCTGGTGTTCTTCTCCGGCGATCAGATTTACGAAAGCCACGGCGGATTCGGGATCATCCGGGAACCGGCGGCACCCGCGATACTTAACTATCTGCGGAAGTTCTATCAGTTTGGCTGGTCCTTTCGCGAGGTGATGCGGAATGCGCCAACGCTGTGCCTGCCTGACGATCATGATGTCTTCCAAGGTAACATCTGGGGCGAGGGCGGCGCACCGATGAAGACCGCAGACGACGGCGCGTCGTCGTCCGGCGGCTACCGTGAACCCGCGCAGATGGTGAATGTCGTCCACCGGACAAACGTCGCGCATCACCCCGATCCCTTTGACCCAGCGCCGGTGCAGCAGGGCATTAGCGTTTACTACGGCGACATGGTGTATGGCGGGGTGAACTTTGCCATCATCTCCGACCGCGAGTGGAAGAGCGGACCGGAGCGCGTGAACACGGGCAGTGGTCGCGCCGACCATGTGCGCGACGCAGACTTCGACTGTCTCGCCCTCGACAAACCGGGCCTCGTGCTCCTCGGCGAACGGCAGGAGGAGTTCCTGAAAAAGTGGGCGCAGGACTGGCGCGGCCACACGCTCAAGGCGGTGCTGAGCCAGACCGTTTTCGCCGCCGTCGCCACGCACCACGGCAGCTACGATGGCTACCTCAAGGCCGACCTGGATTCCGGCTCCTGGCCGCAGACGCCACGCAATCGCGCCGTGGCAATCCTGCGCCCGTCGATGGCCCTGCACATCAATGGCGATCAGCATCTCACCACGCTCACGCAATATGGCGCGGAGAAGCAGCGCGACAGCATCTGGTCCTTCTGCACACCCGCCATCGCCGCCGGCTACCCGCGCTGGTGGCGCCCCGACGAACTAAGCATGCCCCATGGCCAGCGCCCTCGACACGGCCTGCCCGACACCGGCGAGTATCTCGATGGCTTTGGAAACAAGGTCTATGTCTATGCGGTGGGCAATCCATCGGTCGGCACGGCGCCAAATCGCTACGAAAAGGCGCACGAAAAAGGCAGCGGCTTCGGCTTCATCACCTTCGACACCGCAAAGAAGACTTACCTCGTCGAATCCTTCCGCTTCCTCATCGACGCCACAGACGGCAAGCCATCCAATCAATTCCCCGGCTGGCCGGTGACGATTCAACAGGCCGAGAATCGCGGCGAGAACGTGCTCGCCTGAAAATACCAGCTTCCCACTCCCACCAGACACGTTTCATTCTCATCATCGCCGCCGCGTTTCTCGCT
>JBBSDS010000253.1:0-7995 GCA_038240495.1 Chthoniobacterales bacterium | reverse complement strand
TCTACGGCATGAAGTCGCTGCCACTCGACGACGCGCTGAAAACCTGTGCCGAGATCGGCTACGACAACGTCGAGCTCTGCCTGCTCGAAGGTTATCCGACCGAAACGAAGCTGCTCGCGCCCGCCGACCGCGCGCGGCTCCGCGAAACTCTCGCTTCGCAGAAACTGCGCGTCTCCGGCTTGATGGAAAACTTCAGCCTGCTCGCCGATGACGCGAAGCACGCGCAACAACTCGAACGCATCAAAGCCGCCGCCCAACTCGCGCACGAACTCGCGCCTGACTCCCCTCCTCCACTCGAAACCGTCCTCGGCGGCAAGCCTGCGGAATGGGAGCAAGTGAAGGAGAAAATGGCGACGCAACTGCGCGCGTGGGCGGAGGCTGCGGCGGCGGCGAAGATCGTCATCGCGATCAAGGCGCACATCATGAGCGCGGTGCAAAATCCCGAGCGCGTGCTTTGGCTGATGCGCGCCGCGGCCAGTCCCGCCATTCATCTGGCCTACGACTACAGCCACTTCCAGCTCCAGAACCTCGCGCTCGACGAATCGCTCACCGCGATGCTCCCGCACACGCGCTTCATCCATGTGAAAGACGGTCGCATGACCGCCGATGGCAAAGTCGAATTCCTGCTCCCCGGTGAAGGAACGACGGACTACGGCGCGTATTTCAAAAAGCTGCACGACCTCGGTTATCGCGGGGATATCGTCGTCGAGGTCAGCGGCATGGTTTTCAAGCAACCCGGCTACGATCCCAAACAAGCAGCACGAAAATCCTTCGCGGCGCTCGCCTCGGGCGTCGAAAAAGCCGGGCTCGTCCCCGGACGCTAAAGTCTGCAGCGTGTCACGACGCATCGCATAACCGCCCACTGGAACAACTTTATGCTCGCCACGTTTTCCTTTCCGACCACGACCTTGTATGGCGTCGGCGCACGTCTCCAGTTGCGCGACTTGCTGGCGAGGCTCGGCGCCAAGCGACCACTGATCGTCACCGATTCCGGTTTGACCATGACCCACGCGTTCACGCTGCTGACGGCGGCGCTCGATGGGACGCGACCGGCGATCTTCTCGAACGTGCGGCCAAACCCCGTCGAGGAAGACGTCGAAGGTGCGTTTCGCGCGTACTGCGAAAATGGTTGCGATGCGGTCGTGGCCTTCGGCGGCGGCAGCGCGCTCGATGTCGGGAAAGCGGTCCGCCTGCGCGTAAAACGGCCCGAACAAAAACTCTCGCAGTTTGACTACGACGCGGATTGGAGCGGGCTGGTCCCGCTGATCGCGATTCCCACCACGTCGGGCACAGGTAGCGAAGTGGGCCGGAGCACGGTGCTCATCATGGGCGACCGGAAGCGCGTCATCTTTCATCCCTCGCTGCTCGCCAGCGTGGTCATCCTCGATCCGGAGTTCACTCGCGAGCTGCCGCCGAAACTGACGGCGGCCACCGGAGCGGACGCACTCACGCACTGCATCGAGTCGTTCACGTCACCAGTATTCCATCCGCTCTGCGATGGGATCGCCCTTGAAGGAATCCGTTTGATCGGCGACGCGTTGGCCCGCGCGGTGAAAAATGGCGGCGACCTCGAGGCCCGCGGGCAGATGCAGATTGCCGCCTCGATGGGTGGGATCGCTTTTCAAAAAAATCTCGGAGCGACGCATTCGCTCGCGCATCCGCTTTCGTCCTTGTGCGGCCTGCATCATGGGCTGGCCAATGCGCTGTGTCTGCCTTTCGTGTTGGAATTCAACGCCGCGCGCAAACCCGGCTTGTATCGCCGTGTCGGTATCGCGCTCGGACTCGGCGATCCGACGGATGCCGCGACCATCGGGGCAGTGCGCACCTTGCTCACGGAGATCGGCCTCGCGCCGGGGTTGCGCGCGCATGGCGTGGACGAATCAAAAATCGACGCTCTCACAGCGCAGGCGTTTGAGGACAGTTGCCACGCGACGAATCCGGTGCCGGTCACGGCCGACGACTTGCGCGGCCTTTATCTGCAAGCATTGTGAACTATCCGCAGCACCCGTTCATCGACGGAAAGCCGCGCGTGCCTCGTGCGGGCGAGCGCCAGCACCTCATCGATCCCGCGAGCGAAGAATCGTGCGCGGAAATCTTCGTCGCCGATGTTGCGGACATGGACACTGCCGTAGCGGGTGCGCAGCGCGCTTTCGAGAGTGGCTGGCGCGATCTCGCTCCGGGAAAACGCGCGGAGATTTTGTTCGCAGTCGCAGCGAAGCTGCGCGAGCACGCCGACGAAATCGCGGGGCTCGAATCGCGAAATGTGGGCAAGCCGATTTCCGACGCATTGGACGAAGCAGCGCTCGGCGCGCGCGTCTTTCAATACTACGCCGGCGCAGTCTCGAAATTTTTTGGTGAGACGATTCCCGTCGCGCGCGGCGGATTCAATTTCACGCTGCGCCAGCCGATGGGTGTGGTCGCGGCCATCGTGCCGTGGAATTTTCCCTTTCCCATCGCCTGCTGGAAAGTCGCGCCCTCACTCGCCGCGGGCAACTGCGTCGTGCTCAAACCCGCCTCGCTCTCGCCACTCACCGCGCTGCGCCTCGGCGAACTCGCACACGAAGCCGGACTGCCACCAGGCGTGCTGCAAGTCATTCCCGGCGCGGGCCGGCAAATCGGGGAAGCGCTGGCGCAACATCCGCTCGTTCGCAAAATCTCCTTCACCGGCTCCACGGAAGTCGGCTCGCGTCTGATGCAACTCGCCGCGGGCACGATCAAGCGTGTGTCGCTCGAACTCGGTGGTAAATCGCCGAACATCGTGTTCGCCGATGCCGACGTGGAAAAGGCCGCGAAGACATCGCCGATGAGCGTCTTTGCCAATGCCGGACAGGATTGCTGCGCGCGCAGCCGCGTGTTTGTCGAGCGACCGGTATTCGATGAGTTTGTCCACGCCTTCACGGCCTCGATGCGAGCGCTCAACGTCGGCGATCCGGGCAGCAACGAAACTCAAATCGGCCCGCTTGTTTCCAGCTCGCAGCGCGAGACGGTCGAGCGCTATCTCGCGACCGCAAAAAATCGCGAAGTCATCGGTGGTGAGCGAATTTCCCGGCGTGGATATTTCCTCCAACCGGCGATCGTCCTTGGTTGCGAGACGAGCGACTCAATTTGGCGGGAAGAAGTGTTCGGACCGGTCGTCTGCATCCGTCCTTTCGACGATGAAGAAACGATGCTGCGCGAAGTGAACGACTCGCCCTACGGTCTCAGCGGATCCTTATGGACAAATGATTTGAAGCGCGCACTGCGTGTCGCGCGCCGCATCGAAAGCGGGGTTCTCAGCATCAATTCGCATTCGAGCGTCCACGTCGAGGCGCCGTTCGGCGGCTTCAAGCAGAGCGGGTTCGGGCGCGACCTCGGCATGAATGCACTCGAAGGCTACACGGAACTGAAAAACATCTACGTCTCGGAGGACTGATCGCGATGACCCTCAAACAGCTCACGGACAAAATCAAAGCCGGTGAAATCGACACCGTCGTCGTCGCTTTTCCCGATGTCTTCGGACGCTTGATCGGCAAACGATTCACGGGCGATTTCTTTTTGAAGAGCGTCGCGGAGCATGGCACGCACGGCTGCAACTATCTGCTCACCGTGAACATCGAGATGGACCCGATGGACGGTTTTCAGCTCGCGAGTTGGGATAAGGGATTCGGTGATTTTGAATGGCGTCCGGATTTTTCCACGCTGCGCGTGATTCCGTGGCAGACGGCTTCCGCACTGGTTTTGTGCGGTCTTCATCATGACGACGGCAGCCCCGTCGCCGAAGCGCCGCGGTCCGTTTTGCAAAAACAAGTGGAGCGGCTCGCGAAGGAAAAACTGACCTGCAATGTCGCGAGCGAACTCGAGTTTTTCCTCTTCAACACGAGCTACCCGGAGGCGTTCGCGGCTGACTACCGCGACCTTCCGGCGTCGAGTGATTATCGCATCGACTACCACACGATGCAGCCGGCGCGGGACGAAGAGATTTTCCGCAGCGTGCGGAATCAAATGATCGCCGCGGGCGTTCCAGTCGAGTCGAGCAAAGGCGAGTGGGGACGCGGGCAACACGAAATCAACTTCGCCTACGGACAGCCGTTGCCGATGGCCGACGTGCATGTCGTCTTCAAGCAAGGCGTGAAGGAAATCTTCGCGCGGCACGATCGCGCGGTCTCCTTCATGCCGAAGTATTCCGTCGATGAGCCGGGCAACAGTTGCCACATCCACGCCAGCATCTGGCGCGGCGGGAAAAGCCTTTTCTGGGATGCAAAGCGCGGCGAAGGCTCGCAATTCTTCCGCCAGTTTCTCGGTGGGCTGATCAAGTATTCGCGGGAGTTCAGCTACTTTTTCGCGCCGACGATCAACGCCTACAAACGCTTTCAGGCGGCGAGTTGGGCACCGACGAAACTGGCGTGGTCCACGGACAATCGCACCACAGGTTTTCGTGTGGTCGGACAAGGCAACTCGCTGCGCATCGAAAATCGAATGCCCGGCGGCGACGCCAATCCCTATCTCGCATTCGCGGCGACGATCGTTGCTGGAATGGCTGGCGTGGAAGAGCAGCTCGATTGCGGCGAGCCGTACGCCGGCAACGCCTACGTTGATGCCAGCCTGCCCGCGCTGCCACGAAGCTTGCGCGAAGCCGCCGATTTGCTGGAGCAGAGCAAATTGGCGCGCAGCTCGTTTGGCTCAGCCGTGATCGATTTCTATCTCCACACCGCGCGCTTGGAAATCGACGCGTTCGACAACGCGGTGACCGACTGGGAAAAGCGCCGGTACTTCGAGCGAATCTGAACGATCGCACGGCAGTCGGTGGCGGAGGGGAAGAGCGAGGGCTGGTGGGCGGGCGAGCACGCGCGCCCAAGCCCGGGCCGCATCTGCCAGAAATAGTTTCCGCGGAAGATGGCGTGTCATCCTGAGCGGAGTTTCGTCACGGGCGAAGGTGGGACGAAACGGAGTCGAAGGATCCCGGCGATTCCGTGCGACGTCGCTCGTGAATTCACGAGCTCCTTCGACTGCGCTGCACCCGTCTTGCCACCTCCCCTCCGCTCAGGATGACACGCAGATCGGAAAATGATTGTTGGCAGATTCCCTAAGCGTGGCGCTTGTTGAAGCGCGCGACTTCACGATCTGTCTCGCGCTTGGTTGCCTTCGCCTTGAGATCCTGGCGCTTGTCCACCGCCTCCTTGCCTTTGGCGACGCCGATCTCGATTTTCACCCGTGCATCCTTCCAATACATGCGGAGCGCGACGAGCGTGTGCCCCTTGATCTGCGTCTGACCGAAGAGCCGGTCGATCTCCTGTTTATGCAGGAGCAGACGCCGCCCGCGCTTCGGCTCATGCTGCTCAAAGCTCGCCTTGGCATAGGTCTGAATGTCCACGTCATAGACAAAGACCTGCCCATTTTCCACGCGGGCAAAAGCGTTGTTGATATTCGCGTGGCCAGCCCGGATCGATTTGACCTCGGTCCCCTTGAGTTCGATGCCAGCCTCGAAACGATCGAGGATATGAAAGTCCCGAAGCGCTTTGCGGTTGACCGAAATATCAGCGGTCATGGATGCAGCGCGGGACGCGCCGTCGCGATTATTTTCCGCTTTCCGCAGACACTACCGCAGCCGCTTCCCATTTGAGTTTGCCCTCGATGATCTCGGTCAGCGCGATGTCCGAGAAACCCATCCGCGGACCGGTCTCAACGAGCGCGCGATGCCCGGCCGTCAGTTGGCGCACTCGCTTGGAAACCACATTGACGAGCACCTGCTGGCTGGGGATCACTTTGAACGCTTCTTCAAGAAGTTGGCTGGTCATAAGGCGGATAGTCACGGTGGCTGGGAAAAAGGAGCGGGAGTTTGGTTGGGTAGGAGGGGTTTGTCAACCGGAGATTCAAGAATTGTCAACCGGGATTTTGAGGCGCCCGAACGTCAGTCTGAAGCCAAGCTCCGCAGGGGCGCCGGTGGAGGAACGGAGTCGAAGAATCACGCCGCATTCAGGGACGATGACCACTGGTAATTCGCCGGGATCCTTCGACTCCGCTCAGGATGACACCTCTTTAGGACGGTTCATTGCCGCCGCCAGCAACACCCCGTTTTGGGAAAGCCTCAGAATGACCTCGCGGTATTTTACTGCCCCGGCGGCTCCGGGGACCGTTTGCGGAGGGTGATCCGCTTAAGCCGCGCGTCATCCGGCGGGCTCCAGCTCATGATCTCCGAGTCGTCCTTGAACGCATTGTGCACGATGCGGCGCTCGTAGGCGTTCATCGGCTCGAGGTGGTAAGGGCGCCCGGTCTGGCGGACAATGTCGCCGATCTTCTGGACGCGATGGGCGAGGCTGTCGTCCTTCATTTCACGCCAGTGCTCGATATCGACCTGCACTTTCGGCGCCTGCTTGTCCTTGGCTTGCAGCACGCGATTGAGCAGGAGCTGAATGTCTTCGAGGAGCGCGCCGTTGCGCCCGATGAGTCGGTCCTTTTCGGCGGTATAAACCTGGAGCGTGAGTCCGTGCTCCGTCTCGAATTCCTTGATCTCGCAGATGAACCCAAGCAGGCCCAGCATGGAATCAAGCGTGTCTCGTGGATTCAGGCTCATAAAAAGGGTCGCGCTATTTTTTCTTACCCGGCGCGAGCTTTTTCTGGAGCGTAGGTGGTGCCTGATTCCGCGTCGCGTAGAGCTGCAAGACAGAAACCAGATTTTGCACCGTCAAGTAAAGCGCCAACGCCGAGGCGTAGTTATAGCAAAACATGACGAAGATCAACGGCATGAACATCAGCATCTTCTGCTGCGTCGGGTCGCCGGACTTCGGTGAAGCAGACATCTGCCAGAACATCGTCGCGGCCATACAGAGCGGGAGGACGTTGACGGGAAAGCCGAAGCCGGGCAGTTGAAAAATCGTGTCCGGCAGCGAGAGATCGTGCACCCAGAGAAACTTGCTGTTTCGCAATTCCACGGCTTTGCCGAGCATGTTGTAGAAGCCGAAAAAGATCGGCATTTGCAGCAGCGCGGGCAGGCAGCCGCCGAGCGGATTCACGCCGTAATCCTTGTAGAGCTTCATCACCTCCGTGTTCATCCGCGCCGGGTCGTCTTTGTACTTCTCGCGGATCTCCGTCATCTTCGGCTGAAGAAGTTGCATGCGTTTCATCGACCGATTGGCCTTGGTCTGCATCGGCCAGAGCAGCGCCTTGATGATGAGCGTGAGGATGATGATCGCGACGGCGTAGCTGCCCACCCACGCATGCAGCGAATTGAGCGAGAAAAGCAGGAGCTTGCTAAAGAGGCCGATGAATGGTCCGAGGAAGGCGAAGAGGCCGCCGACATCGGAAAAACCAAGCACGTCCGCTTCTTCGTTCGGGAAAAGTCTCAGTCGTCCGTATTCGCGCGGTCCGGCGTAAATGCGGAAGCTCTGGGTGAGCGATTGTCCGGGTTCCAGGGCAAAGGCCGGCATGCCCAGCGCGCCGTAGATGCCGCGACGAACAGCCGTATTGCCCTCAGTCGAGCGGCCCGTCGCCTTCCACACGTCGTCCTGAATGACAAAGGGTTTTGCCCACACGGATGCGCCTCGTTGTTTCGCCTGCCCCGCCGGGTCTTGTGCCGTGACCTGCGGAGTGATGAGCGTCGTGAAGTACTGATCCGCCACGGCGGCCCACGCGATGTTCTCCCTCGCAGCGGTGAAGGTCGCGTGATCGGAGCTAAACCAGCCGCCTTGGAACCACGTCACGTCGATGAATTTTCCACCCGCAAATTTGAAGCCCGTGTAGGTCGGCATGTCCCGCTGATGCACCGGCGCCGCCGCGCCGGTATGCACGAAATAACCCGGCACATTCACCGGCTGTGAACTGCGATTGGTAAACGTGACGTCGAGGTTGACGATGTAGTCCTGATCGAGCGCGGTGGACTTTGGGACCGTGAACTTTTTCGTGAGCTGAATCTGCCGCGCATCGGTCCGCTCAAACGTCACCGTTCCACCGTCGCCATCGACCGACGCCGCGAAGGGCGCACCGGTTCCATCGCCCGCGACTTCGGTCACGGCACCGATC
>JBBSDS010000252.1:0-8022 GCA_038240495.1 Chthoniobacterales bacterium | reverse complement strand
TCGTCCCCGCACGGTGCCGACTTCGCATAGACGGCATCCTTGACGCCGTCTGTCACCGGCGGCTCATCCACCATCCGGGCGATCACGCATGACGCGCTTCTTTTCAGCGGGCCGTCCCACAGCGCGGGATTCGATTTGAGTTCCGGCAGGATCCCGGCAGCCACCCACGCGATCTCGACGCCGCGCGGTCCGTAAAAGTTTTTCGATGTCGAGGCATAGTCCTGCAATCGGCCTTTGCCCTCGACGAATCCGGGCGCTCGCTGAAGGTCGAAAAACCACGCCCCGCAATCGCAGGGCCGATCGTCGAAAAAAGTCTCCATCGCGGCGAAGGAACCGTAACACCTTCCGATCGCATAGCCGGCAAAACCGCGCGGCATTTCACCCGCAATCCACGCCGCGGCCGTGGCCTGCCGATAAAACCAGGCGAGTCCGTCGTCGTAACTCGGGAGCGCGTGCGCCTTCTTCTCGAACAATCCCGTGTAGTACGGCGCGAGCGCCGGCGGGGAAAAATCCGGCAGCCGATATTTCAAAAACGCATCCGCCTGCCCTGCCGAAACCGCCGCCGCGATGTCCAGGCCTTGAATGTCGCCAAAGCATTGTTGCTTGTAGTCCCGGAGATGCCCGAGCGCTTCGGTGATCCGAGGATCGCGCGTCGTCAGCCACACGTTCATCAAGGAGTCGGCGAAATCCTGCGCGAGGTGGTTCGATCCCGTGAAGTAACCGTCCGGCAGAGGCTGGCCCTTGCGATCCGTGCCTGAGCCGTCGTCCCAGCCGCGCGGCGCCCAGCCTTTGAGCGGAGCGCTCCATGGGTGCTTGTCTTCTTCACCCGGCTGCATCTTTGGAAAAAGCCGGTCGCTGTGATTGAGCAAATTCGTGTAAAATGGCACCTGATATTTCTGCGCTCGATCGAGCCAGTCGCCCATGGGATCAGCCCGCTGCGCCGTGATCAGGGCCGACATGTACCAAGCGCCATCGTGCATCGCATCGAGGCCAAACTCCTGGATTTTTTTCCCATCCTTCCAGAATTCATAAACCATCCCGTAGGTCTTGCGCGCAGGATCGGTGACGGTGTGGTTTTTTTCCACGAAGTCCGCCAATTCGTGCATAAAGCCGAGCAGTCTCTCGCGGGGCCAGGCCTTGGCTTCGGGGACCGCGGGCGCTTTGTAGGTCTGAAGCGCCAGCTCCTCCGGCGTCGCCGCGCCCGCCAGGACGGGCGCGAGGAACAGCAAGAGACGGAGGGGGAACTTCATGCGCGCCGGCATCCAACCCGCAGCCGAGCGCGATGGGCGAGACAAAACTTCGAGCAAACCAGCCGGGAAGCAAGCCAGCGCGCAGCTTCCCGCCTGAGCCTCTACGCCAGGGTGAAAAGCTCGTGCGACAGCACGCTCAGGCAATAGATCGCCGCCGTCTCCGTCCGCAGAATGATCGGGCCGAGCGTGATCGGACGACAGCCGGCGCTTTTGGCCAGCGCCACTTCGGCCGGGGTAAAATCACCCTCGGGCCCAACGAGAATCAAGACCCGCGCGAGTTTCGCCGAACCGAGTTCTGCGAGGATTCTTTTCAAGGGCCGCGAGTCCGCCTGCAGCGACGCGATGAGCATGAGGTCAAACTTTTCCGCCGACTGAAAAAAATCTTTCGGCGATTGCGGCTTGGCGACCGACGGCAGCCAGTTTTGCCCGCACTGCTTCGCCGCCTCGATGACCACGCGCTGCCACTTGTCGCGCTTGCTCAGCGCCTCGTCTTCATCGCATCGCACGACCGTGCGCTCGCTGAGCAGCGGCACGATGGCCGCAGCGCCCAATTCCGTCGCTTTCTCCACGATCAATTCCATATTCTTCCCTTTCGGGATCGCCTGCCCGAGCGTGATCTCGCAGGCGAGGGGCGCACTCTTCCCCGCCGTGAGTTTCTTGAGCGTGACCCGCCCCTGATTCACGGCCGCAAACTCGACCGTCGCTTCCGCGCCGCGCCCGTTAAAAACCGTCGCACGGTCGCCGGCTTTCATGCGCAGGACATCGAGCGCATGGTGCGCTTCCGCGGCGTCCAGGGCGAGTTGATCGGGATTCCAAGCGTGCGGCGGGATGTAAAAACGAGGCGAAGTCATGGCCGATTCTCAACTCGACCGACTAGCGAAAAAACTCCTTCGCCTTTTCAAAGAAGCTCCTGTGCAACGGCGTGTTTTCGTCGCCCATGAGCGCCGCAAATTCTTCGAGCTTCCTGCGCTGCTCGGCGTTGAGTTTGGTCGGCACTTCCACGGCCACGCGCACGATGAGATCACCACGCGAACTTGAATTCAGTGACGGCACCCCTTTGCCCCGCAGCCGGAAGGCCGTGTCGTTCTGCGTCCCCATGGGGATTTTTAAATGGGCCTGCCCTTCGAGCGTCGGCACGCTGATTTCGCCGCCGAGCGCCGCCGTGCTGAAGCTCACCGGCACGTCACAGAAAAGGTTGTTTTCTTCGCGCTCAAAAACCTCGTGCTCCTTGATGTGAATGACGACGTAGAGATCGCCGGGCGGGCCGCCGCGGAGCCCCGCCTCACCATTGCGCACGGAGCGCAAGCGGGAGCCGTCTTCGATGCCCGCGGGGATCTTGAGCTTGATCCGCGAAGGGGATTCCGTGCGGCCTTCGCCGTTGCACTTCCGGCACGGCCGATCGATCGCCTGGCCAGTGCCGCGGCAGCGGGGACAAGTCTGCGAGACCTGAAAAAAACCGCGCGAACTGATGACCTGCCCGCGCCCGCCGCAATCCCGGCATGAGACCGCGCGCGAACCCTGCTCGGCGCCGGAGCCGTTGCAGACATCGCACGTCTCGAGCTTCGCGACTTCGATTTCCTTCTCACAGCCAAACGCCGCCTCCTCGAGCCGGATCTGCATGTCGTAGCGCAGGTCAGAGCCCCGCTGTTTCCCATCGCGATCCGGCCGCGCAGCGCCAGCAGCAGTGCCGCCAAAGAACTGCTCGAAAACACCGCCACTACCGCCACCCCCACTCGCGCCGAAGACTTCGCGGAAAATATCGAACGGATCATGGAACCCTCCGGCGCCGCGCGCCGCAGCCCCGCCCTGCGCAAATGCCGCATGTCCGTAACGATCGTAAGCCGCTCGTTTCTGTTCATCCATGAGCACGTCGTACGCCTCACCCAGTTCCTTGAATTTCTCCTCGGCGGTATGATCACCGGGGTTTTTGTCGGGGTGAAACTTCACCGCCAGCTTGCGATAGGAGCGTTTCACTTCCTCGGTCGTGACCGTGCGGGTCACTTCCAAAACTTCGTAATAGTCGCGTTTGGCCATGTCGTGCAGAAATCCGAATCAACATTCGGATTTCGGATCTATTTCGCTACCGGCGCTCCCTTGGAAACAACGACCGTCGCGGGCCGCAGCAAGCGGTCACGCAATTTGTAGCCGCGCCGCAATTGACGGATGACGACGCCCTCGGCGGCGTCTTTGCTCTCCTCCTGCGCCACCGCCTCGTGGAGGTTTGGATCGAAAGGCAGGCCTTCCGCGTTCACCGGTTCGACGCCACTCGAAGTTAGAAAGTCGGCAAGTTGTTTCCCCACCATCTCGAGCCCCGCAAGAATCGGCGAATCCTCGGCGCCATCGCGCGCCGCATTCAATCCGAGTTCAAAATTGTCGAGGATCGGAATGAGCCGGTCGAGGAAGCTGGCATTGGCATATTTGACGGCATCCTCTTTTTCGCGCGCGGCGCGTTTGCGGAAGTTTTCGAAATCCGCCTGGCTGCGCAAGGCGAGGTCGCGGAAACGGTCGAGATCGACCTGCAATTGCGCCAGCAGCGATTCCTCACTGGGCTCGGCGCTCCTGGATTCAGCGGTTTCAGCCGTCTCCGCCGCGTTGGGATTGGTGGTGTCGTTGCTCATTTTTTCCGGATCACAATTAAAGTTATATCGTCGTGTTGAGGATGGGTGCCGACGAACGCCCGCAGGTCGTCCGTCAGCCGCGTGATGATCCCGGCCGCTCCTTCGGACGCGCTCGCCTGGATTGCTTTGATCACGTTGGCCATCCCAAATTCATCGCCCTGGCTGTCGAGCGCTTCGGTCACGCCATCGGTGTAAAGGACGAGGCAATCGTTGGGCTCAAGAGTCAGGGAAAAATCGCCCGTGACTCTATTGAACACGCTCCCGCTGTCAATGCCGAGGGCCATCCCGGGCGGGTTGATCTTCGAGACCGTCGCGTCGCGCGCGGAATAGAGCAAGGGGGCATCGTGACCGGCGCGGCAGAGGGTGAGCTTCGAGCTCTGCTTGTCGATAATCGCGTAGGCCATGCTGATGAACATGTCCTCCTTGATATCGGGAAAAAGCTGGGCATTGACCTCGCGGAGGACCGCCGCCGCAGAGTGCTGGCCGCTCGCCTGGCTGCGCAGCACGCTGCGGCACATCGCCATGATGAGCGAAGCCGGCACGCCCTTGCCCGACACGTCGGCAATGACGACTCCGCAGTGATCGTCGTCCACGGCAATGTAGTCGTAGTAATCGCCGCTGACCTGATGCGCCGGAATATTGATGCCGGCGATTTGAAAGCCCGGAACGTCCGGCGCATTGGCCGGAAGAAGGATGCGCTGAATCTCGTAGGCCACCTGCAAATCCTGATCGAGGCGCTTCTTTTCCGCGGCCACCGAAAAGATAATCGCGGTGTAGAGCGCAAAGGCGGACTGCTCGGAGATGGCCTTGAAAATTTGGAAATCGCCGGGAGCAAATGACTCGCCATCGGAACCGCGGGCGATGGCCAGGACGCCGAGATTCTGATCGCCATACATCAGCGGGCAGAGGAGAGCCGACGCCGTCTTCAGCGGCCCCGCGCGGAGCGGCGCGAGGCGGCTGTCCTCACCGCGGAGGAGCAGCGGTTCGCGGTCGCGCCAGACCGTGCCGAGAACGCCTTCACCAGCCGCGATCAGCCGCAGCCGCAGATAGGCTGGCCAGGAAAAACCCGGCTGATCTTTGATCCCGTCGGGGATCTCAAAAAACGGCGGACAATTCCGCGTCGTAAACGCCGGGCGCAACTGCTCGCCGGTGCGCTCGGCGAGATAGAGCGCACCGCCCTCCGCGTCGAGGATACGCATCGCCCCTTCGACGATCAACGCATGTAAATCAGACGGCTTGCTCGACTCGGTCAGGGCCGTCCCAAGGCCATGCAGAAAATCAAAAACGCGGGTTTCTTCGAGCTGGATCTTTTCGCGCGCCCGGCGCAATGCCTCGATCATCTCCCGCTGCCGCCGATAGACATACACGAATGTGCCCGCCGTCACGGCGAACAGCACAAAGAAGACGGCGGACCACATCAGCGCCTAGCGGGCGAGGTGCAGATCCTGTTTCAGGTATTCCAGTACGTCTTTGAACTTGGCGGCGTTGGCCCCGTTCGCCTCGACGCAGGCCTCATGCGCTTCGAGCATCGTCTGGGCCTGCACCACTTTATCCGTGGCGGTGGCTGGGAGCGGCACTTGTTCCGCGGGCTGCGGCAATTTTTCACCCTGCGGCTCGAGAATGAAAAGCTGATCGAGCCCGAGGTTGCTCAGCAAATCGTTGTTCCGCTCGTTGAGATTCGTCACCCGCAGATGGCCCTGCCCCAGCTCCCGCAGCCGCAGTGCGATCCCCGCGAGCGTCCCCATGAACGTCGAATCCATCACCGGGCAGGTATTGAGATCGACGGCAAATTCCCGAAAGCCGCGGTTGATCATTTCCTTGGCGAAATCCTTCAATCCCGTGCTGTTTAAGAAAGACCCCTTGCCTTCGACGCGCACCCAGACGGTGCGATTCGCAGTTCCCACGAGGATGGATGGCTGGACGGTCACGACTCTTTAACCTATACGCTCGGTCGGGCTCGCAGCGATGCACGCCGCAAACCCTGGACACAGGGACAATAAGGCTGGGGCTGAAAAATGCATCTTCCGATCAGTTCCAGAGGAACGATTGCGTGAGACCCACGATCTTTCCGTTTTCGATCAAAACGACCCGCCAGCCGCTCACCTTTCCGTCCTCGAGGTAGTCGCTGCCCAGGACGTCAAACTCGGACTCATACGAGCCTTTCGCGTCCTTGTAGGTAAGTTCCTTGGCCTGCACATAGGCGCCGAGATTCTGCTGGCGATATTCGAACCGCACCGTCAGGTCCGCCTTGCGTTTCGAGCGCCAGAAAAATCTGAAGTAATGTCCCTGGCGCTGTCTGCGCTCGTAGCTATTGATCGCCCCGAAATCCAGCCGACGCCGCTCGAACGCAATCATCGGATCGAAGGTCGGCTTGTTGAGTTGAGGATCGTTGAGGAAAATGCTCGTCTTGCGAAACTCATAGGCATCGTCGAGCGCGAGCGGCAGGACGTTAGCTTTGTCGAGGGCGCGCGGTGCTTCCCGCGCGAAGCCGTCCCCAGCGACCGCCAGCATGGACAGCATCAGAAAGAGTCGTTTCATCGGAAGGGAAAACTAAACGGCGGGATAAAGCCGTGTCAACCATCACAGCCATTATTGAACTGCATCTCCCGTTTGGCAGTTCAACCATTTCCGCCGATTCTTGCTCAACCACATGCGCACGATTTCGGTCCGCTATCATCGAGGCTTGGAACTTCCCGATCACGGTCTGTGGTTGGATCCCGCCGACGCGCGCCCTTTCGCCTTCGTGTCGCACGCGCACAGCGACCACATCGCCGCTCACGCGGAAGTGATTGCGAGCGCGGGGACCGCGCGCTTGATGCAGGCACGCGTCGGCGGCGAAAGACGGGAACACGTCCTCGAGTTCGGCCAATCCAAAACATTTCGCGATTTTCAAATCACACTCCTCGCCGCCGGCCACATCTTCGGTTCCGCGCAGGCACTGATCGAAAGCGACTGCGGCTCGCTCCTCTACACCGGCGATTTCAAGTTGCGGCCCGGCCTTTCCGCCGAGCCGACGCAATGGCGACACGCGGACACGCTGATCATGGAGACAACCTACGGCTTGCCCAAATACCGGATGCCCCCGACGGAAGAAGTTGTCGCCCGCATGGTCGCCTTTTGCCGGGAAACGCTGGAGGACGGCGCAATCCCCGTCCTCCTCGGCTACTCGCTCGGCAAGGCGCAGGAAATCCTGTGTGCCCTCCTCGCCGCCGGCCTCACTCCGATGCTCCACGGCGCGGTCTTTCGGATGACGGAAATTTACCGGCAATTGCAGCCCGACTTCCCGGCAGGATATGTCCGCTATTCCGCGGGGGAGGTCGCTGGAAAAGTGCTCGTCTGTCCGCCCAGCGCAAATCGCACCCTGATGCTCACACGGATCAAAAATCGCCGAACCGCGGTGCTGACCGGGTGGGCGCTCGATCCCGGCGCGACCTACCGTTACCAATGCGACGCGGCCTTTCCGCTCACCGACCACGCCGACTACCCGGACCTCATCCGCTATGTCGAACTCGTCGCCCCGCGTCGCGTGCTCACGCTCCACGGTTTCGCGGCGGAGTTTGCCGCCGACCTGCGCGATCGCGGGATCGAAGCGTGGGCCTTGAGTGGGGAAAACCAACTCGAACTCAACCTTCGGCGATCGAAAACAACGCCGATTCCGCCAACGGAAAAAGACGCTGCGCTCAAGCCATCAGCCGACGCTTTGCCCGCCGCGGAATCTTCGGGGTTTGCGGAATTTGCAGCAGTTGGCGAGCGAATTGGTGCCACGACGAGCAAGCTGAAAAAGATCGACGTGCTCGCCAATTACCTGCGCCGCCTCGAAGCCGCGGAACTCCCGCTGGCCGCGCGCTACCTCACCGGTCGCGCCTTTGCTCAAAACGATCCGCGCACGCCGCAGGTCGGCTGGGCCGTGATCAAGCGCGCCCTGCTCGCCGCCAGCGGAATCGCGGAAGGGGAGTTTCGCACGCTCTCCCGGCAGTACGCCGACGCCGGCAAGACGACTTACGAGGTTCTCCTCGAACGCACCGCCCCCGCACCTTTTTCTCTCACCGAATGCGCGAGCTTTCTCGATCAACTCCAGCAGTTGCGTGGTCCGGCAGCGAAAGGCGATCTGCTCCAACACCGACTGGTCACACTCACCGCACTTGAGGGTAGCT
>JBBSDS010000251.1:0-8084 GCA_038240495.1 Chthoniobacterales bacterium | reverse complement strand
CCGAAGGAGATCGTGATCGCTGCCTACAACATCGAAAACTACGTCGAGGCGCATCCCAGGGAGCCGGGCCACAAATACGCCACGCGCGCCAAGTCGGAGAAGGCGATCGATGCGGTGGTCCGGGTGATTCAAGACATCAATCCCGACATCCTCGGGGTCTGCGAAATGGGTTCCCCGGAGCGGTTCGACGATTTTAAAAAGCGGCTCGAGGCAGCCGGTTTCGCCTACGTCGATTCCGAGTACCTGCAGGCCGCCGATCCCGACCGCCACCTCGCGCTCGTCAGCCGCTTCCCGATTATCGCCCGCCAGTCGCGGGCCGACGTGCCGTTTGAACTCAACGGCCAGCCCGAAAAAGTGCGGCGCGGATTTCTCGATGTCACCGTGCAGGTGAATCCCAGCTATCAACTCCGCCTCGTCGGCGTGCATCTGAAATCCAAGCTCCCAACGCCGGAAGGCGAAGCGCTCATTCGCCGCCACGAAGCGCAGCAACTGCGCAAACATCTCGAGGGCATTCTCGTAGCCAATCCGCAGGTGAACCTCGTCTGCTACGGCGATTTCAACGACACGAGGAATGAGCCGATGTATCAGGAAATCGTCGGTATCAAAGGCTCGCCCACGCACATGACCGAGCTCGGGGCGCGGGACGAACTCGGCGACCGCTGGACGCACTACTGGAAAACCGCGGACCTCTATTCGCGCATCGACTACATCTTCGTTAGCCCGGCGCTCGTCCACGAGGTCGTCCTCGCAAAATCACGCGTCTATCGTTCGGAATATTGGAACGAAGCCAGCGATCACCGGCCAGTCTTCGCGAGCATCATTCCGGAGGACAGGAAATGAGAGCGCGGGTCTTCTGGTTTCTCGCGGTCTTGGGAATCTTCAGCGGTGGGATGGATGTGCTGGCGGGCAACCCCGACGACGATTGGAAGGAAATCGTGAACCTCGACGCCGGTCCGCAACTGCGAGCGACATCCGCGCAGGCCGCCGGGGCGACGGTGATCGCGCATCTCGACCTGCAGGAAGCAGCGCTGCGGGCTTTCCTGGCCGCTCACCCGCAGGAAGCGCGCGTTTTCGAAGGCCGCCTTCGCCTGGCGCGCCTTCTCCAAATCCGGGGTGATTTTCAGAATTCCGACAAGGCGCGCGTCGAGTCGAAACGCATTCTCGATTCGTTGGAAAAAGTCGCCACCCCTGAGCAGCGCGTCGAACTGGATTTCGCCAAAATTGCTCGCCTCATGCGCAGCCTGCGCCAGGGGAATCAGGTGCAGCGCGAAGAACTGCTCGCGGCGGCGCGCGCCTTTCAAGCGGCGCACCCTTCCGATCGCCGGCTCGCAGCCTTGCTCGCCGAGATATCGACGCTTTTCGATCCCCAACCAAAGACCAAGGAACAGCTGCTCGAGGACGCGCAGGGTCTGGCGACCGAAGAGGAGCTGAAGAGCCGCATTGCTGACGACTTAAAACGCGTCCATCTGGTCGGCCAGGAAGTGCCGCTGAGTTTCACGTCTGTGCAGGGTCACGAAATCAAAGTCGAGGAATTACGCGGGCGTCCCTTGTTCGTGATTTTTTTCGCCGACTTTTCCCCGACCTCGTCGGCTGCGATCATTACTTTGCAGAAGACCGTCGCGGAGTTGCCGAAGGGCAGCGTGCGCGTCATCGGAATCGATCTCGACGAGAAGCCGGAAACGCTCACCGCGCTGATGAAGGCCCGCAGCATCACCTGGCCGGTGGCCTTTGACGGCAAGGGCTGGCAAAGCCCGCTCGCCCGCGCGCTCGGCATCAATGCCCTGCCTACAGTCTGGTTGCTGGATGCGCACGGGCGGCTGCGCTCGCTCAACGCCCTCGATGGCGCTGCGGGCAAGGCTCGCCAGTTGTTGCAGGAGCGTTAGCGGAAAGCCGCGAAAAGCCTTTGCTTTTTGCAATGCATTTCGCACCTTCCGGCGCGATTCCCCTAAACGAAGAAACCCACAAACATGAGTTGGTATTACGCCGAAAATAACGAACGCCGCGGTCCGATCGAAGACGCCGATTTTCAATCGCTGGTCAGCGCCGGAACCGTCACGTCCGAAACGCTGGTCTGGCGCGAAGGTTTCACCGAATGGGTGCCCTACAGCCAGGCTTCCAGCGCCGCCTCCACTTCTCCGATGGCATTGAGCAGCGCAACAACCGCACTTAGCAGCGCGGATACGAGCGCGCAGGCGTGCAGTCAGTGCGGAAGGCTTTTTCCAGCGGATGAAATGGTCAGCTACGAGGGCCGCTCCATCTGTGCCGGGTGCAAGCCGCTCTTCTTCCAGAAAATCAAGGAGGGTGCTTCCGTCGTCGGCGAGCGTGTGTACGCGGGTTTTTGGATTCGTTTTGGAGCGAAGATTGTCGATGGCATCATCCTCCAGGTTGCCGCCCGTATTCTCGGGCTTTTTGTCGGGCTGGCCATGAAGGGAACCGAATCCGTGGTGTACGTCGCCGCAGCGATGGGCCTGATTCTCAACGCCGCGTACGTCATTTATTTCACGGGCAAGTACGGTGCGACACCGGGCAAGATGGCTTGCAAGATCGAGGTCATCCGCCCCGACGGTTCGCCCATGACTTTTGGACGCGCCACCGGCCGTTATTTCGCGGAATTGCTCAGCAGCCTGACTCTCGGCATCGGTTTTATCATGGCGGCGTTCGACGACGAAAAGCGGGCGCTGCACGACCGCGTGGCCGATACGCGGGTGGTGCGCAAGCAGTGACGAATGACCGCCCGGCTCATCGCGTGTACGAAATGTCGGGCACCGCTGCCGTCCGCGCACTACAACGCGCCTGATTTGCGGCCCTGCCCGGCGTGCGGCGCGTGGACGCAGGTCGAGGTCTTCCCAGCGGTGCTGCGTCCGTCGGGGCCGGGAGCCGTCGGCGAAGCGGTCATGGTGGAAGGGGAGGCGAGCTGCTTTTACCATCCGGCGAAGAAGGCTGTGCTGCTCTGCGAAAGCTGCGGACGTTTTCTCTGCGCGGTTTGCGATGTGGAGATGAACGGTGTCCACCTGTGTCCCGCGTGTGTCGAGTCCGGCAAAAAAAAGGGCCGGCTCAAGCAGCTCGAAAATCGCCGGACGCTCTACGACAGTCTCGCGCTCGCCGTGGCGGTGTATCCGATCATCCTCGTCTGGCCGACGCTCATCAGCGCGCCCGCCGCCATCTACATCGCGGTGCGTTACTGGAATGCTCCTTCAAGCGTAGTGCCGCGTTCCAAATGGCGCGCCGTCCTCGCGATCATCCTGGCTCTTTTGCAGATCGTCGGCTGGGTTGGCATTTTCATCTCGATCTCCCACTCGTCCAAGCGGCACTGACCCGATGGCGCACACTCCGAATCCATACGTCAAACTTCCGGGACGCGGATTGCGCCGGGTCGCAGTGGCCATCAGCGCCACCCGCTGCCGCTTGTGGCTCGCGACGGATCATTTGCTGGCCGTCGATTTCACCGTCGCGTCCGAGGATTACCGCCGTTTTTATTTTCGCGACATCGAAGCCTTCGTCGTCCGCCGCACTGCAGGCCGCCAGGTTTGGAACTGGGTTTTCCTCGTTCTCGCCCTGCTGACGGCTGGGCCGTTTGTGATCGGTTGGCGCAGCGAAGGCAGCGGCGGTTTGCTGATTGCCGCTCTCAGCATCGCGGCCTTCTGGCTCGCGTTTATTCTCGCCAATACCCTCCGCGGCGCGACCTGCCAGACGCACATCCGCACGGCGGTGCAGTTTGAGCAATTGCCCAGCTTGGGTCGGTTGCCAGTCGCCCGCAAAGTGCTCGCGCGGCTCCAGCCGCTGATCGTCGCGGCGCAAGGTGTGGCCACGCCCGAAGAACTCGACACGGCGCCTTGGGTGGCCGTGGATGCGATCAAGGCGGCGGAGACTCAGCGTCCGATTCGTTCGGATAAAGGCAACCTCCACAGTGCGCTCTTTGGCCTGCTCATTGCGGAGGCGATTCTGACCGGCGTTTTCTACGCACTCTACCGGCAGGCTCTGTCCACGGCAGGGATGCTCGCGATGCTCGGAGGTTTCATCGTCTGCGTCGTCGCCATCATGCGACAAGGCGCCACCGATTTGTCGAGGAGCGTGCGCCTGTTTACGAAATGGGCGCTCGGCTATTACATCCTGAAGTGTGTCATCGGATTCATCTACACCATTGTTTTTACCGTCAACCATCCCGGTACTCCCGTGGTGACGGGCCTCGAAATTGTCGGGGAAGCAGGCTTCGCGATCGTCTCCCTCGCGAGCGTCGGGATTGGTGCAGTCATCGGACTGACCGGTCTGATTCAGGTGCTCGCGCATCGACGCAGCCGCGCCGCTTCACCCGCCTCGTAGGGTTCGCGTCATGGCTGTCCTCCTCGCGCAGCGCTGCCTGCATCATCCCGTGCGGGAAGCCGTGGCCCGCTGCCCGGAGTGCGGCCAGTTTTATTGCCGCGAATGCATTACCGAACACGAGGATCGCGTCGTCTGTTCCTCGTGCCTCAAGCGGCTGACGACGAAGACGGACAGGCCACGGCGCAGCTTCGCGTCGGTGTGGCGCGTGACTGCCGCAGTCGCCGGCTTCGTCATCGCCTGCATGTTCTTTTTTCTGATCGGGCGCATGCTCGTGAACATCCCGTCTTCCTTTCACGAGGGGACTATCTTTCAAAATGCTTTGTCGGACGAATCGGAGGACGGACGGTGAGCCGCGCTTCTTCCCGCCGCGCTGGCCGGCCCGCGCTCGATCTCCTCGAGGCCGCGGTCCATCTGCTTCGCTCGGCACCCGCGGGCGCGCTCCTTGCCTACTACGTTGGCAGCGTCCCGTGCATGCTCAGCCTGCTTTATTTCTGGGCCGACATGAGCCGCGGCGCCTTTGCCCGTGAGCATTTGATCGAGGCTTCGCTGACCGCCGCCGCTGTCTATCTCTGGATGAAATGCTGGCAATCTGTCTTTGCCAGCAAACTGCGGACGCACCTGCTCCTCGAACGCGAAGAGCCATGGACCACGGCGCGCATTACCCGCCTCGCGCTCACGCAAATTGCCGTGCAACCCTCCGGTCTTTTCATCCGCGTCATCGCCGCGCAAATCCTGATTCCGTACGTCTGGGTTTACTCCTTTTATCAAAACGTCGGCGTGCTCGGCGACGGCACTCGTGCAAGCCTGCGCGAAGTCCTCCGCGACTCGGCGCAACAAGCGCGACTCTGGCCGCGGCAGGCGCATGGTGCGCTGCTCGGACTCTTCGCATTTGCGATTTTCATCTGGCTGAATGTGAGCGCGCTGGTGGCCCTCGCGCCGATGATGCTCAAGACTTTCTTTGGCATCGAGACGGCGTTCTCGCGGAACCCGTGGGCACTGGTCAACAGCACCACCTTCGCGGCAACGCTCGCCGGCACCTACCTCTGTTTCGATCCCATCCGCAAAGCCCTCTTCGTGCTGCGCTGTTTTCACGGTGCTTCGCTCCAAACGGGAGAAGATTTGCGAGTCGAACTCAAAACCTTGGAGCGCCGCGGCACGACTGCCCTGGCGGCGCTGCTTCTTCTATTTATGAGCCTTGGCGGTCCGTTGGCGATTGTTCGCGCGGCCGAGCCTCCTCCTCCGCGCATCGCCTCTTCCGAACTCAACGACTCACTCGATCGGGTGCTCCAGCGGCGCGAGTACGCCTGGCGCCTGCCCCGGCAAGCAGCCCTCGAGGCCGAGGAGAAAAAAGGTTGGTTGACGATTTTTTTCGAGGAGCTGTGGAAGAAGCTCGTACGGACCGCGAAGAAGATCGCGAAATGGATCGGCGACGCCTACGAGTGGCTGCGCAAAATATTCGAGCGGAAGCCGAAGGATGAGGACGAGAGTAAATCCAAAGGCAAGATTGACTGGCCCGCGGCGGCGCGCTGGACGCTGATCGTGCTCGTCGTTCTTTTGCTCGGAGTCCTCGGCGTGCTGCTCTGGCGCTGGCGCAAGGGCCGCACGAGCGAGGTCGCCATCGCGCAGCCCGTCGCCGCCGTTCCGGACCTCAATGAAGAGAGCGTGACCGCCGATCAATTGCCCGAGGACGGCTGGTTGCAGCTCGCGCGTGATCTCATGGAAAAGGGTGAGTTGCGCCTCGCCCTGCGCGCCTCCTATCTCGCGGGCCTGGCGCATCTCGGGCACCGCGAATTGATCCGGATCGCGCGGCACAAATCGAATCTCGATTACGATCGCGAACTCCGCCGCCGCGCGCGCGGCAATGCCAGCCTGCTCGACGCCTTCGACGACAATCTCGAGGCCTTCGAGCGCTCGTGGTACGGCGAGCACGCGGTCACGCGCGACACGCTCGGCAGCTTCTCGCAAAACCTCGAACGGATTCGCGCATGCTGAGAAAACCGCTCCTCAGCTTCCTGCTCGCGCTTGTGCTGTTCGTCGGTTTCGCCGTCGGCCTCGCCCGCCTTTTCATCCTCCGCTACGAAGTCGGCGACATCTATCCGCCGTATTCCTCGCTCCGCGCCGATCCGCTGGGCACCAAGGCCTTCGCCGACGCCCTCGACGAACTGCCGAGTGTCGAGGTGCGGCGCAATTTCAAGCGCCTGCCCAAGCTGCGTCCCGACGGACCAGTGACGCTGGTCTATGCCGGCGTCCCGCACACCGGCTTCTGGACGGAGCAGGAGTTGCGCGCTTTCGATTCCCTCGTGGTCGGCGGTTCGCGAGCTGTCTTCACGTTCATCCCCGTGGAATCGCCGCGCTCCTCGAAGGAAGAAAAGCGCACCAAGGACAATGAACTGACGAAAAAAAAGGAGAAGATCGAGAGCGAGAAATCCGACACCAAAAAGAAGAAGAAAAAGTCCGACAAAAAGAAAACGGACAAGAGCAAGCCCGATCAGAAATCCTCGCCGGAAGAAGACGAGGAGAAGATGGAGGCGCTGTTTGTGGACTTCGATGCCGTCGCAAAACGCTGGGGCTTTTCTTTTGGCTATCTGCCCGAGGACTCGGGCAAAGCCTACTCCCGGCATGCGGCGCTCGTCGAACCCGGCGGGCATCTCGAGTCCGATCTCGCGTGGCACAGCGGACTCTACTTCCGCGACCTCAAGCCGCATTGGAAAGTACTCTATATGTGCGGCATGATGCCGGTGGTCATTGAGCGTCAGTACGGGAAGGGCAGCATCATCCTCGTCGCGGATTCCTTTTTGGTGAGCAACGAAGCGCTCCGCAGCGACCGCCATCCGCTCCTCCTCTCGCGCCTCGTTGCCGGCCCGCCGACCGTGATCTTCGACGAAGAGCACAACGGGCTCCGCGACAATCCGGGTATCGCGACGCTCGCTCGAAAATACCGGCTGCACGGCGTCATTGCCGGACTGCTCCTTTTGGCCGTGCTCTTCGTCTGGAAAAATGCCGTGCGGTTCATTCCCGCGTATCCGCAGGTCGGCGGCGGGAGTGATGTCATCGCCGGGAAGGAATCCAGCGAAGGATTCATCAACCTCCTGCGCCGCGCGATTCGTCCCACGGCGATCTTCGAGACGTGCGTCGTCGAATGGCGGAAAGCTTTCAGTCACAAGCCTCGCGAGCTGGCGAAGGTCGAGGAACTCTGGGCGCAGGAGCAGGTGCGACTTCCCCGCGCCCGAGATCCGGTCGCCACGTATCGCACGATCAGCCGCGCGCTTGTCCGCAAAGTCTAAACATTACCCACCCAACCCATGCCCACCGACACCGCCCACATCCAGGAAGTCCTCACCCGCGCGCGGGCGGAGGTTCGCAAAGTCATCATCGGTCAGGAGGACGTGATCGACAAAGCGCTCATCGCCATCTTCACCGGCCATCATGCGCTCATCGAAGGCGTGCCCGGCGTCGCCAAAACACTGCTCGTGCGGACGCTCGCGCGCGTGCTCGGCAGTGAGTTCAATCGCATCCAGTTCACGCCAGACCTGATGCCGGCGGACATCACCGGCACGAATGTCTTCAACATGCAGGCGAACGAATTCACGCTCATCAAGGGGCCGGTCTTCACGACCTTCCTGCTCGCCGATGAAATCAATCGTGCACCGGCAAAGACGCAGTCCGCGCTGCTGCAGGCGATGCAGGAACGCAAAGTGACGATCGATCGCGACACGCATCAGCTCTCGCCAAACTTCACCGTTTTCGCGACGCAGAACCCCGTG
>JBBSDS010000250.1:0-8094 GCA_038240495.1 Chthoniobacterales bacterium | reverse complement strand
GGTGAGGGTGCGGTCGAGGATGAACTGCTCGATGAAGACGGGGGTCTGGAGGAGGGCGTAGCGCTTGCGGGCGGCTTCGGAGAGGTCCTGGTAGAGGTCGCCGAGGAAGCGGGTGGGGTCGGGGAAGTTGAGAGTTGAGGGTTGAGAGTTGAGAGTTTCGGAGTGGCCTTCGGCGGCGGTGGAGAAGTCGTGGACGGGGCGGCCGGTGCCGGCGTCGGCACGCCGCCAGAATTCGATGAAGGCGCGGGCGGCGTCGCCGGTGGGGCCGACGGTCCAGAGGGGATTGTGCCGGCGGTCGAAGAGGTCGGCCATGCCGGGAAGCGTGCCGATTTCCGTGAAGACGTGCTCCAGATACTCGCGCTCGGAGAGGCCGGGGTGTTCGCGGAAGAAGACGATCTGCTGGTCGCGCGCCCGCGTGATTCCCGCCGCATCCGGCCCGGCAAGATGCAGCGTCTCGACCAGCGCGTTGTCCTCCAGGAAGCGGATGAAGACGCAGGCGAGCACCCAGGCAACGGCGACATTGGTCAGCTCCTCCTCGCGCCACGCTTTGTAGGTGAGCGCGGTGCGCTGGCCCGCGCGGGCGGTGTCGTAGGCGGACTTCAGCGGGGCATCCACCGCAGGCTCGGCGTCGCAGCGAGCGCGGAGGTCGGTGTGGAGCTTGGTGACTTCGCGCTGGAGGTCGGTGAGGAGAGATGGGGAGTCGATCACGAGGGGACGATTAGCTAGACGCTCTCCGTGGATGCTAGGGCATCCGCACCGCCCAGGCCTGCAAGTTGAGGAGCGTTAGCCACGAGCCAAGATGCGAGCGGCTCTAGGCACTGCATGAAGAAGGTCTTGAGTGCCGCGCGGTCACACAAGGTTGCCACCGAAGGGGGAGCGAGTCGTTTCACAAAGACGTAACCGTGCATCTGTGGTGACGCGGGGGCAAAACCGTCCGGCGGCAGCAATTGCCGCAGATGTCTCGCGATGCGGGTGTAGGAGGCCGCTCGCTTCCAATCGTTGAGCAGTTCTGAGTAAATATAGGCGCGAGCGGCGTCTGGCGAATCGGGCGCCAGAATCTCAGCCACCGCAAGCCTCTCAATTCCAATCGTGATCAGGTGAGCGCCTGTGCCGTCCCAATTTGGGCACGCTCTCGTTTGAAGATACGATCCTGCACCTGGCGTGAAATAGAAGCTGAACTGAGGCGCGTGCGCCGCCGAAAGGTCGTCGGCAATCTCCTGTAGCACAGATTGGATATAAGTATCGGCTTCCTCCAAGCAGCGCTGCGCGCGCTGAAAGGTGGCGAGGTTTTCGAGAACGATGCGGTGGCTTTGATCGAGTTGCATGGGCCGTGTTAAAGTGAAACGCGTAGGCGTCGGATGGCGCGCAGGTAGGAATCGAGGAAGTTGAGAAGGAGCGCGCTGTATTCAACGCGTTCAATCAGCGCCGCACGGAAGCATTCGAAAAGCTCAACCCGTCGAACTGACCTGAGATTGCTGCGCAGGAAATCCGCGGAGTCTTGGGGAGGCCCGGTGACCGATGCAACGCCGGTATCTGTGAGGAAGATTGCAAAACGCCGATGTGGCGGAATGCTGTGCTGCTTGCACACCGTTGTCATCGAATCGACCATGTCGGCGACCTGCTTTTCGCGTTCGAAGTGGCGGACCTTATTCTCGACGAAAATGGCAAAATCTTCGGCGGCATAGATCGCGACATCGGTCCGCCCGTGGCGCTCACGCACTACGGAGTAACGCTCGTTGTGAAGCGGGGCCGTCTTGCACCATCGAAGTAAGGCGTCAGCGAACAGCGCACCCTGCTCGTGTTCCGAGTCGGATTTGAGAAACCACGCGAGAACGGCTGAATGGCGGAGCTCGGCGAAATCCAGACCGAAAACTCGCAGGACATCCAGATGCGGCGTGGTGGTCGCCCGTTCACTCCGAGCGATCTGGTAGTCCTGTGCGAATTTCTGAAAGAAGGACTCCAATTCGCCTCGCACAGCGGCGGACTGCTGGCGGAAAGCAGCGAAAAATTCGATAAGGGTGTCAGCGTCGTGCTTCCTGCTCGGCTCTGTTGATTGTTCGCCGATCATGAGCTGTCAGTATTTCATGTCGCGCGCTTCATCCATGAGCGGATGCTCGAAGGCGCTGGCGTAGGCATCGAGCGTGGAGGCTTTGATGCGAAGTTGTTTGCCGGTTTTGCGCCAGCCGGAGACGGTGGCGAGGACTTCGGCGAGAATGGCTTTGGCTTCCCTGGCCTTGAGTCCGAAACGCGGTGCGGCGGCGAGCGCAGCGGCGATGGTGGGTTCCTCCTGTTCCTCGGAAATCGGAGTCTTGGGCGTTTGCGTGCGGTCGATTTCCGGCACGGGATTGATGTCGTAAGCGGGCGAGAGCGCCCACCGGCCAGGCGCACGCATGAGGAAGCCGTGGTTGCGCAGGTGGTCGTCGTAGTTGCTGGCGAGCAGCGAGAAGACGAGGCGGCGCCACATTTCCCGAAGGTCGGCTGTGGCATCGTGGCCAAATTGGCGGATGCCATCGGCGAGCATGGTGTAGGCGCCGGGCTCGCCTTGCGACAGTCCGAGCAGGCTGTTGGCGGAAAGAAACGGAATCCGGTTTGTGCCCTCGCGGTCGAAGCGGGTGATCACGGAGACGGCCTGACCTTTCACCTCCACAAGCCGGTGTCCGGCGACCGTGATGCCGGCCTGCTGCGCGAGGGTCAGGGCGAGGATTTCGCCCGCGGCGATGTCGCGAGTGTCGTCGGGTTTGGGGAACTTCGCGATGGCGAGCTGGCCATCCGCGAGGGCGATGGCGGACTTGGGTCGTGCGCCACCGAGAGGCGAGCCTTGGTCGAGAAGGTAGCGCAGGTCTTTGGCCGTTTCTGTGTCGCCGTGGACCGCATCGACGGCGTTCAACAGCGCCGCGAGCTGGATGACTGGCGGGATGTTTCCATGTCCAGAAGCAAGGAACGGACTGTCCTCGTCCACACGAAAACGGAGCGCGCCGATGCGTGAGGAATCGTCGAGCGCGAGCACGTAGTCGAGGTCCTGGTATGGTCTGCTCTTGAGAACTTGCTTGCGCACTGCGCGGTCAATGAGCATCCGGCCCCAGCGATCCGGTCCACAGTCCTGCATCGCACCAAAGAGGGGCGAGCTATGGTGCGGGCCAGAGCGCAGAGGAAGCGAAGTGGGATCGATTGCGAAGGCGTCCGCTCGACCGAGCCACTCGGGAACGTATTCAAACGTCACCGCCGGGCTGTGCTGAGCGGTATGAATGCGTCCGACAAAATGGGTCTCGCCTTCCCATTCGATGTGAACCTCCACGCTCATGATTTGGCGCGGTGGATGCGTTTGGGTAGGCGGCGCTCGTCGAGGCTGAGCGCGAGTGCGTCTGTGGCCGGGGCGGCGAGATTGGCAAGGCGGTCGTGCAACTGGAGGATGAAAGCGGCCGTCGCAAGTGTGCCTAAGCCTACGTTTGGGTCGCCATTTTCCATCCGCCAAAGGGTGGCACGGCTGATGAAGAGCCGGGAGGCCATGTCCTCGGTAGAGATTCCGCGTTTCCGCCGCGCAAGCGCGAGGTCGCGGCCCAGTTTGCGGAGCGCATGAGCGGCGGGTAACGGAATGGACGGATGATCGGGCACGTCGATTTTGTATTATATATGAAACATTAAATCAAATAATGTTTCTTATATTAAACGCTAAATCCGTTTAGCGCACTACCGCCGCCCGATGTTCATTCCGCAGCCAGGCTGAGGTGAGGCGGGTGTGCTGGGCCTTGTTTGTGATCGGAATGGGAGCGCCGTTCAGCGTGGGAAGCGTGTGCTGGCCATTGTCCGGGGTGAGCACCCAGAGGCCACGCGGCCCGCCGTTGCGCCCGACATCGGCGGCCAGCCCGCCGATGAGATTCATGTGGCCGTAGCGGGCGAGGAGGCCGGGATGCAGTGCGAGGCAGGTCTTTGGCCCGGAGCGCAGACGGCCCTCGATGCCGGGCAGCGCCCGCTCGACGAGACGCTGGAGATTCGCCCAATCGGTGGAGTCGTGCGCCTTGGCATCGGCAGCGAGCACCACGTCCCAACTCGCACCGATGCGTTCGGCTTCGGCGCGCAGGCTTTCGAGGAAGAGGTCGTCGAGGTCGCAGGCATCGAGGTCGAAGCGGCTCGTGAGTTCTTTGCACGCGTCTTCGAGCTTGGAGGGCATGACGGTGAGGATGAGGTAGCCGCCTTCCGCCGCCGAATGGCGCAGGCGGTTTTCGATGCTGGCCGCTTCGACGATGTCGGGATCGGTGAGCGCGGATGGTTGAAGCGTGTAGCGCGTGACCTGCCGCGATCCCGGCGAATAGGAGACGGAGAGCGTTTCCTTGTGGCGGGATTTGTAGGCGCCTTCGCCATTCGCGGCGAGCGGGTTCCAATCCAGCTCGAAGCCGGCCTCGGTTAGGAGTTCGTCGAGCTTCGGTCGCGGCGGGAGCGCACCGCATCGCGGAAGACGCGCGCGGAGACGACGCTCGATTTCCGCGACGGTAAGTTCGTCGCCAAACATGGCATTGCGCGCGAGAGCCAGCGCACGGCGCGGGTCGAGCCCCGGCGGATAGATTTCGCCGCGCACGGAAAGATCGGCCTGCGACGCGGCGGCAACGGCAAGCTGGCGCAGGCGCGCTTCGGCAGGCTGAGCCAGATCGGGCACGTCGTCCGGGAAGCGAATGGCGCGCAGTTCCTCGATCACGCGGGCCGGAGTGGGCAGCGGGTCGAGCGCGGCGAGTTCGTCCGCCTTGTCGCCGAGTTTCACCGCGTAACCGCGCAGATCCGGATGCAGGGCGAGAAAGATTTTGTCGCCGCTGCGGTATTCCTCGAACCGTGGCGTGTCGCTGACGTGTTCAGCTTCCACCGCCGCGCGAACCGCGACGCTGGCGAACTGCGTGCGCTGCGGTTCCTGCGCGCCCGAACCGCGCGCGGCCAGGACGCCGGCGACGAGTTCGCGCTGAGTCATCACGCCCCCGCGCGTGTGCAGAAGATCGGCGATGGCATCGCGCAGCCCGGCGAGCAGCGGCGACTTTTTCCAACGCTCGCGCTCGGCGGTGATGATCTGGCCGATGCGCTGGCGGGTGACATCGCAGACCTCGACGAGGTCGCTCTGGCTCGGCCAGGTGAGCGGGTCGGCGGTCGGCTCGATCTCCCAGCCGAGGAACGGATGGAGGATGCCGGATTCGGTGTCACCGGCTTTGCCCTTCTTCACGAGCAGCGCGTGCTGCGCGAGCGTGTCCACGGTCTCCTTGCCAAGCATGAAGGTCTCTTCCTGCACGACCGCGGCCTCCCCCGCGCCGGCCTTCGGGAATTTCACCCGGAGCTTGTGGATGGCGCTGAAGAACTCGCGCTGCGTCTTGCGGCCGACGCCGCGGAATTTATTGAACTGACCGGGACCGGAGAATTGCAGCAGCTCGTTGACCGTGTGAACGCCGAGTCGGTCGAGCACGTTCATCAAGCGCGTGCTCAAGCCGAGCAGCGGAACGGGCGTGTCGAGCGTGGTCGTGCCGAGCACCACATCGCTGATGGCATCGGCTGTCGGCTCGTGTTCGGAATGGGCGGTTGTCGGACGATCAACCGTCTCGAAGATGCCGCTCCACGCGCGGAGCATCTCCTGCGTGTTGTCGAACCGCTGGCGATAATCGCGGTGCAGCGCCGTTCGGAAGAAGTTCGTGAACTGGTCGCGGACGTTTGGATCGCATACCTCGACGTGAAGCGTGATCTGCTCGTCGGTGAGACGCGCCTGCCCGCCCTTCCACCGCGCGCGTTCGCCGGTGGCCACCTCATGCAGCGTCATCGCCACGGCATACAGCTCCGCGCTGAGGTCGTAGCGTTTCGCCTTCCGGTCTTCGAGGAAGGGATCGATGTAGTCCGGGGTTCCGACCCGCAGCTCCGTCGGCGCCGCACTCGCGAGCGAGAAATCGAAAAGGCGGAGTCGCTTCGGTGTCCGCGCACCGCTGGTCTCGCCGATACCGATGTTCTCGGGCTTGATGTCGCGATGGAAGATGCCCTGCTGATCGAGGTATTCGACGGCACGGATGAGGTCTTCGCCGTAGCGCTGGAGCAGTTCCAAATCGGGCGGGCCTTCGTCCTTCAGCAGCCGCGAGAGCGTGCGCTCGCCAGCCAATTCGACCGTGAAGGTGGTGAGGCCGTGGAGTTCGTAGCGGTCGAACGCTTTGACGATGTTCGGGGAGTTGAGCTTCTTGAGCGTCTCGAACTCCACGTCGAGACGGCGATTGAAGGACTGGTCTTTCGCGACCTTCAACACGCAGCGCGACTCGCCTTTGGTCACCAGCAACGCGATGGAACTGGCACCTTTTCCGAGCAGTCGCTCCACGCAGAATCCGTTGGACAGATAGTTTCCCTTGTCCGCCAGACGCGGATCGGAAATCTCGTCATCACGCCGCGTAAGCTCATCGAGAATGATGTCGAGGTAGGTGAGGAAGTCGTCGAGCGAGCAACGTTCGATCACGCCGCCGCGGGTGCTTTCACGCACGAGCGTCGCGATGCTCTCCGAAACACCGTCGCGAATTTCGCGGATCTCCAGCGACCGCGATGGACTGGCCTTGAGCTTCGCCTCCAAGTCCGCGGCATCGAGCGCCGGTGCTTGCCCGCCAAACAAGTAATAGGCCAAGGCACCAAGTGAGAAGACGTCCATCGCTTCGCTCGGTTCCTCGCCAGAAACCATCGTTTCGGGAGCCAGGTAAGCTCGCGAGGGCTCTTCCATTATCCGAGCGGAGTGCAGGCTGACCGTGAGATCGGTGAGGCCAGAGAAGCTGCCGTCCGCCAGCTGTCCGCCCGCATGCCAATTGTAAATCTGCACACGGGGCTGACCGCTTTGTCTAACAGCACAAAGATGCTTTCCGGCGAGAGCGCGCGATGGACAACCTTTTTGCCGTGCGCGTAGCGGACTGCGTCAGCGACCTGCCGGAGGAGTTCGAGGCGGCATCCCACGTCGAGCTGCGCGCCGCTTTGGGCAAGGTAGTGATCGAGTCGCTGCGCGGTTGGATCGAACTCGAAAATGATGGCCGGCCCGAGTTCGCTTTCCGCAGGGACGAGCGCCTTGAGGATGGATGAATGATTGAGTTTTTCGAGCGTATGAAACTCGCGCTTCGACGCTTCGACAATCGCCTGCCGCTCTTCCTTCGTGGCCTGAGTCGCTGAAAGATAAAGGCGCACGAGGCGGCGCACCGTGTCCGAGGTGGAGTGGTGTGCTTCCCAATCCTGGAACGCGCCGGTCGGGCTTTCGTAGCGCAGGCGGTCGAGGATGAAGTCCGCGACCTTGCGGTTCTGTTTCCGCAGCCCCGCCTGCGCCATTGCTTGCGCAAACGCTTTGAGCGTCGGCCCATCCACGAGCCGGTCGCTGAATTGCCGCAGCCCCGCGCCTTGTCGCCGGAAGACCGCCGCGCAAATGCCGGGGCGTCCCTTGTCTTCGTTGTCGCGAACGCAGATGGAATTGCGCGCATCCGGCGCGAGCTGGAAATCGAGTCCCGGCGCGGAACAAAACACGAGCGGCTGAATGAATGGAACGTCGCGATTGCGGAACGCCGGCTGACGACTGAGCAGGTCTTTGAGGCGCTTCGTTTTTAGATTGGTGAGTCGGATCGGATTGTCGTCCACGCGACGACGGCCGTCGTCACCGATCCAAGTCCACGACGCGCTGTCGCCCGTGAGCCGTCCGGGCCGGCTCTTGATCTCGATGAGGAACACGCCCCACGGCGAGGCAATCAGCAGGTCGGATTCGTTGATGGAACCTTCCGCCGCGATGAACTCGAAGTTCGACCACGCGAGATATTCCGGGCTCGCCGGAAACTTCTCATGCACAAAGTCGAGCGCCTCCTGTTCCCAAGGAAATCGGGACGGGCTGATGGCGTTCCAGTTCTTCGCATTCGGCGGTGGCATTAAGTTCGTTTCGTGTGCCGCGGGAGCCTGCCAGCCCGACGGTTGCACCTCAAGAGCCATTGCCGGTCATTTACGAGGGAAATTCACTGCAAACTGGTGTCCGTAGAAACCCTGACAGCTCAGGCTCCAGGCGTCGGTGGTTCCTCACTCGGCTTCGGTGGATTGGCCTGTTCTTCCGGCTTGTCCGGCGGAGCTGGAGCCTGC
>JBBSDS010000249.1:0-8105 GCA_038240495.1 Chthoniobacterales bacterium | reverse complement strand
TTTCCATTCCTTGATGAGGCAATCTTCAAAGGGGCGGGAAAGCATTGGGCCGAAGGCGGGGGCTTTGTTTGTCCGGAGTTATCTGGTTTCCTGGACCTCGTTCCACCGGTGGAGCAGGTATTCTTTCTCCATGTCCCGATCTATCCCTTTCTTTTCGGGCTATTGGTCAAGTGCATCGGGTTCGGGTGGAGCCAGGTCGTTCTTTTTGATGCGCTTATCCACGGCGCGCTGATTGTTTGCACCTTCTATCTGGCCAGGCAGTTTCGCCGCTTCAGCGAGGCCGAATTGGATCTTCGTCTCCCTCAATGGTTGGATATCCTGGCCCCCTTCGCGATCATTCCGATGGCCCAAGCTGGCAGACCGGACGAACTCGCAATGTGTTTCGGGTTCATTGGTTTGACTCTACTCATGCAAGCCACGCGTTCCCTGCTTGTGATCGCGATTTCCGGTGCTTTCTACGGACTATGTGCCGCAACCAGCGTCGGGGCAGCGGTGGTGCTGGGTTTCTTCGCATTCTTCTTCATTTTTGCCCGCCCCACATCTTTCAAGAGAAACCTATTCGATGCGGCTATTTGGCAGACAGTCGCTCTGTTCGTGATAGCGCTCTCAATCTTCCCAATCTTGTTCAACCACCCGACTGCGTTGAGTCAATTTGTGGGACACGCCAAAGTCGTCACCAAGGGCAAAACTTTCATGGAGTTTACCATCAATGGATGGGTGCATGCGCGACACAGGATTTTGCCGGTGGGTGGATTCCTATCACTGGCACTTATCGCCCTTCCGCTGGTTCGTGAACAGAACATGCGGCGGTGGTATCTCTCAACCTGGCCCGGTGCATTTCTTGGGACAGTGTTTATCGTTGCGATGTTGCCGGGTGAGTTTCTGTATTTCTGGTTCTTGACGCCGTGGCTTTTTGCGGTTTCGGCAGTGACTATTGCGTTGCTTTGGAAAATCCCCGGGCGCCGCCTGGCCGTAACGGGTTTGGTTGTTCTCACTTTACTGACCTGCCCGGCATTCATCTGGGCGACGTTGCAATGGACATGCATCGTAACCCTGCCGAGCGACCAACGAGCGGATTATAATGCCAAGCTAATCCGGAAGTTTGTTCCGGAGGGCGCGACGGTTCTGACAGATTACTACTGGTGTTTTTTGCCAGGTCGCTATCGGACTTACAACCCGACTTTTTCCAGTGTCAGAAACCTCGATGAAATTGATTACGTTATCCTTTCACCCATTGGCGGAGGAGGTCCGGGGAAATATCAGTATATGAGATCCATATACGAACAATTGGTCACAGAGAAGTTCGCCGCAGTATTTAATAACCTGCCGGAAAAACCGCTGACGGTCGCCGGGATCAAGCTGACTAACACGACATGGGGTTTTGGCTTCATCCTATTTGCGAGAAAAGAGCCACGCCAATCGTTGGAAATCCCTCCGAAGTAGCGACGGTGAACATGACAACCGCGTTTATTGAGAGAAGTACGACGCAGGTCTTGACTGCTTAATGGCATGAAAGCGGGAATTGTGATCGGCGCGCATTATCACCCTGGCGATCAGGCGGCACTTCGGCGACAGGCGAATGCGAGTTTATCGATTCGCAATCTTACCAACGTTGACAGAATAAACCTGCAATTCGCTGATGGTCCGGCGATCGAGCAGGAGGGATTTACCACGGTTCGTCGTTTGCGGTCCGACTCGTGCAAAGTTTCGTGTTTGAGGGGTCGGCGGAATCCGATTGTGAATGAAATGTGCTCCTTGCTGGCGGAAATCGCCATCGCCAAAGGCGCGCCCTATTTCATGCTGGTTAATTCCGATGAGATGGTGATGCAACCGGTGATCGACCGGGTCTTGAGCGACGGTCTCGATGGCTACATCTTTTCGCGCATGGATTTCAGCCCGGAAACAGGCAGAGATCTTGGCATGCTGTTTGGCGGGCAGGGCTGTTGGATTTTCCGTACGGAGTGGTGGCAGCGCCATGGGTGGCGGATACGTCCCTATATAGTGGGGGAGGCGTTTGTTGATACCATCCTGACGACAAAAATACTTTGTCACGGGCGGGCGCGTTTGTTCAACCGGAGTGGCGAATTTGTCCGACACGAAGCGCACCCACGCCTCTGGCCAAGCAGCCCTTTTCTCAACTACACGCGCTATCTGGCTTCACTGGATAGCCTGTATCTTGGCATCTGGCATGAGTATATTGGTCGCTTGGAAAAGCTCCGAAATGCCAATGCCTCGGAGGTGGTGGAATATGCGTTACAGGAGGAGGTCTTTCACTATCAGCCGTCAATACGAGCGCGTCTTGTCCAGACGGGAAGAGCTTCGAAGGCATATTTCCGTTTTCGTGTGCAAGCCCTTTTCAATCGGTCGCGCCGAGGATAAATAGGCAAAGTTTTCGGGTGAATGACATCAAGGATGTAACGTCTTGCAGCTGCGCCGCAGGCGAGAGAGCTAGCGGTCGGCGCCCTCGGCCCGGGCGAGCAAGGCGCGGGCCAGGTGGCCTTTTCGAGGCGCCGGCTGCTTGAACGTGCCATTGGCGTAGCAGGAGATGAGCAGCGCACGCATCACGGCCGGCGGAAACTGCGCGTCGCCGGGGCCGCGCTCGTTGACCACGAAGCCGCGCAGGTCCAAGCCTTCAACGCTGGCGATGACGAAGTGCATGAGATCGTCCGGCGGCACCCAGTCACGCAGATTCGGCGGCAAAAGCATGGGCGTGTGACGGTCGATCTTGACGAAACGGGCAGCCATGCGCGAGCTCAACGGCTGGCGATGAAAATCTCGAACGCTTTAAGTTCGACAGGCTCCGAACCCGCGAAAATATCACGCGCGTTTTGATTCGGGGTTCTGCCCGGCCTGGTGTCGTGATTTTGTCACGTCGCAAAGCAATGCGGGCGACGAAGAAACCGTTGCGTCGGTCTCGCCGCGCCGCCTAGACTCCGCCGCATGGTTCAAGCCACCGAGGCTCCGCCCACGGGCACCGAAGCATCCGATTTTAAATCCAGGTATCTGGAGGCTTATCGTTGGATGCTGCTGGCGCGCGTCACGGAGGAAAAAATCGCGAGCCTTTACCGCGGCGGCAAAATTACCGGCGGCGTCTTTCTCGGCAAAGGACAGGAGGCATTGAGTGTCGCGGTGGGCTCGTCGCTCCGCAAAGGCGACATCTTCGCCCCGCTCATTCGCGACCAGGCGGGCCGACTTGCCTTCGGAGAAAGCCTGCTCGATTGCACCCGCACCTACATGGGCTCGCGACTCGGACCGATGAAAGGGCGCGACGGCAACGTGCATCGTGGCCGCCCGCGCGAAGGACAGATGGCGATGATCAGCCACCTCGGCGCGATGATCCCGGTCGTCGCCGGTGCGCTGCTCGCGCGGCGCTTCCGTGGCCAGCACGGCAGTGTCGGCGCCACGTGTTTGGGAGATGGGGCCACTTCTACGGGCGCATTTCACGAAGGGCTCAATCTCGCCGCCGTCGAAAAGCTCCCGCTCATCGTCGTCGTCGCTAATAATCAGTACGCCTACTCCACGCCGAACTCGCGCCAGTTTGTCTGCCGCGATCTGGTGGACAAAGCGGCTGGCTATGGCGTTGCCGGCCACAATGTCGATGGCACGGACTTGGAAGCCTGCCTGAACATCGTGGGAAAAGCCGCGGCCAACGCTCGCGCCGGCGGCGGACCGCAACTCGTCGTCGCGTCGCTCCTGCGGCTCGTGGGCCACGGCGAGCACGACGACGCGCAATACATCGATCCGAAACTCCGCGACTCCCGACTCGGACGCGATTGCCTCAAGCTCGCTGAGGAACGGCTGCGCGCCGAAGGCTGGGCCGACGAAACTACGCTCCGCGACCTCCAGGAAGACGCACAGCGGCAGATCGAGGAAGCAGTGGCGACCACGCTCCGCGAACCGCTCCCCGATCCCAACGAAGAAGACTGGTGTGCACTCGCCACGCGCCATCTTCGCGACGGGCAAACCGCCCCATGATCACTTACCTCGAAGCCATCCGCGAAGCCCAGGCCCGGGCGCTCGCCGACGATCCTCGCGTCTATATTTACGGCCAGGACGTGGGCCAGTTTGGCGGCGCGTTCAAGGCGACGAAAGGTCTCGCGAAAGAGTATCCCGGTCGCGTCCTCGACTCGCCGCTCAGCGAAGATGCGATCATCGGCTCGGCGATCGGTGCGGCCATCGAAGGCATGCGACCCATCGTCGAAATGCAGTTCGCGGATTTCTCGACTGTCGGGTTTAACCAAATCGTCAATCAGGCGGCGACGCTTCATTGGCGGACAAACATTCCCTGTCCGATCACCATTCGCCTGCCGAGCGGCGGGACGGCTGGTGCGGGGCCCTTTCACAGCCAGAGCATGGAGGCGCTTTACGCGACCTATCCGGGGCTCATCGTGATGACACCCGCGACCGTCGAAGACGCCTACAGTATGCTCCTCGAAGCGGTGGCGATCGACGACCCGGTGATCTTCTGCGAGCACAAATACCTTTACTATCACCTCAAAGCCGAGGCGCTCCCGACCGAGGCCGTGCCCACCGGCAAAGCGCGCATCGCCCGCGCGGGCCGTGACGCGACCATCGTCACCTACAGCGCCATGGTCCACGAGTCGCTGGCTTGCGCCGAGGAACTCGCAACCGAGGGTTGGGAAATCGAAGTCATCGACCTCCGCTCGATCAAGCCGCTCGACACCGACACCGTCCTCGCGAGCGTCGCCCGCACCGGCCGGTTGCTCGCTGTCGGTGAAGCGTGGCCGTGGGGCGGCGTCACCGCCGAAGTCCTCGCGCGCGTCGCGACCGAAGGCTTCGGCCTGCTCGACGCTCCGCCGCAGCGGCTCAACGCCAAAGACACTCCCGTCCCGTATCATCCCAATCTCTGGGGCACGCATCGTCCAACCGCCCGCACGATCAGCGCCGCAATGCGCGACCTGCTCCGCCTTTAATTTTCCCGCCATGCCGCGCATTCCGATCATCATGCCTCAGCTCGGAGAATCGATCGCCGAGGCCACCGTTGTCAGCATCGCCTTTAAAGTGGGCGACATGATCGAGAGCGATCAGGACATCCTCGAAGTCGAGACAAACAAAGCCACGATGGGCGTGACGACGCCTTGCCGCGGACGTGTCGCCGAGGTGCTCGTCGATTTGCAGCAGAGCTATCCCGTCGGCACTACGCTCGCCTATCTCGAAGTGACCGACGAAGAAGCCATGCGCGCCGGACTCGACTCGCCCACTCCCGCCGTCGCAAACGGAGAAACGCACGGCGCGACTTCGACCAGCGGCCCGGACACAAAACCTCAAGGCGTCGAGCCGACGGTGCGCGGCCTCCCCGTTCCTGCGCACGCCGCCGGCGCCAGCTTTATGTCGCCGCGCATGAAAGCGCGGATGAACGAACTCGGCCTTCACGCTGCCGACCTCTCGGGCATCGCCGGCAGTGGCGCCGCCGGACGCGTGACCGTCGAGGATTTCGAAAAATTCCTCTCACAACTTGAGCACCACAAGCTCAGTCCGGCGTCCTCAATGCGCGTCGCCGTTGCCGACGCCATGCGCAGAAGCTGGACCCGCCCACTCGCCACCGTCGGCATGTCGGTGCCCATCGACGCGATGCTCGCGCACCGCAAGGCGAGCAATCCGAAGCCTGGCCCGGCGCTCTATGCGCTGCGTGCTCTCGCCGTCGCGCTCGGTGAAAATAGCGCGCCTGCCGGACGGCTGATCGGCGAAAAAATCGTCCATCCCAAAGCCATCGATGTCGGATTCGCGGTGGAAGCGGAAGACGGTGTGCTCGTGCCGGTGCTGCGCAAGGTGGACGAGACGCCGCTCGCAAAGATCGTCGAGCGCTACGCGGAACTCGTCGAGTTGGCTCGCCAGCGCCGCCTGCCCGCCACCGCACAAGGCGGCTCCATCGCGACAGTGACCAACTTCGGGACCTTCGGCCTGGAATGGGCCACGCCCATCCCGCTTCCCGAGCAGACCATGGTTCTCGGCATGGGCGCGGGCCGCGTCATGCCGCATTGGGACAAGGGCAAAGCGCAGTTCGTCCCCGTGACGGAGGCTCAGTTCACGCTGAGCTTCGATCATCGCGTGCTCGATGGCGGCGGCGCGGGCCGGCTGCTCCAGCGCATCAGCGCGCTTCTGCAGGATCCGGCGAAACTGTAGGCACAGAAATCCGGGGAGCGCACGCGTGCTGGCGACGGCGTTTCTCCGTCGCGGACTTTCTGTCACTTGATCACCTTATTGAATCGACGTTTCGGGAAGTTCGTTTCGGCGGGACGCCGAAACCGGCACGCGAGACGCGTGCGCTCCACGGATCAGCGCTCCGCGCGCGTCAACTCGCGTTCGCGCAGCCATGCGAAGATCACCGGAGTGACGATGAGAATGTGCAGCAGGCTGCTGACCATTCCACCAATGACGGGCGTCGCGAGTGGCTTCATCACTTCCGCGCCGGTGCGCGTGCTCCACATGATCGGGAGCAGACTCGCGACGATCGTCGCCACCGTCATGACCTTTGGCCGCAGGCGCAGCCGCGCACCTTCCCGGATCGCGTCGAGCAAATCGGCGCGCGTCATTTCGGAGGGAAGCGCTCCCGCGCGTCCCTGACTATCAAGGGATGTGAGGGACGCGCAGGAGCGCGTCCCTCCGAGTTCACGCCGCTTCCGCTCCACTGCCTCCTCCAGATAGACCACCATGACGACGCCCGTCTGGATGGCCGTGCCGAAAAGCGCGATGTAACCGACCCACACCGCAACGCTGAAATTGTAGCCGAGCAAGTATTGCAAGAAGACGCCGCCGGTGAGCGCGAACGGCACGGCGAGGATGACGTGCGCCGCTTCCTTCGCGCTGCCATAGACGATGTAGAGCAACAGAAAGATGATACCGAGCACGGCGGGGACGATGAGTTGCAGCGTGCGCTTGGCGCGGAGTTGGTTTTCGTACTGGCCGCTCCATTCGACCGTCATGCCTCCGGGCAGTGCGACTTCTTGATGGATGCGCCGTCGCGCTTCCTCGACGAAACCGCCGAGGTCGCGCCCCTGCACATTCGCCTGCACGAAGACCCGCAGCCGACCGTTCTCGCTGGCGATCTCGCTCGCGCCGACACTGCGGCGAATGTCTGCGAGTTGACCGAGCGGGATGTGCTTCCCTGACGGCGTGGACACAAGGATGTCGCCGAGCCGCTCGATATCGTCGCGTTCGTCGCGGGCGAGTCGCACCTGGATGGGAAAGCGCTGCCGGCCTTCGATCGTAGTCGTCACATTTTTGCCGCCGATGCCAGTTTCCACGGCATCGAGCAACTGCTGCGCACGCAAACCGTAGCGCGCCATCGCTTCGCGATTCACAGCGACTTCGACATAGGGTTTGCCTTGCACCCGCGAGGGCGCGACGCCGACCGCTCCGGGAATTGCGCGCACGATCCGCTCGACCTCGAACGCCTTGCTTTGGAGGGCGTCGAGATTGTCACCGAGAATCTTGATGCCGACTTGTGCGCGGATGCCTGTGCTGAGCATGAGGATGCGGTTCTCGATCGGCTGGAGAAAGCCGGGGACATAGCCGGGTACCTGCGTCAGCTTCGATGTGAGTTCGGCGACGAGCATGTCTTTCGTCATCCCCGCGCGCCACTGCGACTCCGGCTTCAGCATGATCGTTGTCTCGATCATCTCGACCGGCGCGGGGTCGGTCGCCGATTCCGCGCGTCCGAGCTTGCCAGCGACCGAGGCGACTTCGGGGGTTTGCGCGATGACGGTGTCCTGCCACGCCATGATGCGCTTCACTTCCGTGAGACTGGTCTGCGGGAGCAGCACGGGCATGAAGAGCAGCGAGCCTTCGTTGAGCGGCGGCATGAATTCGCTGCCCATGCCGGTGGCCACGCGCGCGACCGCGGGCCATTTCTCCAGCTTCGCCAGCGCGGCACGCGGCAGGCCGAACGCGAGGACGAGCGCGCTGCCCAGCATGAGCGCGGCAGCGGCCAGCACGGTGCGGCGATGGACGAGCGCCCAGTCGAGGACCGGCTCGTAGATTTTCAAGAGCACGCGCATCACCCAGTTGTCGCTCTCGGCATGGAACGGCCCGCGGACCAGCGTCGCACACAGCACGGGCACGATGGTTACGGCGAGGAGCGTCGA
>JBBSDS010000248.1:0-8117 GCA_038240495.1 Chthoniobacterales bacterium | reverse complement strand
GCGGAGGCGGCTGCGCTCATTCGGGAGGACAAGATCGATATCCTGGTCGATCTCGCCGGTCACACGGCTGACAACCGTCTCCCGATCTTTGCGCGCAAGCCCGCGCCCATTCAGGTCACCTACCTTGGCTACTGCGACACCACGGGCATGGAGACGATGGATTACCGGCTGACGGACGCGCACGCCGATCCCGTGGGAGCGACCGCGCATCTGCATTGTGAACGACTTTTCCGACTGCCCGATTCCGCGTGGTGTTTCCGGCCGCCCGAGGACTCGCCCGAGGTGGGCGTTCCGCCGGTCATGCTGAGTGGCCATCTCACTTTCGGTTGTTTCAGCACGATGCCAAAAATCACCGACGAGTGGCTCGCCATCTGGTCGCGGATTTTGCAGCGTGTGCCGGGCTCACGCTTGCTGCTGAAGAATATCGGTCTTCAGGATTCGTCGGTGCGACAGCGTGTCCTCGCCGCGATGGAGCACGGGGGAGTCGCTCCGGAGCGTGTCGAATTGCTGGCGCGCGTCCCTGCCCTGGCCGAACATCTGGCCTGCTACAACCGCGTGGACATTGCGCTGGACACATTTCCCTATCACGGCACGACGACGACGTGCGAGGCGCTGTGGATGGGGGTGCCGGTGGTCACGTTGGCGGGGAAGGTGCATGCGAGCCGCGTTGGTGTGAGCCTGTTGAGCAGCGCAGGCTTGCCGGAACTGATCGCCACGAGCCGCGAGGAATATGTGCGCATCGCGGTGAAATTGGCTGTGGACGTGGATCGCCTGGCAGAGTTGCGTGGAGGTTTGCGCGCACGGATGGCGTCGTCACCGTTGATGAACGGTCCGCGTTTCGCTCGAAACGTGGAGCATGCGTATCGGCAAATGTGGAGGCAGTGGTGCGCAAAATAGCAAAGCTCAGGGCAGCTTTGTCACACTCCCTGCAGGATCGGGGTGGACGGGACGGAAATCGCCGGTCCCATGCTCGCGGGAAAGACGTGCCGCACGAATTCCCGCAATTGGGCATATTCGTAAAGGTATTCCACCTTGTTGTGCCAGACGATCATCCGGTAAGTCCACCCGAGGATGCATCGTGGCTTAAACATGCTCGTGCGGGTATAGCACGCCGCGCTGACTCCGCTGCCGCGGGTGATGAGGGCCACGCATTTGTCGCCCACCTGTGAAAGCTGGATCAGGTTGAGGTGGCTGAGGTCAAAAACGTTCGGCGCTGAGACGGGCGGGGGTGCGGCGCAGTAGAAGTTCACATCGGGGAATTCGGCGAAGAGCTGGGGCAGGCACGGATTCAATTCGAACGTGCTCTGGTTGGATTGCGCCGGACCATTTTCCACGAGGACGCTGCCCGGAAGGATGGGGGTGTCCGGCAGCACCGGCGCGAAGTCCACGGGGAGCGGCTCCGTGGGAATGGTGAAATTCCACGGCAGCCCCACTTCCTGCATGCGGCGATTGAAGGTGTGGGCCTGGCAGGCGATCGTCATCCCGAATGTGTAGAGGATGTCATTGTAGGTTCCGAACCACAGATTGACGCCGAGTGCGTCCGGGGGCCGGAGCCGTGAATCGTGGCTCGGGTTATCCGGATCGCCGTGGAAAATCGGCAGACCCAAGTCGGCCCAGAGATACGCGGACTGCGCCGTGCATTCCAGAGTGAGATCGAAGTGAGGCTTGAGCGCGCGGATGATCGGGCGGGTGAGCAGGGCGTCTCCCCGGTGCCAGGTGTTGATGATGTGCAGCTTCGCCTTCCCCGTCGCACTAGGTGCTCCGACATTCGTCTGGAATCCACCCGTCCGGTTCGGGGGGGATGGGAAGCCTGCCAGCGTGGAACCTGCAAATGCCGGGGGGGTCAAGAGAGGGAGTTTTTCAAATCAGGTTTGGCCGGCGGAAGTGAGCGGAATGTTCGCCGGAGGAAACGGATTTGGCAACGGAGACCTTTTTCGGAGCAGGCGCACGGGGGTGATTAAAAATGGGGCCGGCGCGGTTCGTCCTCGTCCTCGAAATGCCGATCGAGGACGAGGACGAGGACGACTTCGACAACGGACCCAACTTCAATCACACCCGAGGCGCACGTTCGGCATTGAATCCCGAAACCAAGTTGCCTAGGGAACATCCGCCGGAATACCCATTCCGCCTTCGTCCGCCCCGGCCACACCATTCCATCAAAAAACAAAAATGGCAGAAACGCTCGGTTCACTTTGCGACAAGCTGACCATCGTCCAGTTAAAGCAATGGCACACCATCGACGCGCGGAAGCTGGAATCGCTCGCGCGCCAATTGGCCGCGCTGGAGGCGGAGATCGATGCCTTCATTTCCCAGGCAGTGACCGGAAAAATTCCGCCGTCGCAACTGAAGTTCGACGCCAACAAAGTTTATCCGGAAAAAAAACATGTGCTCGACGAGATCGCCGGCAGTTTCGGCACGATGGTCTCGAAACTTGCCGAGGCCAATTGCGCGCTCTGGCACCAGCAGGAGAAGGTCTATGAGTTTGAACGAATCCCGGCCGCAGAAAAAAACAGCACCATCAAACGTCTGGCCGTCCTGAACCTGGAGCGCAATCGCTGCATCGATATGATCGACGAACTCTTCCGCGAAAAAATCGTCGCCATGTCCGCGAAAGCGGTCCCGCGTCCGAAGCGCGGGCCGGCCGCGGCGACCCCGCGCCGGCGCCGGTCTTCACCGGCTCGCTGACCGGATTTTTTTACCCCTCCCGATCGTGCCTCGCCAAATCTCCCGCTGCCGCATCTGCAATCAACCGGACCTGGTTTCGCTCCTGGATTTGGGCACCCAGTGCCTCACGGGTGTCTTCCCGAAAAATTCCGATGAGCGAATTACGTCCGGTCCGCTCGAACTCGTGAAGTGTCACGGCGACGATGGTTGCGGATTGGTCCAGCTCCGCCATTCCTACGACTCCGCGGAAATGTATGGCGCCAACTACGGCTACCGGTCCTCGCTCAACCGCTCGATGGTCGAGCACTTGCAGCGCAAGGTGGCGAAGCTGACCGCGCTCGTGACGCCGCAGGACGGCGACATCGTTTTGGACATTGGCAGCAATGACGGCACGCTCCTTTCCTTCTATGCGCCGGGCCTGCTGCCCGTGGGCATCGACCCGACGGCGGCCAAATTCCGCTCGTTCTATCAGCCGCACATCGAGGTCATCGCGGACTTCTTCGCGGCTCCGGCTTTCCTCGCTCGCGTCGGCGGGAAAAAGGCGAAGATCATTACTTCGATTGCGATGTTTTACGATCTCGATGAGCCGATCAAATTCGTCGAGCAAGTGGCCGAAATTTTGGACGAGGAGGGGATCTGGCATTTCGAGCAAAGCTACCTGGCGGCGATGCTCACGCAGAATGCCTACGACACTGTCTGCCATGAGCATGTGGAATACTATGCGCTCAAGCAGATCAAGTGGATGACCGATCGCTGCGGGCTGAAGATTATCGATCTCGAAATCAATGATGTGAACGGCGGCAGCTTTGCGGTGACCGTCGCCAGGTCGTCATCGAGCCTGCCGGAAAACGGCGCTGCCGTGCGGGCGATGTTGGAGTCCGAAGAAGCCCTCGGGCTGGAGACGTTGCAGCCCTATCGGGATTTTCGGGAGCGGGTCTTTGGTCATCGTGACAAGCTGCTCGCCCTGCTCGCCGACCTCGCGCAGGGCGGCGCGAAAGTGCTCGGCTACGGCGCCTCGACCAAGGGAAATGTGATCCTGCAATTCTGCGGCCTGACCGGCGCGCAGATTCCGGCGATCGCCGACGTCAATCCCGACAAATTCGGCCGGTTCACTCCGGGGACGGAAATTCCCATCATCTCCGAGGCGGAGGCGCACGCCATGAATCCCGATTACTTGCTCGTCATGCCCTGGCACTTCCGCAGCAATCTGCTCCAGCGCGAGGCGGCCTATCTCGAGCGCGGCGGAAAGCTGATCTTTCCCCTGCCGCAGATTGAGATCGTGGAGAGATGAGCGCCCTCCTAGGAAGGTGCCCGCTTCGTTCTGATTAGCTCGCAGCAAGACAAACTGGCTTTCCCTTGCGCAGGCGAAGGCTAGAATAATCCACCCAAACCATCATGGTGATTTATCCCCGCTCCTTTGGCCGCAATCAAATAATGATCTCCTACTCCCAGAACGGAGAGGACGTCTTGATCGATCGGGTCTTCCGAAAAAAAACGGGCTTCTTCATCGATGTCGGCGCGTTTCATCCGCTCGCCGATTCCGTGACGAAATACTTCAGCATATCGGGTTGGCGTGGAATCAATATTGAGCCGGACGACGCGTGTTTTGCGGAGCTTCAGCGCGACCGCCCGAACGAAATCAACCTGCGCTGCGCGGTGGGCCGGACGCGGGGCGAGGTGACGTTTCACCAACTGGCAAACAAGGGGATGTCCACGATTTCTCCGGACCAGTTGGCGCTGCTGAGCGCAGGTGATCGCGCCGGCGCGCAATGTGCCCAGGTGCCGTTGCGCACCCTCGCCGATATTTGCGGCGAGTTTGTGACCAAGGAGATCGATTTTCTCAAGATCGACGCGGAAGGAGCTGAGGCGGACGTCATCGAAGGTGCAGACTGGAGCCGTTTTCGTCCGCGCCTTTTGGTGATCGAAGCGACGAAGCCGATGACTTCCGAACCGAATTGTGAAAACTGGGAGCCTTACCTTTTGTCGCATGGGTATCTCTTGCAATTCTGTGACGGCATCAATCGCTACTACCTGCGTCGAGAAGACGAGAGCCTGGCAGCGCAGTTATCCCTCCCGCTCAATGTCCTCGACTGTTATGTAACGCATCGCGAATTGCAGCTTCACGAGGAAGTGCGGCAATTGCGCGGGATGCTCATGCCCCCGCCGATATTCCACAACATTGGTCGATGAACAGAGTGGTCGTCGTCGGGGCCGGAGGGCAGGATGGACGCATCCTTTACGAGCGGCTGCTGGCCGCCGGCTGCGCCGTCCTTGGGATTGCGCGCGACTCGATTCGCAGCACTGAAGCCTCCACTCCCGTGAGCATTGACATTACCGATCGCCGACAGGTGCAGGCGATCGTCGCCGATTGGCGGCCGGACGAAATCTACTACCTCGCGGCTTATCATCATTCCTCGCAGGATCACATGGGTGGCGATGCGGTCGAGGTTTTCGAAAAAAGCCACGCTGTCCACGTGCGCGGGCTGCTGCATTTTTTGGAAGCGATCAAGAACTGCCGGCCCGCGACGCGGCTTTTCTACGCGGCTTCCTCGCTTGTCTTTGGCAATGTGCTTTCGGCGATTCAAGATGAGCAGACGCCGCTGAACCCGCGCTGCATCTACGGCATCACGAAAACGAGCGGCGTCCATTGCTGCCGTTTTTACCGCGAGACGCACGGGGTGTTCGCCGCCGCCGGCTTTCTCTACAACCACGAATCCATTTACCGGCAGGAAAAATTCGTCTCGCAAAAAATCATCCGCGCCGCGGCGGAGATCGCCGCGGGCCAGCGCGACCAGCTCGTCCTCGGTGATCTTTCCGCGAGGATCGACTGGGGTTTTGCGCCCGACTTCGTGGATGCCATGGTGCGGATTCTCGCCTTGCCGGAGCCCAGCGATTTCGTTGTCGCGACTGGTGAAGCGCACTCCGTCCGCGAGTTCGTCGAGATCGCCTTCCGCCTCCGCGGTCAGGACTGGAAGGCGCACGTCGTGGAGGATCCCGCGCTGCTCCAGCGCAGAAGATCCCCGCTCATCGGAGACGCTTCCAAACTGCGCGCCGCCACGGGTTGGAAACCTTCCGTGACATTTCCGGAAATGGTGAAATCACTGACTGGCGTGACCGCCTGATCCCATGGCTACCATGACTCAACAGCAAGCGCTGAATCTGGCGATGGAACATCATCAAGCGGGCCGTTTTTCGGACGCTGAGGCGATCTATCGCCAGTTGTTCGCGATTTTCCCGCACAATGCCGACTTGCGGCATCTGCTCGGAGTCGTGGCTCATCACAGCGGGCGCATGGAGGAGGGGCGCATGCTCATCCAGCAGGCCATCGCGCAAAATCCCCGGGCCTTCGAGTATCGCAACAATCACGGATTGCTCCTCACCGACCTGCTGCGGTTCGATGAGGCGATCGTCGAGTTTGAGAATGCCATCAAACTCGAACCGGGCCGCGTCGAGGGCCACTACAATCTCGGCATCACTCTCGGCAAAGCGGGACGCCCCGCGGATTCCGTCGCCGCTTACCAGGCCGCGCTCCGGGTGGGACCCCATCATGCCATGGCCCGGCTGAATCTGGGCACGGCCCTCGCCACCGCGGACCGGATGGACGAGGCGATTGCGCATTACCGTTCGGTGCTCCGCGAGGAGCCCGCCAATGCCCCGGTCGCGGTCAATCTTGGAAGCCTGCTCAAGGACCTCGCGCGCCTCGACGAGGCCATCGCGCTCTATCGCACGGGGCTTTCCATTGCTCCAAACGATCCCGAGGCGCACAGCAATCTCGGCGTGGCTCTCAAGGACAGCGGCGACATCCGCGCGGCTCTCGATTCGTTCCGCCGAGCCGTGGAACTGGCTCCGCACCGCGCCGAGATCCGCAGCAATTTGATTTACTCCTGCTACATGGATCCCGACCTGCCGGCGATCGAAATTGTGGAGGAGCACCGCCGCTGGAATCGCGCTCATGCCGCACCTCTGCGCAGTGAGTGGCGTCCCCACCCGAATGATCGGTCCCCGGAACGACCGCTGCGCATCGGATACGTCTCGCCGGACCTTCGCGATCATGTCGTCGGGCACACGCTGCTGCCCGCTTACGAGGCGCACGATCGCGGCCCGTTCGAGCTTTTTTGTTACTCCGGCGCCTTTCCGGCTGACGCTGTCACCGCCCGGTTCCGCAGCGTCTCGGCGCATTGGCGCGAAACGGCCAATCTCTCCGATGCGCAAGTGGCCGCGCAGATCCGGGAGGATCGCGTGGACATCCTCGTCGACCTCTCGCTGCATACGGCCTTCAACCGGCTGCTCACTTTCGCCCGCAAGCCCGCCCCGGTTCAGGTCTCATGGCTCGGTTACCCCGGAGGCAACGGGCTCGAGGCGATGGATTACCGGATCACCGATCCTTATCTCGATCCACCCGCGCAGGCCGTTGCCGACGGATTCGAGGAACCGCTCCGCCTGCCCCATGCCTGGTGTTGCTACCGGCCGCCAGCCGGTTCCCCCGAGGCCTCCGAACTCCCCTGCGAGCGGAACAGGATCGTCACCTTCGGCTCCTTCAATAACTTCGCCAAGATTAACCAGCGGGTACTTGCCGTTTGGGCGGAAATCCTCGCCTCCGTCCCGGGGTCCCGGTTGCTGATGGTTTTGAAAGGCAGCCAGAAGGAGCAAATCGTGCGCTTTTTCGCGGAACGCGGGATCGGTGCGGATCGCGTGGAATTCCTCGCCTACTACCCGGCGGCAGCCGGCGTGAAAGGCGGGACTGCTCCTCCGGCCTACCTGGAACGTTACCACCGCATCGATATCGCGCTCGATCCTTTCCCCTACAATGGGATGACGACGACCTTCGACGCGCTCTGGATGGGTGTGCCCGTGATCGCCCTCATCGGCACGATGACCCTGGGCCGTGCCTCCTGGAGTTTGTTGTCAAACGTCGGCCTGCCGGAGCTGGCGGCGCGCTCGGAGCAGGACTACGTGCGGATCGCCGCGGAGCTCGCCGCCGATCTTCCTCGCTTGGAGGGACTTCGCGCCACGCTTCGTCAACGCCTGCAAACCTCCCCGCTCCTCGACGCGACCGGCTTTACCCGCCACCTCGAGGCGGCCTGGCGGACCATCTGGCGGCGCTGGTGTGCGGCGGCCCCCGCCGCGCAACCCTGACGCGAGAACTGCTGTTTGCAGAAGCAATCCCCTTCCGGTCCCGGGATGAAGAGGACTCGCGACCAAAAAATCGAGGCTCAAATCGGGCCATTTTTCCGGCCGGCACGCGCCGCTGGAGCGCTATTATCCGAGCCCCGGAATTCAATCCGCTTTTTCATCGAATAATTGTGATCAGTGGCCCGCGATTCCACATATTTGAAGCCGCCTGGAAACCGTGCTCCATCATGGGAGTCGTTCGCGGTTCCGACAAATTTTTTTGGCGCCGATTCGCGCCTCGGCATGCGACCCTGTGATCGGAGCAGCGCGCCGCCGGGGGG
>JBBSDS010000247.1:0-8119 GCA_038240495.1 Chthoniobacterales bacterium | reverse complement strand
TAGGATCCCGCAATGCGCGCGAAGCTGATCGACAAGCGGCTCGCGTCGGACGGTTACAACTCGCAGATGTTTAACTGGATCGCAGACATGCTGCGCGTGATGGACGACTACGGGAAGGGTGTGAAGACCTTTGTGTATGAAGAATGGCTGAAGGACCAGATCGCCGCGAATCGGCCTTGGAACAGCACCGTCCACGATCTCATGACCGCCGAGGGCCGCCTCTCGAGCAGCGGTCCGGTCGGCTATCTCCTGCGCGACCGCAACATGCCGCTGGATAATCTCTCAAATACGCTGACGACTTTTCTCGGCGCGAACGTGGCGTGCGCGCAGTGCCACAACCATCCGCTCGCCCCGTGGACGCAGCGCGACTTCTACGAGATGGCCTCCTTTTTCGGAGCGACGGATACGAGCTACGCAAAGGCCAATGGGCAGGCGAAAAAGCTCGCGGCGAAGAGCGAATTCAACACCAAGCTACTGGTGCAGATTCTCGCGCCGAATCTGGCTGAGGTCGAGGGACTGCACAAGAACACGACGACCTTTCCCACGGACTACAAATACAGCGATGCGAAAGCTGGCGAACCCGTGAAACCGAAGCTCATCTCATGGTCGCAGGATGATATGAAGAGCCCGGCGTATGCGGTGAATACCGCGAAGCCGGAAAAACTCCGCGAGCAGTTTGCCAACTGGCTCACGAGTGTGGACAACCCGCGCTTCGCCACGGCGATCGCAAATCGTCTGTGGAAGCGGGTCTTCGGTCTGGCGGTGCAGGAGCCTGTGACCGATATCGACGACCTGACAAAGGGCGCGAATCCGGAGTTGCTCGCGCATCTCGCGACGGAGATGAAGCGGGTGCGGTTCGACCTTCGAGAATTTCAGCGCATCGTTTTCAACACGCAGGCATATCAGCGGCAGGCGAGCGTGACCCCCGACCTCGGCAAAGGACCGTATCTTTTTCCCGGTCCGCTCCTCCGCCGGATGACGGCCGAGCAGGCGTGGGATTCCGTGCTCACGCTCGTCGTCGGCCCGCAAGTCGATCAATACAAGCTGCACCGTGCGGACGAGATTCGGCGGATGGATATTCCCGGCACGACTTTGACGACCGAAGCCATCCTCGCGAAAGCGACGGAGCTGACGGCCGATTCGACCTCCGGGAAAAAGAAAGGCGGCGGCAAAGCGGCCAAGGGGAACAAGAATGGCGGTGGCACCGAGGCCATAGCCGCCGAATATAACGGCACTCCGCCCCCGCATTTCGAAGGTCTCATGCTGGCGCGCGCTTCCGAGCTTCAGCAGCCGGCGAAGGAAGCGCATTTCCTGCGGATGTTCGGCCAGTCCGACCGGCAGATTGCGGATTCCAACAGCTCCGAAGGCGGTGTGCCGCAGGTGCTCATGATGATGAATGGCGACGTGCAAAAGGTCATCGCGAGCCAGTCCTCGATGGTCCTCAAAGATGCGGCGAAAGCGAAGTCGCCGGAACTTCAGGTCGAGTCGCTTTACTTCAGTTTCCTGGGCCGACGCCCGACGATTCCAGAAACGCAAACTGCGCGCCGCGTGCTCACCGACGGATTGAAACTCGCGGACCTCACATGGGTACTCTTCAACTCCCGCGAATTCATCTTCATCCAATAATCCCGCCGTCCTCACCCGAACCCATCTTCATCATGAGCAACGAATTCCTCTCCCTCGATTCCCAGACGCGCCGCAGCTTTGTCGAGCGCTGTGCCCGCGCAGCGTTTGGGCTCAGCGTTCTGCCACTGTTCCAAGGCGTGGAAGCGCTCGCCCTCGACGCCGCGCCGGCCGCGGGCCGCAAGCCTGGCTTTGGGAGCACGAAGAATATCATCTTCCTTCAGCTCGTCGGTGGCATGAGCCATATCGATACCTTCGATCCGAAGGAAGGCGCCTCGAAAGGGCCGAAGGGCGCAATCAGCACGAAGTCTGGTTTTCAACTCAGCGAATTCCTGCCGAAAACCGCGGCGGTCTCGAACAAGATTTGTGTCATCCGCTCGATGACGGCGAAAGTCGGCGTGCATGCGGCGGCGCAGTATTTCATGCGCACCGGATACGAGCAGCGGGGCACGATCAAGCATCCGACGCTCGGCGCATGGGCGCAGCATTACCTCGGGCCCAGCCATAAGACGCTGCCTTCGTCCGTCTGCGTGAATCGGAACTCCGATCACGGCAATGGCTTCTTCCCGGCGGCGTTCAGCCCGCTGCCGATTCTGGACCCGGATGCGGGCCTGCAACATTCCGCTCCACCCGCCGGTCTTGACGTTTTGGAAAAGCGGCTCGCGCTCGTGAATCAGCTCGACAAGACCTTCCGCGCGCGTTTCCCCGACGAGAACGTGAAAGCCTACAACGACTTTTATGATACGACGCTGACCCTCATGAAGAGCAGCGATCTCAAGGCTTTCGACCTTCCCGCCGAGCCCGCGCCGCTGCGCGATTCGTACGGGCGGTCAAAGTTTGGCCAGGGCTGTCTGCTCGCGCGGCGGCTCGTCGAGGCGGGCGTGCGGTTCATCGAGGTGACGAGCGGCGGCTGGGACATGCACAGCAATCTCGAAGACTCGATGGCGGATCGCGGCGGCGATTTCGACCAGGCATTTGCTGCGCTGCTTGGCGACCTTGAGTCGCGCGGCTTGTTGAAGAGCACGCTTGTCGTCGTCGCCACGGAATTCGGCCGCAAGCCGGACTTTACCGGAGGTGGCCGCGGCCATTATCCAAAAGTTTTCTCGACCGTCCTCGCGGGCGCGGGTGTGAAGCGCGGCTACGTCCACGGAGCGAGCGACGCGCTCGGCGCGGAACCGGCCGACAAGGATATGACCGTTGGCGCTTTCCACGCCACGATCGGCTGGGCGGCGGGGATGCCCATCGAGCAGAACGTCGTGGCTCCGAACGGGCGGCCGTTCACGATTGGAAACAACGCCAAGCCGGCGCTCGAAGTCTTCGCCTGACGCGCAGTGTGCGGTCGAATGCCGAGCCGCGGTTGAAGAAGGTAGCGTTGCGCGGGCGTCCGCTATTGCGAAGTCCCGTCGTTTCTCGAGCGTCGGAGACTTCACCTTTGATTCGACGGCGCGGCTGAAACTTCGGACAGTAATTTATGCCCCAGTTCCCCCTAAGACTGATCGCCCTCTCCCGATGCATTTTTGCCGCATTAATATTTGGCCTTCTCTTTCTCAGGCCGGCGCCGATTCGCGCAGCCGAAGCGAAGCCAAACATCGTTTTCATCCTCGCCGACGATCTCGGCTACGGGGACGTGAAATGCCTCAACCCGCAGGGAAAGATCGCGACGCCGAACATGGACCGTCTCGCGGCTGCCGGAATGATCTTCACCGATGCCCATTCGAGTTCGGCGGTTTGCTCGCCCACGCGCTACGGCATTCTCACCGGTCGCTACAACTGGCGCTCGCGGCTGAAGAGCGGCGTGCTTGGCGGTCTCAGCCCGCGGCTCATCGAAGAGGGACGCATGACGGTGGCGTCGTTTCTTAAGGATCGCGGTTACGATACTTCCTGCGTCGGTAAGTGGCATCTCGGCATGGATTGGGTGAAGTACAGCGGCAAGGAAGTATCGGAGCTAAGTATCGAGAAGCCTGAGCAGGTCGGCAGCGTGGACTTTTCCAAACCGCTCACGAACGGGCCGACCAGCGTGGGCTTTAGCTACTACTTCGGCATCGCTGCGTCGCTCGACATGGTGCCCTACACCTTCATCGAAAATGATCGCGTGACGAAGCTGCCGAGCGAGACGCACAAGTTCGCGATGATGACGGGGCGCGAGAATGGATTCACGCGTGAGGGTCCGACCGCACCGGGATTCGAGGCGACGGACGTGTTGCCGACGCTGACGCGCAAAGCTGTGGACCTGATCGGCCAGCGCGCGGCGGCCGCGAAATCCGGGAAGCCATTTTTCATCTACATGCCGCTCAATGCACCGCACACGCCGATCGCGCCGACGCCCGAGTGGCTGGGCAAGAGCGGGTTGAATCCGTATGCGGATTTCGTGATGGAGACGGATTGGGCCTTGGGGCAGGTGATGGACGCGCTGGAGAAAAGCGGCGTCGCCGGGAATACGTTGATCATTATGACGAGCGACAACGGATGCTCGCCGTCGGCGAAGTTCGATGAGTTGCTCGCGAAGGGGCACAACCCGAGCTATGAATTCCGCGGGCACAAGGCGGACATTTTCGACGGCGGTCATCACATCCCGTTCATTGCCCGCTGGCCGGAGCGGGTGAAGGCTGGCACCCGTAGCGACCAGATCGTCTGCCTCAACGACTTCTTCGCGACCTGCGCTGAGATCCTCGGCGGGAAGCTGCCCGACAATGCCGCGGAAGACAGCGTGAGCATTCTTGCTGCGCTCGAAGGGCGCGCGGACAAGCCGTTGCGCGAAGCCATCGTGCATCATTCTATCAATGGCTCCTTTGCGATCCGTCAGGGAAACTGGAAGCTCGAACTCTGTGCCGACTCCGGCGGCTGGAGTGCGCCGCGGCCGGGAAGCAAGGACGCGCAAGGATTGCCGGCGATTCAGCTCTACGATTTGTCGGACGACATCGGCGAGAAGCGCAATGTGCAAGAGGACCACCCGGAGATCGTCGCGCGGCTGACGAAGCTCCTCGAAAAATATGTCGCCGAAGGACGCAGCACGCCCGGCGCGCCGCAGCAAAATACGACTCCCGTCAATCTTCAGCCCAAGCCTGCTGGCCCGAAGGCCAAGGCTGCGCAACCGAATTGATCCTATGCGCGTTATCTCTCTCCGCTTCGTCTTATCCCTCGCTGTGAATGCGCTGCCGATGCGCGCTTCCGCGGAGGAACCGGCAAAGCCAAACATCGTCGTCGTGCTGGCCGACCAGTGGCGCCCGCAGGCGTTTTCATTTGCTGGCGATACAAACGTCAAGACGCCAAACTTCGACCGGCTCGCGAGTGAGAGTGTGCGTTTTACCAATGCGGTTGCCGGCATGCCGGTGTGCTCGCCGACCCGCGCATCCTTGCTCACGGGTCAGCGCCCGCTCACACACGGCATTTTCCTCAACGACGTGCCGCTCGATCCGCAGGCGACGACGCTGCCCAAGGTCCTCAAAAGCGCCGGTTACTATACCGGCGCAATCGGCAAATGGCATATCGACGGTCACGGCCGCTTGAGTTTCATCCCGCCCGAGCGGCGACAGGGCTTTGACTACTGGAAGGTCTGCGAGTGTACGCACAGTTACACGGAGTCGATCTACTTTGGTGACTCCCCGGACAAACTACAATGGTCCGGCTACGACGCGCTCGATCAGACACGCGACGCCTGCGAGTTCCTGCGCTCGCAGGCAAAAGAAAAGAAGCCGTTCCTACTCTGGCTCGCATGGGGGCCCCCGCATGATCCGTATCTTACTGCGCCGGAGAAATACCGCGCGATGTATGATCCATCGAAGCTAACCCTGCGGCCAAATGTTCCCGCAGAAATGGAAGCGCAAATTCGGCGGAGCCTTGCCGGTTATTACGCGCACTGCTCTGCGCTCGACGACGCGATGGGTTCGCTGCTCGACACGCTGCGCGAGACTGGACTCGCGGAGAATACCATCTTCCTTTTCAGCGCCGACCACGGCGATTTGCTCGGTTCGCAAGGAGGGATGCACAAGCAGCAGCCCTTCGAGGAGTGTGCGCGCGTGCCGTTCCTCTTGCGCTGGCCGAAGGTGCTGCCACCGCGCCAGCTCGAAGCGCCGATTAATTCCGAGGATGTCATGCCGACTCTGCTCGGGCTCTGCGGTGTCACGATTCCAAAGACGGTCGAGGGCCTCGACTACAGCGGCTACCTGCGCGGCGGACCGAATCCCGGCGACGATGCGACCGTGTTGCATTGCGTGGCGCCATTCGGGCAATGGGACCGGCGCAAGGGCGGCAGGGAATACCGCGCGGTGCGGACGACGCGCTACACTTATGTCCGCGACCTGCAAGGCCCGTGGCTGCTGTTCGACAACCAGGCCGACCCTTACCAAATGCACAATCTGGTGAACGATCCGGCGCAGGCGGAATTGCAGGCCAGGCTCGACGCGCAGCTTCAGCGGAAGCTGCGCGAGCGAGGCGACGAGTTCCGTCCTGCGGCGGATTACATTGCGAAGTGGGGCTACCAAGTGGACGCCAACGGCACCGTTCCGATCAAACCATGAAACTGCACATCGTCATTTTTCTCGTCGCCGCGCTGGCTACAGCGACGGTGGGTTTTGCCGCCAACACGCGGCGTCCAAACATCCTCTGGCTCGTCGCGGAAGATATGTCGCCTGATGCCGTGACGTGTTACGGCGCCGAGCAAGTCTGGACGCCGAATCTCGACCGGCTCGCAAACGAAGGCGCGCGCTATACCCGCGCTTACACGACCGCGCCAGTGTGCTCGGCGAGCCGCTCGGCTTTTATGACTGGCATGTACCAGACGACGATCGGCGCGCAAAATCACCGCTCGCATCGCGACGATGGCTTCGGTCTGCCCGACGGCGTGCGACCGCTACCGGAGTGGATGCGGGAAGCGGGATACTTTACGGCAAATCTCGTGACGTTGCCGCCGGCGTGTGGCTTCAAAGGAACAGGAAAGACTGACTGGAACTTTGCGCGGGAAGGAAAGCCGTTCGAGTCCGCGAATTGGGACGACCTGAAGTTGCACCAACCGTTCTTCGCGCAGATCAATTTTATTGAAACGCACCGGACCTTCCACGCACCGCCAAAAGCTGACTCGGACAAGGTGTTCATTCCGCCTTATTATCCGGATCATCCCGTTACGCGGAAGGACATGGCGCAGTATCTGGACGCAGCGACAGAACTCGACCGGAAGATTGGCCTGTTGCTGAAGCAACTTGAAGCCGACGGACTCGCGGACGATACGGTTATCTTCTTCATCGGCGATCACGGCGAAGCGCATGTGCGTGGCAAGCAGTTCTGCTACGAGGAGGGCCTGCACATTCCGTTGATCATCCACTGGGCAAAGAACTTTCCCGTGCCGCGGCAGCTCAAGCCCGGAATGGTGGATGAGCGCTTGATCGAGGCCATCGATCTTGCGCCGACGATGCTCGACATCGCTGGTGCAAAGAGGCCCACGAAAATGCAGGGACGCATCTTCCTCGGCGATCACGCGGAGGCGGCTCGTGAGTATGCCTTCGGGGCGCGCGATCGGTGCGATGAGACGGTGTTTCGTTTTCGGACGGTGCGCGATGATCGCTTTCGTTACATCCGCAATTTTACTCCCGACCGGCCCTTCCTTCAGGCCAATGACTACAAGGAGAAGCAGTATCCGGTGTGGAATCTTCTCAAGGAACTCCACGCGCAGGGCAAGCTGACTCCGGTGCAAGAGGTTCTCTGCCAGCCGACGATGCCGCCGGAGGAACTCTACGACTTGCAAACCGACCCGCACGAGATTCACAACCTCGCCACTTCACAAAAGGCCGAGGACCAGTCCACGCTCAAGCGGCTGCGCGGCGTGCTCGAAAAATGGATCGAGGACAGTGGCGATCAAGGTCGCGTGCTCGAATCGCCGGAAGTCGCCGCCGCCAAGGGCGCGACGAAGTCAGGTGGCGGAGCCAAACCGCGTAAGCAGCAACTGCAATAACTTTCATCCCTCGCCATCCATGAATCGAAACATCCTCCCTGTCTTTTGCCTCGCTATCGTCGCTTTGCTCTCTCCTGCCTCCGCTGCTGAGCAGAAGCGACCAAATATCGTCTTCATCTTCTCAGACGATCACGCTTACCAGGCGATTAGCGCTTATGGCGAATCGCGGAAGCTGATCGAGACACCCAATCTCGACCGCATCGCGAGCGAAGGCGTTCGCTTCAACCGTTGCGTGGTGCCGAACTCCATTTGCGGGCCGAGCCGCGCGACGGTGCTCACCGGGAAATACAATCACCTCAACGGATTCGTGAATAACACGAACTCTAAGTTTGACGGTTCGCAGATGACCTTCCCGAAGCTAATGCAGGCCGCAGGTTACCAGACCGCAATGATCGGGAAATGGCATCTCATGAGCGATCCGACCGGATTCGATTTCTGGCAGATCCTTCCGGGACAGGGGCAGTATTACAACCCGCCGATGATTCGCAACGGTGAGCGGGTCACGAATAGCGGCTACGTCACTGATGTCATCACCGACGTCTCTCTTGATTG
>JBBSDS010000246.1:0-8124 GCA_038240495.1 Chthoniobacterales bacterium | reverse complement strand
TGATCACCAAAAGCGCCGCGGCTCCGACAACCATCCCGGCCGGGAACCGCGGTTCTGTCGGATACGGGCGCGGATTATACTTTGCCGGCAATTGGCGCTCAGTGCGTTTCCTCGGCGGAGCGAAAGCCGGTGACTTCGGTCCCTCCGACTCTTTCCGCGCCGGTTCAAGAGGGGTCTCCGGAGCCTTCTGGGCTGGCTCTTTCTCGCGCATCTTCTCCGAAGGAGCGGGCTCGGTTTCACCTTTCACCGGGGGCGTTTCAGCGACGCTGCCGCGAGCGGGTTCCCGTGCGGGCGGCGCACTCGCGGCGGCGGTTCCCACGGCGGCGGGCTCGATCGCCTCCGCGGTCAATTGCCGGGCCACTTCGGCTGCACTTTGCGGTCGGACCTCCGGGGATTTTTCCAGGCAACCGACGATGACTTTCTGCCATTCCTGCGGAACACCGAGACCTTCCGCGCGCAACGCCCGCAGCGCGGCAGCCGGAGCCAGCCCTGCGCGAATCTGCCCACCGAGATCCTGACCGACAAAAGGTGGCGTGCCCGTAAGCATGGCGTAAAGAACTGCACCCAGCGCATACACGTCGTCGGCTCGCGTCGGCGGTTGTCCGTCAAGAAGTTGTGGACTGACGTAGGCCATGCGTGGATTCTCTCCGCCGCCCGCCCGGAAGAGAGCGTCATGAATGACTCGGCTGATGCCGAAGTTCGCGACCATCATCTTTCCGGCAGGTGCCAGCAAGATATTTGACGGCGTGATATCGCGATGCAAAACATTGATTTTATGTGCGTCATCGATCGTCTGCGCGAGTTGGGCCGCCCACGATTTTACCTGCCCGATTTTGAAGCGTTTGTCCGGCTGCCTTTCGAGTAAGGCGGCCAGCGACTCGGTTTCCGAGACATCCATCGAAATCGCGACCCAGTCGGGCTCCTCCAGCAATTCATAAACCCGCAAAATGTTCGGGTGAACAAGCTGCCGATCGCGCTTGATATCCTGACGCAATTCCTGGAGGGCACGGGCATCCTGTCGCACGACCTCCGGGACGAAATGCAACGAAACGTCTTTTCCCAGCACTTCGTCGTGGGCGAGCCAGACCTCGGCACCGCGTCCACCAGCGAGGCGGCGTGTGAGCAGGTAACACCCCGCCAGCTTCTGACCCTCGGCGAAGGAGGTGGTTGTGGTTGGTGTATCAGTAGTGGGATTCGGATCGTTGGTACTCACAATAGGAATAAATATCGAAAATAGCGGCGTGTTCGTCCACTGGAGCATCTCCGTGTCACTGGGCGGAACATTCAGCGTTTCAGATAGCCGCTCCGATTCACCTTGCCAACTTTAAAGACGCCAAAGAAGAATCCGAACGAGACGCCCCGCGAAAAAAGAAAGAAAACTTCTTGCAGGCGCAAAAAAACTCTCCATACTAACTGAAATTTCCAGAATTCGACGGAGTTGCCGAATAATGGAAGATTTCGATTTGAGTCATTCTGAAAACCTGCTAAAAAAACGCTACTGTATGAAGATCACGTCCCTCGTTCTGTTCGTTTCCTCCCTGCTCCCCTCGCTCGGGTCTGCTGTGGAGAGTGAACCCGCCTCGCGACAGTTCCAAGTCTATCCGAAAAATCTCGCGCGCCAGCACTTGGGCTCAAACCTCTTTGTCTTCAAAGCGGAGAATCAGACCTACGTTCCCACCCAAGCTGGAGCCGCCTGGCTGGACGGCGATATCACCACGGGTTGGTCGCCCATGCCTGGAAAGCAGCAGTATCTGCTGGCTTTTGCCGAACCGGAGTTGGTCTCCAATATCAGTTTCTCCGGGCGTCCGGCGGCGGGCACCGTCTCACTTTATGCGGGGGACGAACCGGCCATCCCAGGTGCGCGCACTTGGGTTTCCCTCGTTCAGGACGTAGCTTTCAATTCGGTCAATGAGAAAAAGCTGGCAAAGCCATTTACCCGTTACGCGAAATACGTCTTGATCGAAACCGATCTTGCGGACCCCGGACCGATTTACAGCTTGAACGTTTACGGGGAAAAACCCGCGGTTTCCTACGCTATCCGCCGCCGCGCGCAGTCGATCGACGCGCGGGCGATTTTTGGTCAGTTTATCAATGACAAAACGAGCTTCAATGCGAACGGGCTTTATACCCAGAGCTCCGTCGCTTATGCAAACTCGGCGGACGGCTCCGTCGCCTGGCAACGGGCCATCGATGATAACCCGGAAACGGGCGTGGCTATTTCCGGCTCGACGAGCGATTCCGGCATCGTCATTCGCTACGGAACGGCGCAGTCCATTTCCCGTGTCGCTTTGCTGACCGACGGCGTGGCGAAGGGCAAATTGGATTTCTTCGCGATCAACGATTCAGCGGCAGGCACTTCCAGCGCTGTTTCCCTCGAGGGTCGGACTCCCGCGACCAGCCTCGTCCTCGACGGTTCGACGAGTCGCTCTTCCATGGACTTCCCCGCCGTGCCAGCCACCGCAATGGCAGTGCGTTGGTCACCCGTCGTGCCTGGCGAGACGATCACGATTCGCGAATTCGAATCTTTTGGCACTGCGACGCTCAATGACTACGAGGTCGGCCTGACCGACGCCGCGCGACTTGCCTACGATTCTCACGCTGGCACACGCCACCATGGAACCGGAAACGACGGCAAGGACGGCAAAGAAATTGCGGAAGGTCCGTCCGGCAGAGATGGCAAAGAGCCGGCCGAAGTGGCTGATTTTCACGGTGGATCGCCTTATCTTCCCCAATCTCTTGGTTTCCCGCCGTTTCTGAATAGTCGTAGTCTCAGGGCGCCCGTGAGCAACTGATCGGTCGATCCGCCAAACCGCTGCAAAAAACGCGAGCTTTACCGCTCGCGTTTTTTGTTTTTGCGAACCGGCTTTCAGCCCAGGCGTCACTCGCAGTAAGACACTCCCGTGCTTCTCTGGTCCGTCTTTACCCAAGTCCTCCTGCCGATCCTCGTCATGTTCGGGATCGGCTGGCTGCTCGACCGTTATCGGCGGCTCGACATGACCACGCTGGTGAAGCTGAACATCTACGTCTTCGTTCCAGCATTCATTTTCGTCCACGTTGTTGACTCGGATTTGGGCGGAGCCAAGGCCGCGCGCGTCATCGGCTTCACCGTTGTCATCATTGCGAGCATGTATTTTTTCAGCGCTCTCATTGGCCGATGGAATGGCTACGACGCCAGCCAGACCCGCGCCCTGCAATTGGCGACGATGTTTTACAACTCCGGCAACTACGGCATTCCGCTCATGGCGCTCGCCTATCCGGGCGTGGGTCCGGTGCTGCAAGTCTTCATCATCCTCACGATGAATATCTGCACCTTTACCGTCGGCCTCATGCTCGCCGTATCCACGCACCGACCCGGCTGGCGCAGCGCCTTGCCCATGCTGCGCCAACTCTCGCTCTGGGCCGTGCTCGCAGCGATCGTCGTCCGCATCTTCCATCTTCCCGTGCAGCAAGTGCGCTGGCTGTGGGTGCCGCTCCAATATTTTTCCGAGGCTCTCGTCGCGCTCGCGCTCGTCACCCTCGGGGTCCAGCTTTCGCAAACCCGCGTTCGTCAGAGCCTCTCCCGATTGGGCTGGGCGCTCGGTCTGCGGTTGCTGATCGGACCAGCCATCGCCTGCGCCCTCGTCCCCATCTTCGGATTTAAAGGCGAGGATGCCACGGTCATGATCGTCAGCAGTTCTTTTCCCACCGCGGTGAATACCGCGCTACTCGCTCACTAATTCAACGCCGATGCGCCTTTTGCCGCTGCTGCCGTCTTCTATTCGACGCTCGGCAGCATGCTCACTGTCACCTTCCTTATCGCCTTCCTGCACGCGGCTTGAGCACAATCTGCTCGCCCCGCCACACGCCGCGTCCCTACGTTTCCGCCACCAATCCACCCCATCGCTATGTCCACACCGTTCCTCCTCGCCAAAGGCCAAGACGAGCTCTTCTTCGATCCGAAAATGGCCAATCGTCACGGCCTCATCGCCGGCGCCACCGGCACCGGCAAGACGATCACCTTGCAAGGTCTCGCGGAAAATTTCAGCGCGCTCGGCGTGCCGGTTTTCATGGCAGATATCAAAGGCGATCTCAGCGGCATCGCCAAGCCGGGCAGCGCGACGCCGAAAGTCGCCGAGCGCTTGAAAACACTGGGCCTCGCAGACCATGCGTTCAGCGGTTACCCAGTCACGTTCTGGGACATTTTCGGCAAATCCGGTCATCCCATCCGCGCCACGATTAGCGAAATGGGGCCGCTGCTCCTCGCCCGCGTCCTCAATCTCAACGACACGCAAGAGGGCGTGCTCCAGATTCTTTTCAAAGTCGCCGACGATAACGGTCTGCTCCTGCTCGATCTCGAAGACTTGCGCGAGATGGTCAAATTCATCGGCGAGAATGCGCAACAATTCACCGTCAAATACGGCAACGTCAGCACGGCGAGCATCGGCGCCATTCAGCGCGGACTGCTCCAGCTCGAACAGCAAGGCGGCAGCAGCTTCTTCGGCGAACCCGCGCTGAACCTCGACGACTTTCTCCAGACCGGCGCCGACGGGAAAGGCGTGATCAATATTCTCGCCGCCGACCAGCTCATGCAAAGCCCGCGCACCTACGCCACCGCGCTGCTCTGGCTGCTCAGCGAACTCTTCGAGCGCCTCCCCGAAGTCGGCGATCTCGACAAGCCGAAGCTCGTCTTTTTCTTCGACGAAGCGCACCTGCTCTTCACCGATCTTCCCAAGGAAATCGAAGACAAGATTGAGCAGGTCGTCCGCCTCATCCGTTCCAAAGGCGTCGGCGTTTTCTTCATCACGCAAAACCCGATCGACATCCCCGAGCGTATCCTCGGGCAGCTCGGCAACCGCGTGCAGCACGCGCTGCGCGCCTTTTCACCGCGCGACCAAAAGGCCGTGCAAAGCGCCGCCGAAACATTTCGCCAAAACCCGAAACTCGACGTCGCCGAAACCATCACCCAACTCGCCGTCGGCGAAGCACTCGTCTCACTGCTCGACGAGACGGGCACGCCCGCTGTTGTCGAGCGCGCATTTGTCATTCCGCCGCATAGTCAGATCGGTCCGATCACCGTCGTCGAGCGCCAGGCAATGATTAAAAGCTCCGTCATTTTCGGCACGTACGAAAATGCCGTCGATCGCGAAAGCGCGGCCGAAACTTTGCAGGCGCGCGCCACCCAGCGGCTCGCTGGTGCGCCTGTCGCCGCCCCATCTCCACTGCCACCATCCGCCGGCAGTCCGGCTCCCGCCGCCGCCCCGACAGCGAGTGCCGGCAGCGGATTCGCGAGCGCGCTCGGCTCCATGCTTTTCGGAAGCGTGGGCCCGCGCGGTGGACAGCACGACGGCCTGCTTCAAACAGTCACGAAGAGCGCCGCGCGCTCCATCGGCAGCAGCGTTGGACGCCAGGTGATTCGCGGCGTCCTCGGCGGGCTCTTTGGCGGTGGGCGCTGACTACGAATCGCCGCGTTTTCCACCCCAGTTTCGTCCGGTGATAAGCCGCGCGCCGCGGCCATAGGTCACGTAAGCCCACGCCCAATTCATCAGGACCAGGATCTTGTTCCGAAAGCCGACGAGAAAAATGATGTGGACGAAAAGCCAGGCGAGCCACGCGGTAAAGCCGGTGAACCGCATGAACCCTGCATCCGCGACGGCCTTGTTGCGGCCGATCGTGGCCATCGTGCCCTTGTCGAAATACTCGAAACGCTGCGTCCAGCCGCCAGCGAGCAGAGTTTTGATCTGACGCGCGACGTGACGTCCCTGCTGCATGGCCACCGGCGAAAGTCCGGGCAGTGCGGCATCTCCACCGAGGGAAAAGTGCGCCATGTCGCCGATCGCGAACACCTCGCGATGGCCGGGAATCGAACAGTCTTCCTTCACGATGACGCGCCCCTGCTTGTCGAGGGGCACTCCGAGGCTGGCGCCGAGCGGCGACGCCGCATTGCCCGCGGCCCAAACAACGGTGCGCGCGGGAATCTGCTCGCCGCCTTTGAGCGTGACGCCTTCGTCGGAAATCTTTTCGACGAGCGTGCTCACGCGCACCTCCACTCCGATGTCGAAAAGCTGGCGGCGCGCGCTTTCCGACAAATCCGGCGCGAACGGCGGAAGCACCCGCGGCGCATGCTCGATGAGGATCACGCGCGCCTGCGCCGGATCGATGTGGCGAAAATCTTTGACCAGCGTGATGCGCGCAATCTCAGCAATCGCACCCGCCATTTCCACGCCTGTCGGACCCGCGCCCACGATCACGAAAGTCATCGCTGCGTCGCGTTCGGCGTCATCGTCCGTCTTTTCGGCGATCTCAAACGCGAGGAGCATCCGCCGGCGAATCTCGAGCGCGTCATCGAGATTCTTCAATCCCGGCGCAAACTTCTCCCACTTGTCGTGACCGAAATAGGAATGCCGCGCGCCAGCCGCGACGACGAGAAAGTCGTAGTCGATCTCGCCATCGGCCGTGACGACTTTTTTGCGATCGACATCGGCCCGCTGCACATCGGCCATGATGACCTCCGCATTGTCCTGCCGGCGCAGGATGTGCCGGAGCGGCTCGGCGATGTCGGCGGGTGAAAGCGCCGCGGTCGCAACCTGATAAAGCAGAGGCTGGAAGAGATGATGATTCTGCCGGTCGAGCAAGGTCACGCGGACATTCGTTTTGCGCAGCGCCTTCGCCGCTTCGAGTCCGGCGAAACCTCCGCCGATGATAACCACGCGAGGCAGATTGCGTTGATGGACTTTCATAATGTTCCTGCGAGCAGACCACCTAAACACATCGCGAGCCCCTTGTGAAATACTTCACAAACTTTCTCCGACCGCGATGCCCGCCGCTTTCGCGGATCAGGCAGCGACCGCGGGGCGATCGAGAACCGCCCGCATGGCGCGCATGAGCTTCTCGGCCGTATAGGGCTTGTCCAAGAAAGTCTTCACACCCATCCCCTCGAGAATCACGACGTTTTCCTTTTGGAAATGTCCGCTCGAGACGATCACGCGCACATTTGGATCCACCTTGCGCAATGAGCGGACGAGCGTAATCCCATCCATCTGGCCCATCGAGATGTCGGTCAAAACGACTTTGATTTCATCCCGGCGCTGGAAATAGAGCGCGAGCGCGTCGGTGCCGTCCTCCGCCGTGAAAACGCGATAACCGTTGGCGGTCAGGGTGTGGACGAGCGCTTCGCGGAGCGGCGCTTCGTCATCGACCACGAGCACGAGTTCGCCCTTGCCGCGCGATGACGGCGCTTCCTCTTGAATCATTGCTTCAGCGTTCGCCTCGACATTCGCGGGAAGGAAAACGCTGAACGTCGTGCCGATTCCCACTTCGCTTTTTACGGTCAGGAAACCGCCGTGACTTTTCACGATGCCGATGACCGTCGCGAGGCCGAGGCCCGTGCCTTTGCCGACTTCCTTCGTGGTGAAAAAGGGATCGAAAATCTTGTCCATCGTCTCCGGCGACATGCCCATCCCCGTGTCGGAAACACGCAAGGCCACATGGGTGCCGAGCTGCGCGCCGGGGTTCATGCTCGCAAAGTGCTGATCGATATCGACGTTTGCCGCGTTGATCGTGATCGAGCCGCCTTTGGGCATCGCGTCGCGGGCGTTCACGCAGAGATTGAGCAGCACCTGGTGGAGCTGCGTCGCGTCGCCCATGACCGTCCAAAGATCGGGCGGGAATTGCGTCTGAATATCCATGTTCCGCGGAAAGGTCTGCGCCATGATTTTCGCCAGCTCGCCGACGATATGCTTGGGCTGCAAGAGCACGCGTTCGCCTTCCACGCCGCGCGCAAAAGTAAGCACTTGCTTGACGATGCCGGCACCGCGCTCGGCGCTGCTCTCGATGATGCTCAGCATCTTGAGCGTGTCCTCATCCTTGAAGTCACTCCGCAGGATGCCGACCGACATGAGGATTGGCGAAAGGATGTTATTCAAGTCGTGCGCGATGCCGCTGGCCAGGGTGCCGATGCTTTCCAGCCGCTGCGCGCGCAGAAACTGCAACTCAAGTTTCTTCGTCTCGGTGATGTCGGTGTTGATGACGAGCATCGATACCGGTTTCCCGTCGTCATCGCGCACCAGCGTCCAGCGGCTGTTGACGATGATTTCGCGTCCTTCCTTGCTGCGGTGATGAAGCTGACCGCTCCAAAATCCGGTCTTG
>JBBSDS010000245.1:0-8141 GCA_038240495.1 Chthoniobacterales bacterium | reverse complement strand
GGCCACCACCGCCACCGCCGCCGTAACCGCCGCCACCACCACCACCGGACGGACGATCTTCACGCGGACGTGCTTCGTTCACGGTGAGGGCGCGACCGTCCATGGTCTTGCCGTGGAGTTGCGTGATGGCATTCTGCGCATCTGCGTCGCTCGCCATGGTGACGAACGCGAAGCCGCGGGATTTGCCGGTGAATTTGTCCTGGACGAGCATCACTTCCGAGACCGGGCCGGCCTGCGCGAAGTAATCCTGAAGATCCGTCTCGGTGGTATTGAACGAGAGGTTGCCCACGTAGAGTTTGTTACCCATTTGCTGTTTATGTTGATTGCCTGAGCGTGCGCTTCGGTGACGGTTCCCGGTTATCGGTTTCAAGTCGTCACTGAATTTACTCAACTGACAATCTCCCCAACTCCGAGGGCTGTGCTTAGGTATTTGCGATGTGAAGTCTATGGGAAGTTTCCGAAAAGCAAAGGGATTTTTCCGTAGTGGCTCAGTTTGAGAACGAGCGATGTCGAGGCGGCTCTGTCCGCAGGACGTGCCGCCTTTGCTGGCGACAGGCGGCACGCCGCCAAAGCGCGACAGAGCCGCCTCTACAACCTGAGAATTGAGCCGCTACCGATTTTCTCCGACTCGCGGACGACGGCGCCCAGGATTGAATTTGAGGACGCGCGCAAATTGTCTTTTACGTACTCCATCCAAAGTTCGCGGGTTGATTTTTGGCGCGCGGCGCAGAAAGATTGCGCTTCGTGAACTGGCTCGTCTCATTCTTTACCATCGTCGTCCTCGCATGCTCCACGGCAGGCGCGGCTGAAAAGCAGGCATACGTTCTTTACGCCGCGCTCAGTGAAAACACTCCGGTCGAGATGGCCGACGGATCAAAATGGCAAATGGACAAGGGCGACTTGTTCCCGGTGGTCATGTTCAAGGAGCAGCAGACGAAAGTCGTCCTGCAGCTTGCCGGCACGACCTTCTTGATTCGCGCGGATCGGGTCAAAACCGTCGAGGCGAAGGATGTCACGGCGGAACAAATGGCGACCTATCGAAACAACGTCAAAACCTACATCCAAAACCGCTCCGAGGATTGGAAAGCGAAAGCGAAAGGCAAGGATCCAAAATGATCCATCAGGTCGGCAACGCGTCCTCGTTCCATCCATGCCTCCAGCGCTAAAGCTTTACGTCAAGGTCTGGTGCCCGTGGTGCGTGATGGCGCGTGAATGGCTCGACGCGCAAGGTTACGCCTACACGCTGCTCGACGTGGAAAAATCGCGCGCCGATTACGACGAGATGATTCGCCTTTCAGGACAGCGTCTCACGCCCACGCTCGTCACCGCCACCGGCGAAGTGCTGCCGGACTTCGGCCCCGACGACCTTGCAGTATTTCTGAAAAAGCTCAGCATCGCTCCCTAAATGCTCTCCGACCTTCTGCTGATTCTCGGCGTCGCCGTGTTGAGCTTCAGCCTGCGCAGCTTTTACCATCCCGCGCTGCGGAAGCTCGGCGCCGTCGGCGTGCTCTGCACGTCGTATCTCGTCGGCTGGAAGTTGAGCGGCTTCTGGCAGGTGGGCGTATTTTGCGCGTCGAGCTGGCTGCTCCTGCCGTGGCTGGAAATCCTCACGCGCGTCCGCAAACTCACGCTCCCGCTGGAAAAAAATCTGCGCCACAAGTCGCCGCCCCATACGGAAACCTTTCCCTCGCTCGACGAGATCACGGATGAAATCGAAGGCGAGCAATTCGAGCACGTGGATGATGCCGGTTGGGATTGGGACGACTACGCGCAATTCTTCCGGCTCTTTTACAAATCCGCCGAGCGCACTCAATGCGCGATCTGCCTGATCGACCAGCATGATGTGGCGTTTTTCTATCTCAGCGTCTCCTCGCGAGCCAAGGACGGCACGATCTGGACGACTTGGAACTATCCCTTCAGCTACAGCCTGAAACTCGTCCCTCAATGGCGCGTCAACCGGTTGCGCGGCGACCAGACCTTTCTGCAAATGTATGAAAGCCATCGGCATTTCCTGCACATGAACCGCGTGGCCGTGGACGACCTCGCCGAACTCGATCCCGAGACGATCCAGCACGAAATCCAAAAGGATCTCCGCTCGCAAATCATGCACAATATTGCCGCCGGCGTCTTGAAGCAGAATTCGGCTGGCGAAATCCGCTATTCCTGGCGTGGAATGTTTTTCATCTGGATCCAGTTCCTGCGCGATCTTGTGCGGCTGTCGTGAAGTGAAGAGGAGGGCTTGCGCGCCGTCCGGTGTCCGGCGCAGGCTGACTGGATGAAAGAGCCCCTTCCTTTCCGTGCCGCCGGGCGGCTGATCGATTTCATGCGCCAGGCGGATGAACCCGGCTTGATCAATTTCGCCGCCGGCGTGCCGGGGCTCGATGCGCTGCCGGTGGAGGAAATGCGCGCCGCGTTTGCGCGCGGCATCGAGCACGAAGGTGCGAAGATGCTCGCCTATCATCATCCCGAGGGCGACCACGCGCTGCGCGACCAGCTCGCAGCACGCTTGAAAGCACGGGGTGCGAGCGTGACCGGGCAGCAACTCGTGACCGTCACCGGCTGCACGCAGGGCTTGCAGATCATGCTCTCCATTCTCGTGAAGCCGGGCGACATCGTCGCGGTGGAAGCGCCGGCCTACTACGGATTGCTCGAGTTGCTCAGCGAAGCCGGCGTGCGCGTGCTGCCGCTGCCGGTCGCGGGCGGCGACGGCATCGACCCCGGGCAAGCCGAGCCGCTGCTGGCGCGCTGGAAGCCGCGCTGCTTGATCATCTGCACAGCGCTTTCAAATCCCTCGGGTGCAACCGTGCCCGAGACGAACCGCGCCCGGCTCGTGGAGCTCTGCCGCACGCACGGCGTCCGGCTCATCGAGGACGACATCTACGGGGAACTCGTCGATGGCGGGCCGCCGCGGACGATGCTGGCGTGGGACGACGGCTCGACAGTGAGCTACGTGAGCAGCTTTTCCAAATCCGTCTCGCCCGGCTTGCGCGTCGGCGTCTGCGCGCCCGGCTCGCTGCATGAGGAATTTGCCGCGCGCAAATGCCAGCAGGACTTGCACAGTTCCGTGGTCTCCGAAGTCGCCCTTCGCGAGTTCCTGGCGGCGGATGCGCTCGACCCGCATCTCGCCCGCCTCCGCACGCGCAATCGCCACCGCCGCGAACTCGCGCTCGCAGCGATCGCGCGCAGTTTTCCCAGCGGCACGCGCGTCACGCCGCCGCGCGGTGGCTACATGCTTTGGGCCGTGCTGCCGCGCCAGGTGGACCTCGCCAAAGTGCGCGACGCCGCCCGCCGGGAACGCGTCGTCTTTGCTTCGGGCACCGTCTTCTTCACGGAACCGACCGATACGAGCTGCGTGCGCCTGAATTGCGCCAAAGCCGGCGAGGAAGAACTTGTCCAAGGACTGGAAATCCTTGGCGGGGTTCTCTCGGACGCGGGGTAGCCGTGGATGCGGCGGCAGAGCAAATCAGGTACTGGCTCAGTCTGAGAACGGGCGATGTGGAGGCGGCTCTGGCCGCAGGACGTGCCGCCTTTGGCCACAGGCGGCACTAGCAAATCGAGCCACTACCGCAAATCACAATGCCTCGACAATCAGCGCCGTCGTGTTGTCGCGGCCGGCGCGTTCCAGCGCTGCCCGGACGAGCCGCTGCGCCGGATTGGCTGCGGCAGCGCCGGGCTCGGGGGAACGGAGGAGATCGACCAGAATGCTGTCATAGAGGCCGTCCACCAGGCCGTCGGTGCAGAGGAGAAAAATGTCGCCCCGCTCATAAGCCACGGCACCGACTTGGGGATCGACAAACTGATGACCGGCGCCGAGCGCTTTTTGCAGAACCGTGCGCCGCGGATGGTTGCGCGCTTCGCGTTCGTTGATCTCACCTTTACGAAAAAGCCAGCCGACGTAGGTGTCGTCGTGACTGACCTGGCGGATGCCTCCCCCTCGCGCCGGCAGGTAATAAATCCGGCTGTCTCCGATGTGGCCGAAGTGCATCCAACCAGGCGTAAACCAGCACAAGCTCAAGGTCGCCCCCATCCCGGAGCACTCCTCGTAACTCCGGCCGAGAAACATCAGAGCCCGGTGAATCTGCTCGAAAAGTTCCTCGAGCACGTCCTCGAAACCGGCCGTCAAGCCGGCTGCGGATTGCTTGAAAAAACGCGGCAGGAGGTGCGCGATCTTGTCCACCGCGATCCGGCTGGCGAATTCGCCGGCAACTGCTCCGCCCATGCCGTCGCTGACCGCGAAAACGTAGTCGCAGTTCGCCGTCGAAGCTTCGCCGATCTTTCCAAGATACCGGATTTCCTCGGCGTCGAATTGCAGGCACAGGAAAGAATCTTCGTTGTTGCGCCGGACTTTGCCTCGATCCGTCAATCCGAACCAGCGGAGACTCCGAACCGTGGGTTCTTCAGGATGCGGATCCATCGTCGGATTTCTGAGCTTCGGGGAGAATGGTGGCGAACTCGAAGTCGATCAGGCAAAAGCGCCCATCCGATCGGCGGTACGTGACGTTGCGCATCTCCGGGTCGTCGTGGCGCACACCGTACTTCGACAATTCGTCAAAAAGTTCGCGGGTGCGTTCGGCGTCAAGGTGATCGACTCGCGTCCCGCAATTTGTCGTCACGATCTTGAGTTGCTCGGGATCAGACTCAAGCAGCCGCGGGACGAATGGGCAGTCGTGAGCCTCGAGATGTTTCAGAACTCGAACTTCAGTCGCAAATCGCTCCTCCGCTTTCGGCCCTCGAAAAGTCTTGTGGACGCGCCCGTCATATCCGACGCGGACGGTTGCCCGGAGTGTATCCTTGACGACGGTCATCAGGACGAACAATGCTCGCGACGCGCTGGGCGGCAAGCCTCGAAGCGACGATTTCCGCCCATTTTTCCGCATTATCCGGCGGAAAACCGGCGCGGTTCCGATCGCTGAAAGGCCCTTGGCATTTAGTTTGCTAAACCCTCGCGCCCAACACCCCTCACTACAGGGGCGTTAAGAGTAACAACCACCAATCCTGAGCGGTCTTAAACAGCGCAGACTGCTCAAAACTAGACACCACCAAAGATCACATGGCGAAGTACAAACTGGAATACCTCTGGCTCGACGGCTACACGCCCGTCGCCAATCTCCGAGGCAAAACCCAAGTCAAAGAATTTAGCAGCTTCCCCAAGCTCGACGAACTCCCGATGTGGGGCTTCGACGGCAGCTCGACCCGGCAGGCCGAGGGCCACAGCTCGGACTGTATGCTCAAACCCGTCGCCGTCTTCCCAGACAGCACGAAGAAGAATGGCGCCCTCGTCATGTGCGAGGTCATGATGCCGGACGGTTCCCCGCATCCGACCAACACCCGCGCGACCATTCCCGACGATCCCGGTGCCTGGTTCGGCTTCGAGCAGGAATACTTCCTCTACAAGGATGGCGCACCCCTCGGCTTCCCGCCGGGCGGCGGCTTTCCGCCTCCGCAGGGAAAATTCTACACCGGCGTCGGCTATGAGAATGTGGGCGACATCGCCCGCGAGATCGTGGATACGCACCTCGACCTGTGCCTCGACGCCGGGATCAACCACGAAGGCATCAACGCCGAAGTGGCCAAGGGCCAGTGGGAATTCCAAATCTTCGGCAAGGGCTCCAAGAATGCCGCCGACCAGATGTGGGTCGCCCGCTACCTCATCAACCGCCTTTGCGAGAAATACGGTGTGACCGTGAACTACCATTGCAAACCACTCGGCATCGACGTGGACTGGAACGGCTCCGGCATGCACTCCAACTTCTCGACCGAGCACATGCGCACGGTCGGCGGCAAGGAATACTTCGAAGCGCTCATGGCGGCATTCGACAAATACAAGAACGAGCACATCGCCGTGTACGGCCCGGACAATCACTTGCGCCTGACCGGTCTCCATGAGACCCAGTCGATCGACAAGTTCAACTACGGCATCGCGAATCGCGGCGCTTCCGTGCGCGTCCCGCACAGCTTCGTGAACGCGGGCTACAAGGGCTACCTCGAAGACCGCCGTCCGAACTCGCAGGGCGATCCCTACGCCATCGCCGGCCGCATTCTCCAGACTATTGCGACCGTGCCCAAGAAGTAAGGTGTCAGTCCTCCATGCGCACTTGGTTTTCCATGTGACCTGACCTTTCATCGGAACTCGGAGAAGTTCCAAAGGCTGACCAGAAACGCCGTCCCGTCTTGTGCGGGGCGGCGTTTCGCTTTCTCAATCCACGCGCAGGGCTTTGACCGGGTCGAGCCGCGCGGCGACATAGGCCGGAAGCAGCGCGGCGAGCGAACAAATGAAGAAAGCGCCGATGCAAATGATCGTCACATCCATCGGAACAACTTCTGCGGGAATGCCGTCGAACTCATAAATCCCGGCGGGGAAAATCTCCATGTGGAGGGTGGACGAAAGCCAGTCGCGGAAGGGATTGCGGTAATGGAGCGCGGTCAAGCCCAACGCCAAACCGACCACTGTCCCACCCGCTCCGACAAACATCCCCTGCGCAAGAAAGACCCAGACGATCTGCGAAGCTGTAGCACCGAGCGCTTTCATGATCCCGATCTCGCGCGTCTTCTGCACCGTCACGGTGATCAGCGTGTTCATGATACCGAAGGCGGCAACGATGATGATGCAGAAAAGGATGATGAACATAACGTGCCGCTCCATGCGGATGGCGTCGAAGCGCTGCCGGTTCTCGTCGAACCACGTGGTGGACCACGCCACACCGTCGAGCGCGTCGTCGATCGCGCGCTGGGTCGTCTTCACCGCATAGGCATCGGTGGTTTTTACCGCGAGGCCGTGAACGCCATCCTTCAAGCTGTAAAGCTCCTGCGCGATGTAGAGCGGCACGAGCATGAAGGTGGAGTCGAAGCTGTTCGTCCCGGAATTGATCAGGCCGACGACTTTCAGCGGCGCGGGGATGACGACATCCTGTTTCAAGTCGGCGAGCGTTCTTGGCTTGGCCGCCGGGTCATCGCTTTCGCGCCGCAACTCCTCGATCACCGCGCTCACATTGCCCGGTGCGTAGATCGTCACTTCGTCGCCAATGGTCACGCCCAGTTCTGCAGCGAGGGCGCGGCCAATAATCACCGTGTCGCTCGGCATATCGAGCGTGCCGATGACGAATTTCTTCAGGTCGATCAGTTGCTGCTCCTGCTCGACATTGATTCCGCGGACGACCGCGGGATTTACCCTCCCCGCATGCTCGACGAGCACCGGCCCCTGCACATAAGGCGCCACGCCGACAATCCCAGGCAGCTTGTCGATCCGCGGCAGCACATCGCGCCAGTTGCGCATGATCTCGCCGTTACTCACCCGCAGATGCGGCTCGAAACCGAGGATCGCGCGCTGGAGCGACCGGTCAAAGCCGGTCATCACCGAGATGACCACGATGAGCACCGCAATCCCCAGCGTCACCCCGAGCACCGAAATCACTGTGATCACAGACACAAACGTCCGTTTCGGCTGGAGGTACCGGAGTGCGAGAAAAAGGCTGAAGGGAGCTTTCAAAGGCGGCACATGGAAGACGCGAACCGAGCGCCGACCAAGCGAAATATGAACTCGTTCGATGCTTTGTGAGTGTTTCCAAATTTTGCCCGACAAATCCCATTGACGTCGTGAGTAAATACCGCTTCATTCCCGACCGATGAATAAGATTCTCGCCCTCCTAGTCACCTTCGTATTCCTTCAAACTCAGGTATGGGCATTGAGCGGGGGGCCGGTGCTCGGTGCGCAAGCCAATTCGGATCTTACCGGTGTGTATTCGGGGGTCATGGTCAACAAATCACAATTAGGCGCGCCCCCGACGCCGATAGTGGGTGGGACTCCAACCAGCGCGGCCATCGGCACTTTTAGCATTACCGTTCCAATCGCCGGCGCTTCCACCGGAACTACCGTTTTCTTTCAGAACAACGTTGTTTACACCGGAACGATTACAGCTGCCGCAGACGCTGTGAAGAGGACAATTGTTGGCATTATTACCGCGACGAGCACCGCAACCTTCATTCTAACGCCTACAGCTGTCGGAGCCGCAAACACTGTCACGGCGGCAACAACGACGCCGGTGCTGGGGCAGGGCTTCCTGCAAGCGAGGATCTCAAGAAACACCGTTGTTGCGGGAATCACTGGAAACCAAGGTGCTAACGGAATCTCGCGAGCAGCAGGT
>JBBSDS010000244.1:0-8159 GCA_038240495.1 Chthoniobacterales bacterium | reverse complement strand
TTACGCTTACCCGCGTGGCAGCTCCCCGAAAGGGATCGACTTCCCCGGCTTGGATGTGGACATCAAAGTCACGAGTATCAAGCAGCCCCAGTCTTCCTGCCCGTTCAAGAGCGCGCGGCAGAAGATTTATGGACTCGGCTATTCACTCTTGGTTTTCGTCTATGAAAAAACGGACGACAAGACGGCAGAAATGGCGCGGTTGAATATTCTGCACACTATTTTCATCGAAAGAGAGCGCACTGCTGATTTCCAAACGACTTCGGGTTTGCTTCGTATTCTCGAAAACCACGCAAATCGCGATGATGTCCTGGCGTTCTTTGCGGAGCGGATGCTTCCGCTCGACGACATCGCCGCGGGAATTCTGGCAGATGAAGTTCTGAAAACGCCGCCACAGCTCGGGTATCTCACAATCTCGAACGCGCTCCAGTGGAGACTCCAATACAGCCGAGCCATCGAGCAGGCTGGCGCCATTGCGGGACTGATCCGATTGAAATGAAGACCTCCAGCAAAATTGAGTTCGGTGATTTTCAGACGCCACTCGCGCTCGCGTATGAAGTCTGCACGCTGATTCTTCGACTCGGCGAAAAGCCAGATGTTATCGTGGAGCCGACCGTAGGCCGCGGAGCTTTTCTCGTTGCCGCCGCCAAGATATTTCCAACCGCTGCTCTGCGCGGGTGGGAGATTAACGACGGCTACGTGAGTGATGCGGCGTCCGCACTAGCGGTGATCGATGCGTCTGCTCGTTCCTCGATCGTTCGTGAGGATTTCTTCACCTGTGATTGGGAAACCGTGCTGGCGGCACAGGACGGGCGTATCCTCGTTCTCGGTAATCCACCGTGGGTCACAAACTCTGGCGTCGCAGCGATCGACGGCACAAATCTGCCCACGAAAGAGAATTTCCTCGGATTGCGCGGCATTGCTGCCCGAACTGGAAAATCGAACTTCGACATTTCCGAGTGGATGCTCATCCGCTTGCTCCGCGCGCTGCGCGGGCGGGCGGCATCGCTCGCAATGCTTTGCAAGGCTGCGACCGCTCGAAAGTTTCTTCGTTACGCATGGCTGAATGACGGGCAAATAGCTGCTGCTGCGCTTTATCGAATCGACGCTGCTGCACACTTCGATGCCTCGGTGGATGCCTGCCTTCTTTACCTCCGCACCGGCTCTGCTGGGCCGCGGGAGGCAGACGTTTATCCGTCTCTTGCAGCTCGCGACCCACTCGGTCGCATTGGCTTGGCGAACGAGGAACTTGTTGCCGACATTCGTGCGTACAGGGCTCTACGCCACTTGGAAGGGTTATCTCCATTCCGTTGGCGCTCAGGTGTAAAACATGACTGTGCGTCCATCATGGAACTGCGGAGAACGCCGGATGGCATCGTCGAGAATACCGATGGCCAACGACTCGATCTTGAAGGCGACTACTTGTTCCCGCTGCTCAAATGCAGCGACCTAGCCAATGGGCGCTTAATTCCAAAACGCTTGGTGCTTGTTACTCAACGTTACGTTGGGGACGACACAGCGGTTATTGCTAACAAGGCGCCCCGCACTTGGAGTTACCTGCAAAGCCATAGCGACCGGTTTATGGCGCGCAAGAGTTCCATCTACAAGGGACGCGTCCCGTTCGCGCTGTTTGGCATCGGGGAATATGCGTTCTCGCCGTGGAAAGTAGCAGTCTCAGGCCTTCATCGTTCGGCGCGTTTCCAAGTTGTTCCTCCTTTCGTCGATCAACCGGTGTTCTTTGATGACGCCTCCTACTATCTTTCTTTCGAGCGTGAAGAGGAGGCGTGCCTGGTGGCGGAGATTCTGAATTCAGAGGTGTGTCAGCGTTTCCTTACAGCGCTGATATTTCCCGACTCGAAACGCCCGCTTACAGTCGATCTCTTACAGCGTTTGAACCTCGCAGCTATTGCGGACGAAGCAGGGCTCGGCTCGCGATGGCAACAGCTTCAACGCTCCATCTATCCGATCACGGCTGGGCTTTCGCAGGTCGAGTTTGTCATGGAAGGATCCGAGTGATCACCGAAACCTCGCGTGTAGTCGAAGGAGTCGAGCGCCGCTTAGTCCGCGGCGTGGAGCGGGCCAGTGATGAAACCGAGAATGAGAACGAGATGGGAGAACTGAATCATGCGGCGGTCGGACCGAATGCAGTGTGATCTGCGCCGCGCCGCACTCAACCCATCGCCTGCTTTTGGGGTGGTGGCATGGCTTCGAGAATCGCTTTGCGCAGGTCGTCGAGCCGGGCGGGTTTGCTGATCATCACATCGACGTTTTCCGCGGGCGCTCCAAGGTCGTTCGTGAGGTCCGAAAAGCCGGTAAGCATGATGACCGGCTTGTGCGGGCTGATGCGTTTGATTGTCGCAGCGAGTTCATCGCCGTTGATTTCCGGCATGGCTCGATCGGTGATCACCAGATCGAACTGGTGGGCGCGAAATTTCTCCATCGCTTCCCTGGCGCTGCCGGCAGTCTCGACGATGTGCCGATCTTCAGCGAGATAGGCGCTCACAATTTCGCGAATGCCTTCATGATCGTCCACGACCAGGACGCGCAGAGGGCGCACTGTTTTTTGAACCCCGCGCACGGTCGGCGCGATCGGTTCGTTTGGAATCGGCAGATTGATGACGAATGTCGTGCCCTGATTCAGGCAGCTCTCTACGTGGATGGTGCCTCCGTGGCGTCGGATAATCCCGTAGCTCATCGCCAGACCGAGGCCGGACCCTCCGTCGCCTTTGGTGGTGTAAAATGGTTCGAGGCAGCGTCTGCGCGTGTCTTCGGTCATGCCGATGCCCGAGTCGGTGACGGCGAGGCGAACGAAGCCATCGCGCCTCCTCGTCTGAAAACGAATCGAACCGCCGCATGGCATCGCCTCGACGGCGTTGAAGATGAGATTGGTGAGCACTTCTCTGAGTTCCGCCGGAGCGCCGGCGACCAGCGGAATCTTTCCGGGATCGTTCTTGATGCGAATGCTTGTGCCACCGGCTTCGGCTTCCGACCTCCATCTGGGTGCCGTAAGCGAGATTGCCTGAGTGACGATTTCGTTAAGATCGACGGCTTGGCGATCTTCCCGGACGGCACACGGCCGATAGAATTCGCGCAGCCGGTTGACCATCTGCGCGTTGTCGCGTCCGGCGCTCACCACTTGTTCCAGGTAAGAGCGTTCCTTTGAGCCCGGCGGAAATTTTTCCTCTTCGAGAAGCAGCATGTCGCCATAACCGAGGATGAGTGACAGCCCATTGTTTAAGTCGTGGGCGATCCCGCTAGCCATGGTTCCCAAGGCCCGTGTCCGCTCTTGTTGAATCACTTGATGCTGCGTTTCCCGCAGTTCCGAAAGTTTTTTTTCCAAAGCACTCGCCTGCTTTTGTAACTCGGCCGTGCGCTCCTCGACAAGAAGCTCCAGGCCCTGACTGTAGATCTGGCACTTTTGGTAGAGCGCGCGTGCATCGAGCATGTGCTTGATGCGCAAGAGCACTTCGGCGTGATCGAGTGGCTTGGAGAGAAAATCCGTCGCGCCCGCTGCGAGCGCCTCGTGCTTGGCCTGCGGAGTGGTGTCTCCGGTCAGGACGAGCACCGGCGGCCGCAACCTTGGCTGGAGGAGCCCATTGATCGCAGCGAGAACGTCGAGACCCGAAACAGGCCGCATGTGCAAATCGAGCAAGACGAGGTCGGGCGCGATCTGCGTGAAGCGCTCGATAGCGATCGAAGGATCGGTGATCGTAATGCAGATGGCGTATCCGGCATTTTCGACAATGCGCGCGAGGAGCAGTGCGCTTCTTTCTTCGTCATCAATGATGAGAATGCGGGTGCTTTTCCGAAGATCGACCGGGGATGGCATTCCCAATTAGTCAGCAGGTTTCATTCTTACCGGCGCACGGCGTCGTGGTCCGGATTGGCGGCGTCCTGCACGCTTGCCGATGATTCGGTGGTAGCGCACGGTCGCGACACGATGAACCGCCGCCGATTTCTGCAATCTTTAGGCGGGGGTGCGCTGCTGGCGGGTGTGGCGTGTGGCCGGGCGGCATCGGTGGCGAAAGCGCCGTTTCGCGTGCTCTACAGCAACGACACGACGAACACCTCCGGCTGCACCAGCCCGTGGCATGCGAAAGGCGAGCCGTTTCGCCCACAGATGCTGGAGGCGAGCGTGGATGAGGTGGCGGGGTTGGTGGACGCGCATTTTCTCCAGCCGGGTCTCGGCGAAGTGCCGATGTGGCCGAGCAAGGTTCTGCCGCTCGACGAGCACTATCGCTGGATCAAGGACACGTACGGGCAGGAGCCGGATATCTTTGGGCGCTACGTGCTAGGCGGCGGTGATGTCGTGAGAATCTTTCTCGATCGGTGCCGATTGCGCGGGCAGGCGGCGTTCATTTCCGTGCGGCTGAATGATGCGCATCACAAGGAATGGGTAAACGCGAAGCCCGGCGAGAAGAGCGGGAGCGTCGCGATGTCCGTGACGAAGTTCTACCGCGACCATCCGGAATACCGGATCGGTCCGAAACTGGGCTCGGCGCAATTCCAGGTGCTGAATTGGGCCATCCCGGAAGTGCCCGCGCGCAAGCTCGCGCTCATCGTAGAGCTTTGCGAAAACTACGACCTCGACGGGCTGGAGCTTGATTTCATGCGGTTCTACAGCTTCTTTCCTCGCGACAAGATGACGGGTGAACAGCGGCGCGCGATCATGACCGGCTTCGTGCGCAAAGTGCGCTCGGTTCTCGACCGCACGGCGCGCGAGGGCCGTCGCCGCTGGCTCTGCGCGCGGGTGCCCGGGTTCCTCAGCGCGCTCGACCCGCTCGGTCTCGACCTCGCCGCGCTCGCCGCCGCCGGTCTCGACATGGTGAATCTCTCCGTCAGCTACTTCACCGCACAACACATGGAAGTCGCCGCGATCCGCGCGCTCGTGCCCCAGACCGCGCTCTACGTCGAGATGTGCCACTCGACGTGGAACGGCCCAAAGCTCACGGCAGGCTACGACGTCTTCCCATTCCGCCGCGCAACGGTCGAGCAACTCGCCACCACGGCGCATCTCGCCTCCGCCCGCGGCGCCGATGGCGTGAGCCTGTTCAACTTCGCCTACCATCGCGAGCACGGCGGCGTTGGCCGCGGCCCGTTTAACGAGCCGCCATTTGAAATCCTCCCGCGCCTCGCCGACCGCGAATGGCTGGCGAAGCAGCCACAGCATTGGTTTCTCGGGCCGGGCTGGGAGAATCCTTTTGCCAAACCCGCCGTCCTTCCGCGCAAGCTTGAAGCCGGCCAGACGACAGCTTTCACGCTCGACCTCGCTCCACCCGCGGGCGGCTGGAAAAAGGATGGGCGCCTGCGCGTGCAGACGCTGGAGCCGATGAGCGAGAAACATCTGGCGGTGACACTCAACGGCGTTGCGCTGACGACGGTGGCCGATATTTCCGAGCCATTTCCAAATCCGTATCCACCAATGCTCGGCGCCCCTGAAGCGCTGCTCGCGTGGCTTGTGCCCGCGCGAATGCTCCGCGATGGCGGCAATCGTGTGGAGGTGACGCGACCCGTGGGGGAGTCGGTCAATCTGGCGTTTGTCGATCTCGCGGTGGGTTGAGTTGTTTTTCGAGAAAGGCACCGAGCGGCAAATATCTGGAGCGCCCGCTTTTTTGGAGAGACGGCGCGACGATATTGGCGGTGAACTTCGCGAGGGTCCCTGCGCTCTGCTGACAATGAACCACCCCGCACGTGGGTCATCCTGAGCGGAGTTCCGTCGGGGGCGAAGGCGGGACGGAACGCAGTCGAAGGATCCCGGCGCTTCCGTGCGACGTCGCCCGTGAATTTGCGGGATCCTTCGACTCCGCTGCGTCCGCCTGACCTACGGCTTTTTCAGCGAGGCGAGGTATTCGACGAGATCGACGAGATCCTGTTGCGTGAGGGCCTGGTTGAGGCCGCTGGGCATCATTGAAGTCGTGAGTTTTTCGCGTTTGGCGATCTGCTTTCTGGTGAAGCTGTTGCTGGCACCACCGGGCAGGGCCAGGACGAGTTCATCGTTCGTCTCGCTGCGCACGATGCCGATGGCGACGGTGCCGTCCTTGGTTTCAAGTTGCGTCGTCTCGAAGCCCATCGAGATGCTGGCGTTGGGATTGATGATCGCGTCGAAGATGGCTTCTTTCGGCAGCTTGGAGCCGATTTCGCTGAGCGCCGGGGCGAAGTCCACGCCTTTGTCGCCGATGCGATGGCACGTGACGCAGCTCGACTCGGCGCGTTCGGCGAGGACCTTTCCGTGCGCGAGGTCGCCTTTGATTTTCACTAACTCGGTGATCGGCGCGAGTGGCTGGCCGCCGAGCGCAGCGGCTGTGGGGAAGAGCGCGGCGATGTCGGCTTTCAGCGCCGGGTACTGCACGAGGTTGAGGGCGGCGGTCGCGATGCTTTTGAGGTCGGCGGGCAGTTCGTTGTTTTTGGCAAGCTGGATGATTGTCTGCGCACCGGTCTGGCTGCGGGCGAGCGCCTGGACGGCGGCGGTCCGGCGGGCGAGGAGATTTGTGGGCGTAGTGGCGATTTTGGCGAGCACGTTGATGGTGCGCGGGGCGCTGGATGTGCCGAGCAAAGTGACGACGGCTTCGGCCTGCGGACCTGCGAGGGCGGCGTCGAGGATTTCGCCAGCGTTTGGCTCGGCGAGGACGAGTTTGAGGGCATCTCCGGCCTGCGGGCTTTGCAGATTTTTCAACGCGGCATCAAGCACTGCGGCACCCTGACCCTTGAGGCCAAAATCGCGGACGATCTCGGCGAAGCGGAGCGTGCCGGCGGAGGCGGCGAGCTGTTTGTCGAGCGCGGCTTTCACGTCGGGGCTGGCGCTCGGGTCGGTGTTCTTGAGCCGGGTCAGCGCTTCGGCGGCGATGCTGTTCATGTTGCCCCCGAGGCCGGCGAGTTGGACGAGAGCTTTGGTTTTGTCAGCGTTCTCCGGGAGGAAGTCAAAGGAGCGGACGTAGCGCGGCTTTTCGTTTTCGGCGATGGATTGGTCTTCGATGATCTTCGCGAGATAGCCCGCGGCTTTCGCGGAGCGCATGCGCCAGATGATGTCGCGCCCGGCGGGCGTATTCCAACGGTCGCCGACCGCGGCGAGCCATGCGTCGAAGCAGGCGTCCTCATTGCCGCGCGCGCCGATGCCGAGAGCTTCGAGATACCAGCGGTCTTTGCCGTCGTGTTGCTGCGCGAGCGCGACCCACAGTTTCTCGATGCCCTTCGCGCCGGTGAGTGAGAGGGCGATTTCGCGGCGCACTTGCGCCGTGTCTTTGAGCAGCTTGCCGACGAGCGCTGGATCGCTTTCGAGCGGCGTGGTGTCAAGACCGCCGGTCTTGGCGAGTTCGCGGGTCAGTCGGATGGCGGCGATGCGAACATTCGCGTCGGCGTCGTTTAACCCGGCGATGAGATATTTTACCTCGCTCCCCGGGAGGTGCGTGAGCACACCCAGCGCGCGGGCGCGGAAGCGCGGGTTTTCGTTTTTGAAAAGTGCGAGCAGCGCGGGTTCGGCGGCGGCGCCGAGGGCGTGGAGCTTTTGCCACGCGATGTATTGCGTGATTTTGTTTGGCGACTGGAGTGCTTTCGCTGCGCCTTCTGCGGTGGAGAAATCGGGTGCGGGTGCCACCGGAGCATTGCCCGCGACGCGGTAGATGCGGCCCATGATCTGGCCTTTGTCGTGATCGGCCATGCCGTGCCCGCCGACCCCTGCGTCATACCAATCGGCGACGTAGAGCGAGCCGTCCGGCGCGATGGCGACATCTGCCGGGCGGTACCACTGGTCGCTCGACGTGAGAATATCCACCATCGTCGCCTTGTAACCCGCGCCGTCATTTTCCACGGGGTACGCGCGGACGGTGCGCGGCCCGGCGTCGCAATGAATGAGCTGGTTTGCGAACTGCGGGCCCAGCGCCGTGCCTTCGTTCACGAGGATGCCGGTGGGTGAACCGGCGCCGGTTTGGAGCAGGTTCGGGATTGTGCCGGGATCGTTTTGATGCCAGTGCCGCTTCGGGATTTCCTCTTCGATGTTTGGGCGCGGCGTCTGCCACGCGGCGCCGGTCATTTCATCGGAGTAGCCGAAGCTGCCATAGTCCATGACGTAGTTAATGCGCACGCCTTTGTTGCCGTCGTCGTCGTTGTCGCTCTGCCACATCGTCCCGAAGGAATCGACGCAGACCTCGTAGTTATTGCGGAAATCC
>JBBSDS010000243.1:0-8162 GCA_038240495.1 Chthoniobacterales bacterium | reverse complement strand
CAGTTGCGCGTCGGGCCCACCGGACCCGGAAACGCCGATCCCGAGCGTCTTGCGGAAACGCTCTGACTCAGCTGCGGTGGCGGATTGATTCGATGTCTTGTTCATGCGCTCGGCAAACGCCTGCCGCGGTGAGCACGCAAAGTGCCAAAGGCTGTTCTCGATTCCAACACCTGATTCCAAGCCGCTTTCGGGCAGGCACGACGACCGGGCGAGGCGGCAAAAAGTGGCTCGAACTCGCCAGCATGAACAATTAGCGAACTCTGCCCTGCACGACGCGAGTTGCTGATTATTCTTTGAAGACCAAATGTTCGGGTTCGACCGTGAGCCGGACTTTGTTGCCGATGAGTTCGACGAAGGTATCCAGATGGGTGGAGTGGCCGTTGGTTAGTTCGAAGACTGGGTCTGGATTGGCGGCGAGATATTGCTTGAATCCGATGATGCTTCCGCCGTTTCCCATATAACTGACAATGCGCCGGAAGAGCTTGGGCAGGATCACATGATGGGTAGTCACCGCGGCAAGGCTCGCGACGATGGTTCCCGCATTAGTTCTGTCGCGCGCCCACAGTCGCAATCTGGCCTTTCGCGCACTCATCGTGGCCTCGGTGAACTTCTGCCGCAGATCGGGGAAGAGACCTTCATAGTAAGTCGGGTAGGCCAGCCCGGCTTGGACGGATTTGAGATTGAGCGACTGAACGAGACGGCCGGCGTCGAGGAGGATTTCCTGACCATCTGCCTCCACCGGATCGCCGGTGAAAACAAAGGAGACTGGCCGCCCGTTTTGTTCGACTTTGCGGGAGATGATGTAGCCACGCGTTCCATCCTGCGATGAAAGCACCGTAGTCCCAGTCGGGTTGAACTTCACCTTCTTGATCCCGAGTTCCTTTAACAGAAATTTCGTCGCCGCGAGGGCGAACTTAGCCGGCTGGTGAAAGCCTTTGTAGTGAGTTTCGAGAGTGTCGATTGCTTCGATCCGAAGCTGCACATGATTGCGCGCGTTGACTTCGGCGGGGCGCCCATCAAGGCGTTGCAACTGCGCGAGATCATCGGGCTGGAAGCGGATCGAGTCGCCGTCGGGTTGGTAGCCGTTGACGTGATAGGTTCCCTTGATCAGAATGAATGGCATAAGGTTTCTCCGGGTTTGATTTCTCTGGCTTTCCCGCGGGTCGGGACGCGTGGATTTCGGTTCGAGGCGCTGGATCGGGCAGACAAGCCTCGGGCGGAATAAGTTCTCCGTTTTGACAAGCTAACTGGCGCGGAACGCTCGAATGAAGCGCCCGCCGCGACCTGCATTTGTTCGATGGTGAATCGCACAATTTACCTCCGGTGAAAGCGAACCAGTTACCTGAAACGCACGTCGAGAAATATTTTGGGCATCCGCGCGGGCGCTTCGAGGGGTTCGCCCGGTTGCCGGACTGCGAGCACGGCTCCGTCCCGGCTTGGAGTGGGGACGCATTTTTTGGACGGCGATTTCCTCATTTGCATTTTGCCCTGAGCCGCTATCTTCCTCTCCCCTTTTCCAAAAATATGAACGTCGTCGTCGAGAACCTGCCCAATTGCATCACCACGCTCCGCATCGAACTGGAGCCGGAGAAAGTCACCAAGGTGTGGGATTCGTTGGCGGGCGACTATTCCAAGTACGCGCGCATCCCCGGCTACCGGCAGGGGAAAGCGCCGAAGTCGATCGTCGAGAAGAAATTTCAGAAGGAGATTCGGGAAGAACTTGAGAAAAAATTACTCTCCGAGTCTTGCCGGGAGGCCATTCAAGAGAAGCATCTGCGCGTGCTTTCGCTGACGCAAATCGACGACGTGGAACTGGCGGAAGACAAGTCGATGAAGTTTACCGCGACGCTGGTCACGCACCCCGAGTTTCAGCTTCCCGTTTACAAGGGAATCGTCGTGCCGATGAAGGCGACCAACGTCGAGGAAAAGGACATCGACGATTCTCTGAATCATTTGCGCGATCAGGCGGCGGACTTCGTGCCGATGGCCGAAGATCGCGGGGCGCAGATGGATGATTTCCTGGTCATCGACTACCGCGGCACGATTGATGGGAAGCCGGTAAGCGATGCCGTTCCCAAGGCGGGCAAGCCGCTTTCTGGCAATGACGATTTTTGGATTCGGATGACGCCCGAGGCGTTTTTCCCTGGCTTCAGCGAGACCCTGGCGGGAGTGCGGCCGGGGGAAAAGCGCGCCTTTGATATCGAGGTGCCGGCGGAGTTTCCCGTCGAAGGATTGCCGGGGCAGAAAATTCACTACGAAGTCACGGTCAAGGAGATCAAAACGAAGGTGCTGCCGGAAATGAACGACGCCTTCGCGGAGACCGTCGCGAAGGGCAAGACGCTCGCCGAATTGCGCGAACTGGCTCGCGATGAAATGAGCCGCCGGAAACAGGCGGATGCCGAAGAGGCCAAGCGCGCTGAAATCATGCGCCAGCTTCTTTCGCAGGTGGAGTGCGAATTGCCGGTCGATATGGTGCGGAGCGAAACCCGCCGCATCCTGAGCGACATCGTGCGCGAGAATCAGGCGCGCGGCATTGCCGACGACGTGCTCAAGGAAAACGAGCAGCAGATTCTCGGCACCGCGGCGCAGAACGCCCGGGAGCGGCTCAAGGGGACGTTCATCTTGCTGCGCGTCGCCGAGGCGGAGGGGATCAAGCCGACGCAGGAAGAGTTCAATCTGCGCATCGCCGAGCTGGCCGCGCGTTACGAGATGAAGCCGGACAAGCTGCTCAAGAAACTCGATGAGCGGAACGCGCTCGACCAGATTATGGAGGAGATTCTGACGGGCAAGGTTCTTGATTTCCTTGCGGCCAACGCTAGCGTCTCGACCGTTCCTGCAGGAGCCTAGGGAAAAGGCGCAGGCCAATTTTTATGATCATTCCACCCGACCGCCGAATCGTCGCCCCGCAGAGCAATTACTACGTTCCCTACGTCGTCGAGCAAACGGGCCGCGGCGAGCGCAGCTACGACATCTATTCGCGCTTGCTCAAGGACCGCATCATCTTCCTCGGCACGGCGATCGATGATGGCGTGGCCAATTCGGTCATCGCGCAGCTCCTCTTTCTCCAGATGGACGATGGGAAAAAGGACATCAACCTTTACATCAACTCACCCGGCGGCTCGGTGACTTCGGGCCTCGCGATCTACGACACGATGCAGTTCCTGACCTGCGACGTAAATACTTACTGCATCGGCATGGCCGCTTCGATGGGCGCGGTGCTCCTCGCGGCGGGCACGAAAGGCAAGCGTTACGCGCTGCCGAATTCGGACATCATGATCCACCAAGTTAGTGGTGGTGCGCAGGGCACGGCCAGCGACGTCGAGCGCACGGTCGAGTTCATGTTCAAGCTGAAGAAGCGCCTCATCCACCTGCTCGCGGTACATACCGGGAAGACCGATGAAGAGGTGAAGCGCGACTCCGATCGCGACTACTACATGACCGCCGATGAGGCCAAAGCCTACGGGTTGGTCGATGAGGTGGTGAAATCCCGCAAGGAGCTGAAATTGCCGGACGCCGTCGCGGAAGCCGCAGCGTTGCCGGAGAAGCTGGAACCCGCGCCGAAAACGGAATAGGCTTTTCTCATGGCGCGCGCCAGCAACCTCACGATGTGCAGCTTCTGCGGCAAGAGCCACGCGGAAGTGCGGAAGCTGATTGCTGGTCCGGGCGTTTATATTTGCGCCAGTTGCATCAATGTCTGCAAAGGCATTCTCGACAAGGAACTGAACGAAGATGCGCGGCGTCAATCGACGACGCTCCGGGTGCCCAAGCCGATGGAAATCCGGCGGCAGCTCGATCAGTTCGTCATCGGTCAGGATCGGGCGAAAAAGACGCTCTCCGTCGCGGTCCACAATCATTACAAGCGCATCCTGCACAACAGCACGACCGCCAGTAGCGGCCCCGTCCAGACCATGGACCCGCTCGGCGAAGTCGAGATCGAGAAGAGCAACGTGCTCCTCATCGGTCCGACTGGCTCTGGCAAAACGCTCCTCGCCCGCACGCTGGCGCGCATCATCGATGTGCCCTTTTGCATCGCCGATGCGACCACGCTGACCGAGGCCGGATACGTCGGCGAAGACGTGGAGAATATCATTTTGCGGCTGCTGCAATCCGCCGATTACGACGTGAAACGCGCCGAAATCGGCATCGTTTACATCGACGAAATCGACAAGATCGGGCGCAAGACAGACAACGTCTCGATCACCCGCGACGTCAGCGGCGAAGGCGTGCAACAGGCGCTCTTGAAAATCCTCGAAGGCACGACCTGCAACGTCCCGCCGCAGGGCGGTCGAAAGCATCCTCATCAGGAATACATTCAGGTCAGCACGGAAAAAATTCTCTTCATTTGCGGCGGCGCCTTTGTCGGTCTCGACAAGATGATCCAGAAGCGCATGGGCAAGAAGGTGCTCGGCTTTGGAGTGACCGCGCACGAGGCCAACGAGGCGGAAGTTCCCGCCAGCGAAGCGATCCGCTTTACCGAGCCGGAAGACCTCCTCGCCTTCGGCATGATCCCGGAATTTGTCGGACGCCTCCCCGTCGTCACCGCGCTCGATCAACTCAGTGAAGACGAGCTGGTCATGATCCTCACGGACACCAAGAACGCGATGATCAAGCAGTTCACGAAGCTGCTCTCGATGGAAGGTGTGAACCTGACCGTGACCAAGGACGCCCTGCGCGCACTCGCGGCTCAAGCCGCTACCAAAGGCACCGGAGCCCGCGCCCTGCGCTCGATGCTGGAGCGCATCATGCTCGACCTCATGTACGAGGTGCCGAGTCGCGAAGACATCGCCGACGTGACGATCAATCGCGCCGTCGTCGAAGGCAAAAAGCCGCCGGTTATCCGCAAGAAGCAGGACAAGGAAGCGGCCTGACCAAGCGCGCGACTACAGCCCGGTGCCTTCGTAAATCTCGCCGAGCGAGAGTGCGCATTCGGCGCAGACGAAGGTGAGCAGCGCATCCGGTTCGGTGAAAATTTCCGGTGCCCAGCCATCGCCGGTGCGCCTCCACACCGTCACCGCACGTTCGGTCGAGTCAGCGATCACGCAGGCCTCGAGCGTGGAAACGGTCAGATACGCCATTCGCCTTTCGCTAGTATCGATGCGCGCGGTCGATTCGGGCACGGCGAAGAGGGACTCGGGTGTGTGGCGAGTGGGAGGGAGAGTGTCCCCGCGAGCCGTGGTGCGGCGGGCGGCATCAGCGTCGGCTCGCGAGGACGCTCGCCCTCCCGCCCACTCGACTTCGCCGCGTCTGACTTTCTCGACGATCTCCAGCGCACTGCTTCCGCTGACGGGAGGCCGGAGGCAGAGGAGGTGAAAGAGGATCGCGCCGAGGGCGAAGATGTCGCTGCGGGCATCGAGGGTCTCGACTTGGCCGCGTGCCTGCTCGAGGCTCATGTAGGTGGGCGTGCCCATGATGGCGCCGGCCATCGTGCTGCCGAACTCCGGCTCCGCGGCACGCGCGGAGTGGAGGCCGCTGCGCGCGATGGAGCCGCCGGGGACCGCGGCATCTCCACGCGGCATCACTTTCGCCAGGCCCCAATCCATGACAATCACGCTGCCGAAGTCGCCGAGCGTGATGTTCTCGGGCTTGAGGTCGCGGTGGATCACGCCCCTGGCATGGGCGAATGCGACGGCGTCGCACGCCTTTTGAAAAATGGTGAGGAGCGCCGGGAGCGAATACTTTTTTACCGTGGCCTCGACGCTCTCGGCGAGCAGTTCGAGCACTTTTTTCAAGGTGATGCCTCGGACCATCTTCATCGTGTAAAAAAGCTGGTCCTGCACATCGACCCCCATGCCGGACCGCTAACAGATCACGATGCGCCCGGCAAGGTCGTGGACAAGACCAGCGTGCGTGATACTTTTTCGCCCATGAAAAAGCGGCTCTTCCAAAGTCTCCTCGTTCTTCTGGTCGTTTTTAATGTCGCCGTCGGGGTGCGCGTCTATAAGGCGATTGGCGCGACAGAGAAGGACGATTCCGGTTACGCGAGCATCGCCGTTTTCGCCCGCGCGCTGCAACTCGTCCGGCAGGATTACGTGGACGAGAAGAAAGTCAGCTACGAAGAACTGACCCATGCGGCGATGCGCGGGATGCTGGGCAACCTCGATCCGCACTCGCAATTCATGGAGCCCAAGGATTTCAAAGGCATGCAGGACGATACGAACAGCCGGTTCGGCGGACTCGGTGTGGTCGTCTCGCAGCGCGATGGAAACCTCGTCATCGTCTCACCGATGGAGGATACGCCGGGCTTCAAGGCGGGGCTGTTGCCCAACGACCAGATCATCAAGATCAACGGGCAATCCACGGAGAAAATGGACCTGAACGAAGCGATCAACCTGCTGCGCGGAGAGCCCGGCCAAAAGGTGACTCTGACCATTTTGCGCGCGGCGACCAAGGAGATCAAAGATTTCGCGATCGTCCGGGAGAACATCAAAGTGGCGAGCGTGAAGGACGCGAAGATCCTTCCGCCGGATCTTGGCGGCGAATTCAAGATCGGCTACGCGCGGATCACACAGTTCAACGTGCCGACGGCGGAAGATCTCGCGAGAAAACTGGATGAGTTGGAGAAGAACGGATTGCAGGCGCTGGTCCTCGATCTCCGCTACAATCCCGGCGGTTTGCTCAATTCCGCGGTCGATGTCGCGGGTCAATTCCTGCCTCCGAAAACGCTCGTGGTTTCCACCGAGGGACGAGTCCCCTCGCAGAGCCGGACTTATCGGACGGCGGACTCGGTAAAACAGCGGCCGCGTTATCCGCTGGCGATCCTCATCAATGGTGGCAGCGCGAGTGGTTCGGAGATCGTCGCGGGCGCGCTGAAGGATCTCAACCGCGCGATTCTGGTGGGCGAAACCACCTTCGGCAAAGGCTCGGTGCAGAGCGTCATCCAGCTTCAGGACGGCTCCGCGATGCGCCTCACGACGGCCAAATATTATACGCCCAGCAAACAAGTCATTCACGAGCACGGCGTGGCTCCAACGATCCGCGCCACACTCACGCCGGAGCAGGAGCGAATGCTCATGTTGCAGCGTCGGGAGGATGGTTCCACCGAGCCGGAGCGCAAAGACCTCGCGAATTTCCACGACACCCAACTCGAGCGAGCGGTCGATGCGCTGAAAGGCGTGATGATCTACGCGGAACGGACCGCAGGCGCGAAGAAAGCGTCGGCGAATTGAGTGGAGGCGAACGGCAGTTCGCGGGTGGTCCTGGCGATTGAAACGTCCTGCGACGAAACCGCCGTCGCCATTCTCCGTGACGGAGAGCTGCTCGCCAGCGAAGTGGCGTCGCAGATTGCCCTGCATCAAGCCTACGGCGGCGTGGTGCCAGAGGTCGCATCGCGCAATCATCTCCGCGCGTTGAAACCTGTGATCCAGCGGGCGCTGGAGGCGTCCGGTCTGGCGCTCGATCAAGTCGATGCGTTTGCGGCGACGTGCGGTCCGGGGCTGGCGACTTCACTCATGATCGGCGCCTCGGCGGCGAAAGGTCTGGCGGTGGGCTATGGCAAGCCTTACCTCGCGGTGAACCATCTCGAGGGGCATCTCCTTTCTCCCTTCTTTGGCACGCCCGAGGGCGTGCGACCGGCCGTCGCTCTAGTCGTGAGCGGTGGGCATACTTTGCTCGTCGAGATCGAAGCGTACGGTCGTTATCGCTTGCTCGGGCAGACGCAGGACGACGCGGCGGGCGAGGCTTTCGACAAGGTCGGCAAGCTGCTCGGCTTGCCGTATCCCGGCGGCCCGAACGTCGATCGTCTCGCGACCGAGGGCGATCCTGCACGCTTCGATTTCCCGCGGAGCATGCTCGATTCCGGAGATTTCCACTTCAGCTTCAGCGGGCTGAAGACCGCTGTGCGCTACCTGCTGCCAAAGCTCCCGACGCTACCGCTTCCAGACCTGTGCGCGTCGTTTCAAGAAGCGGTCGTGGACGTGCTCGTGGCGAAGACGCTGCAAGCCGCACAGGTCACGCGCCATCGTGTCGTCGCGATGAGCGGCGGCGTGAGTTGCAATTCCCGTCTGCGGACAAAAATGCGCGCCGCCTGTGAAGCGCATGGGCTGGACCTGCTCCTCGCGCCACTCGCGCTCTGCACCGACAACGCCGCCATGATCGCCTCCGTCGCCGCACAGAAGCTGGCGCACGGCGACGTGTCGCCCCTGACTGCGGACATCGACCCGAAT
>JBBSDS010000242.1:0-8190 GCA_038240495.1 Chthoniobacterales bacterium | reverse complement strand
CGCGCCAGCGGGGACGCGTCCGGGAAATGCAGCCGCGGCCGGGTGCGCGACGATGGCCTCGGCCGGGAGGAATTTCAGCAGTCGCGCCTGCGCGCTGGCCTGCGCACGCTTGTCGTCATCAGCGCCCGCGATGAGCGGATCTTCCTTCGACGGGACGATCGGTTTTCCGCCGACGAGCATGGTCGAGAGATTTTGCACAAAGGGTCCGCGGCTCGCGGGCGGCATCGCGGCGAGCGCGAGTTGCAGGCTCTTGGCCGCCTGCTGCACTTCGTCGCTGCCCAGTTCCGCGGGCGCGGCTGGGGCGGCGGATTTCGGCGCGAGCGAGGCGAAGGAGTTGACCGGCGCGGTCGCGAAGCGCTGCTGCAAAGCGATGATCGCGGTGTAGGCGTTCATCAGCGGCGCGGGTTCTTTTTGTGCCTGGAGATTACTCGCGCTGCCGCCGGCGCTCGCGTCGGTAAAGCCGAGGCCGGCTCCGGCGAGCGCGTAGTTGGCGCGGTTCGTTTCATAAAGCTGCCGACCCGAGTTGAGTTGAGGAAAGGCCCAGCCCGTCATGGCCGCGATGACGCCGCCGCCGCCATCGAGGTATTCCTTGAGCGCGGTCGCTTCCGCTTCGTCGTTCAAGCCGCCCACATTCATGATGACGACGTCGTAGTTCTTCAAGGCGCCCTTCTTCAGCGGCCCGGAAAATTTCTGCGCCTGATGCCCGTGCTGATCGAGAAAGCCGCCGATGTCGCAGCCCATGAAGCCCACGCGCGGTTTCGTTTTTTGCCCGCACCACTGCACGGCGTTGAGCGTCAGCTTGCCCAGGTCGCCGTCATTTTGACTCCCGGTGGAAATGTAGCCGGTGTGGCCGAAGATCACCGCGCGGCCTTTGCCCGAGATGCCCGCGGCGCCCACCGCGACCGGGTTCTTATCCTCTCCGATCGTGAGGAGCGGAAAGGCCGCGGCTCCATACATGGCGACCGGTCCTTGCGAGCCGATCCGCGGCGCGACGGACACGCCATCGAGCAGGGCTTTGCGCGCGGCATCGACGATCGCCGTGGGCGCCGGAGGCAGGCCCGCCGCGGGCTTGGCACCGGGCGCGGTGCAAGATGCGACCTGCGCCGGCGTGGCCGCGACCACCGGCGGCGGCGGCGGCGCGCTGGCGATGCGTTGTTTCCAGTCGGTGATTTTCTCCGCGTAAGTCGTCTTGATGAAGTCGTGATCGCCCGCGGCCTTCACCGTCTGGTCGAGGCGCTGGCCGGCACCGGCGAAGTCGCCGCGCTTGATGAGCGTCTCGGTGCCCTCGAGCGCCACGAGTACCGCGTAGTCGCGCGCGAGTTTTTCCCACGCCGTCGCGCTGGCGAGGAGTGCGTCTTTCGTTGGCGAAGCCGCCGGGATCGCCGCGCGTGCTTCCGCGCTTCTCCCCAAGCCGAGCAGATACGTCGCGGCCAGCGTCGTCTGGTTCGCCGCGTCGGCGCCCTTGAGCAGCGGCACGAGCGCCGCCCCCGGCAGCGAAGCAATCTCGATCGGCCGATCGACCGCGCCGAATTGCGACTGCACGCGGCAGTTGAGCCGCTCGTTCGTCACGCTCACCACCGTCCACGCCGCCGGGCCCGTGCCGATCTTCGCGCCGACCAGCGCTGCCGGCTTCGCGAGCAGCGTGGGCATTACCTCCGCAGCCGCCCGGAAGCGCTCCGCCTGCCCCTGCACGGCGTCCGTTTGCAAATGCCCCGGATTCGCCTGCAACCATTCGTCGAGCACCTTCGTCGCGCCCGCAAAATCCCCGCGCGCCATCGGCGTGCGCAACCCCGCGACGGCGCGCGCCGCGTCGATCCGCGATTGCAGCAACTCCTCGGGCGTGGGCGGCTTCGGCTTTTCCTCCGGCACTGGCTCCGGTGCCTTCACCACCTCGACCACCGGCGGAGGAGTCGCCGGCGCCGGCGTCGCTGCCACGACCACGGGCGCCGGTGTCGCGGGAGCCTCGGTTTTCTGCCGCACCCAGCCCTTCGAGTCCGCAAACAGGAAACCGATGACCAGCAACGCGGCGAAGAGAACGATGAAAAAAATCCGCGCCCCACCGGCAGACGACGCCGAGACCACGACACGCGGAGCAACGCGACGATGACGAGAGGGGGGAGCGGGAGGCTGATTCATGGGGACGGTTAGAATGCCGGAATCGTCGCCATCCGTCTTGTTCATTTTCCACCGATTCGGCGACGTATTTGAACAAAGGCTGGAACGTGGTGAGGTGGCGCGTTCCGGACTTGGCATCGTGGGATTCGATCCGGCGCTCACGGGACCTTGGGCTGCTTTCCGTGTCTCGCGGCGTGTTTCGAACCAAGACATTGCGACCGGAACAAGCGACCGGCGTCTTCGAGGAAGGCTGGGCCGTCTATACCGAGCAGATGATGCTCGATCAGGGCTATGGCGCGGGCGATCTCGAGCTGCGTTTCATGCAGTTGCGTTTCCTGCTCCTGGCCGCGGGCAATGCGGTCCTGGATCACCAGATGCACTGCACGCAGATGACCGACGAGGAAGCGGAGCGCTTCGTCAACGAGGAGATGATGCAGAGCAAAGGCAACGCGCGGTTGAAAGTGATCCGCGCCAAACAAAGCTCCGTGCAGCTTTCGACCTACTTCGCCGGCCGCACCGCGTTCATGCAAGTGCGTCAGCAGATTCAGCGTGAAGCCGGCCCGACCTTCGATCTCGGGCGCTACCACGAAGCGGTGCTGGAGCAAGGCTCCGTGCCGGTGAAATACCTCGCCGACCTCGTGCGCGCGCGCCTGCAAAAAGCCACGTCGATGACCGCGCAAACTTCCGCCGACTCGCTGCCGACGAAACATCCGCGCGGGCTGCTCACGCTCTTCTTCACGGAGATGTGGGAGCGCTTCAGCTACTACGGCATGCGCGCGCTGCTCGTGCTCTTTATGGTGGACGCGGTAAAAAAAGGCGGCTTCGGACTCGACGATCGCACGGTGACGGCAATCTACGGGCTCTACACGTCCTTCGCGTATCTGGCGGCGCTGCCCGGCGGCTGGATCGGCGACCGCCTGCTCGGCGCGCAGCGTGCGGTCTGGATCGGCGGATGCATCATCGCGCTCGGGCACTTCACGCTCGCGCTGCCTTTCACTCGGACCTTTTTCTTCGGCCTGCTGCTCATCATCATCGGCACCGCCCTGCTGAAGCCGAACATGAGCGTGATGGTCGCGCAGCTTTACCCCGAAGGCGGCGCCCGGCGCGACGCGGGCTACACGATTTTTTACATGGGCGTGAATCTCGGCGCGGCGCTCGGCCCGCTCGTGTGCAGTTGGCTCGGGGAAAAGTTCAACTGGCACTATGGCTTCGCCGCCGCCGGTGTCGGCATGGTGTTCGGGCTCGTGCAATTTCGCTTCACCGCGCGCCATCTCGGCGAGGCCGGCTTGCAGCCGCAAGGTGACACCGCGGGCCGCGCACGCGGCTGGTGGCTGGTGCGCGCGGGAGTCGCGGCGCTCGTCGTCGTCGTGGCGCTCGCCTTCACCGGCGCGCAGTTTTCATCGGGAGCGTCTTTGCCTTTGGCCGGCTGGATGCAGGGGAAAAGAAACGCGTCGGCGCGATTCTCGTGCTGCTCGTGGTCAGCGCGGTGTTTTGGTCGGGCTTCGAGCAGGCCGGCTCGTCGTTGAGTCTTTTCGCCGATCGCTATACCGACCGCACGGTGTTCGGCTTTGCGGTTCCCGCCGGCTGGTTTCAGGCGCTGAATCCCGTCTTCATCATCACGCTCGCGCCCGTCTTCGCCTCGCTCTGGGTGCGACTCGCGCGACGCCATCTCGACCCGTCGATCCCGGCGAAATTTGCCTGGGGCCTCGTGATGCTCGCGCTCGGCTTCCTCGTCATGGTCGCCGCCGCGCGCCTCGCCACTACAGGAAACAAGGTGCTGCCGACGTGGCTCATCCACACGATCGGCGAAATCTGCCTCAGCCCAGTCGGGCTGAGCGCCGTGTCGAAGCTCGCGCCCGCGCGCTACGTCGGCCAGATGATGGGCTTGTGGTTTTTGGCCACCGCACTCGGCAATCTGCTGGCGGGTTTGTTTGCCGGCAGCGTCAGCGCCGAAAGCCCCGCGGAAATCTCCGGGCTCTACCTGCGCATCGTCTGGATGGCCGGTGGTGGCGTCGTGCTCCTGCTGCTCGTCCTGCCCTTCCTCAAACGACTCATGGCGGAAAATCCGCGCTAAAGCCGATCCCTCTCGTCATTATCGATCAGGCTCACATCAGCGGGCCAATTCACCCGGAAGACAATCGTCACGACTTGCGAAAGGCCCGACGATACTCACCGGGCGTGAGACCGGTCGCGGCGCGGAAATGCCGGCTGAACGCGGCCTGATCGTAGAAGCCGCATTCGATGGCGATAGAGGAGAGCAGCTTGTCGGAATCACGCAGTGCTTTGGCGGCGGCTTCGACACGAGCTTTGGTAAGAAGCTGGCGCGGCGTGAGTCCGGTGACGCGGCGGGTGCGGCGAGCGAACTGGCTCCACGAAAGGCCCGATTTTTTGGCCAGCTCCTCGATCCGCAGCGGCTCGGCGGAGTCGCGATGCAGCGTATTCAGCGCGCCCGCGAGGGCGCCGAGTTCGCGGCCTTGCGTGGCGGGTGTGTCGAGATCGCGCGAGATGCCGGCGAGCGCGATCACTTCCCCGGAGGCCGACTTCACGGCGACCTTTTGCGAGACGAACCAGCCGAAGCCGCCATCGGGCTGCGTGATCATCTCCAGTCGGTCGCGCACCGTCGTGCCTTTGGAAAAAACCTCGTCGTCCTGCTGCTCGTAGCCGGCGGCGAGAATCGCGGGAAAAACTTCGCGCGCGGTGCGTCCGAGCAGTTCCGCGCGATGGCGCAATCCGGCCCGGCGAATGAACGCATCGTTGGCCGCGACATAACGCCGCGCGCGATCCTTCACGCAAAAGAGGACGTCGCCGATCGTGTCGAAAAGGATCTCGGCCGCCTCCAGTCCGGGGGCTTTGGTGAGAATGGCATCGCGCAGCGTGCGATACCGCGCGGAGGAAGGTTGAGCGGGCATGGGCGAATCAAGGCCATCGTCCTGCCGTGCGCAGAAAATTTCCACTCGTTTTGTATTTTTTCGGCATCTCCCGGCGGGAATATCGCCACGACCGGAATGCTTTTCCGCGGCATTCTCGTTCCATGACTGCCACCGTTCCTTCCCCGGACCCGCTCTCGCCCGCGACGTCTTCTTCTTCCACGTCTTTTCCCGCACCTGCGACCGGCGCGAATCCTGACATTTGCGAGCGCACCGCGGCGCTGGCGGAGCGATTGCTGGCCACGGCGCTCGCACAGCAAACGCGCGCGGAACTCGCCGAGGCGGCGAAGCTCGGGCGCTTGATGGACGACGACGCCGGGAAGGCGTTCACCTTCGCCATGGTCGATGAAGTTTTCCGCAGCCACGATCCCGCGATCGAGGCTCGGCGCTGGCGCGGATTGCTCAGCGCCTTTGGTGTGCCGCAGTATCCGCCGCTGCTGGATCGCGCGATGATCTGCGCGGGCGCGGCTGGCAGTTTCGTGCTGCCTGGTGTGGTGATGAAGGCGGTCGCGGCGCGGATGCGCGCGGATAGTGCGCGGGTGATTTTGCCCGGTGAAAAAGAGCCGCTGAATCGCTACCTCACGACGCGGACGGCGGAAGGTTTTCGCATCAATCTCAACCACCTCGGAGAAGCCGTGCTCGGCGAGGAGGAAGCCACGCACCGGATGGAGGCGGTGCTCGGGCATCTCGCCGATCCGGCGGTGAATTACATCTCGGTGAAAATCTCCGCGATCTTCAGCCAGATCAATCTGCTCGCGTGGGATGAGACGCTCGTGGCGATCCAGGAACGGCTGCGCACGCTCTACCGCGCGGCGGCGCAGGGCGGAAAATTTGTGAACCTCGACATGGAGGAATACCGCGATCTCGCGCTGACCATCGCGGCGTTTCGCGGCGTGCTCGACGAGCCGGAGTTTCACGCGCTTTCCGCGGGCATCGTGCTCCAGGCTTATCTGCCGGACTCCTGCGCCGCGCAGCGCGAGCTGACGGAATGGGCGCGGCGGCGCGTGGCCGCGGGTGGCGCGCCGATCAAGATTCGCCTCGTGAAAGGCGCGAACCTCGCGATGGAATCCGTCGAGGCGGAACTGCACGGCTGGCATCCCGCGCCGTATCCGTTCAAGGCCGACACGGATGCGAATTTCCGCCGTCTGCTCGAATACGGCTGCGCGCCGGAAAACGCCCGCGCCGTGCGGCTCGGTGTCGCGAGCCACAATCTCTTCGACGTCGCGCTGGCACTCACGCTGCGTGAGGACAACGGCGTAGCGCAGTTTGTGGAAATCGAAATGCTCGAAGGCATGGCCAATCACCAGGCGCGAGCGGTGCGCGATGCGGCGGGCGGGCTGCTGCTCTACGCTCCGGCGGTGCGCAGCGACGATTTCCTCAGCGCGATGGCGTATCTCGTGCGCCGTCTCGATGAGAACACCGCGCCGGAAAATTTCCTCCGCGACATGTTCGCGATGCGTCCCGGTTCGCTCGAGTGGGACCGGCAGCGCGAGCGTTTTGTGCAGGGTTGGAACGAGCGCCTCACCGTCTCCGCCGACTCGCGCCGCGCGGCCTCCGCGGTCCAGCCGGCGTTTGCGGTCGAGTTTGAAAATGAGCCCGACACCGACTGGACCCAGGCACCCCGGCGCCGGGTGCTCGCGGATGCGATCGACGCATGGCAGCCCGCGACGCTGCCGGAGCTGCCTGCGCTCGACGCGATGCTCGGCGCAGCCGCAGCGGCGCAGCCCGCGTGGGCCGCGAGCGGCGTGGCGGAGCGCGCGCGAATTCTGAACCTCGCCGCCGAACTCATGAGCGCGCAGCGTTTCAACGCCCTCGCCTGTCTGCGCGTGGATGGGAAAAAGGCGATCCACGACGCGGACGGTGAAGTCTCCGAGGCGATCGATTTCGCGCGCTACTACGCCCGCACCGCCGAGGCGCCCGCGGGCGTGCAGGCGGAAGCGCTCGGCATCGTCGCGGTCGTGTCGCCGTGGAATTTTCCCTACGCCATTCCGGCCGGCGGAGTGCTCGCGGCGCTCATGGCGGGGAACAGCGTGGTCTTCAAGCCCGCGCGCGCCACTTCGCAAATCGCGTGGCTGCTCGTGCGTCAGCTTTGGGCCGCGGGCGTGCCGCGCGAAGTGCTCCACTTTTTCCCGTGCGACAGCACCACGGGCCGCGCGCTCATCACCGACCCGCGCCTGGCGTGCGTGATTCTCACCGGCGGCTACGAGACGGCGCGCAAATTCCAGGACTGGCGGCCGTCGCTGCCGCTGCTCGCCGAGACGAGCGGAAAAAACGCGCTCATCGTCACCGCGCAGGCGGATCGCGAGCTGGCGATCAAGGATCTCGTGCGCTCCGCCTTTGGGCACTCGGGACAAAAGTGCAGTGCGGCGAGCCTCGCGATCCTCGAAGCCGAAGTGTATGACGACCCGGCTTTCCGCCGGCAACTTCGCGACGCCGCGGCGAGTCTGCCCGTGGGTGCTCCGACGGACGTGCGCAGCGTCGTCACACCGCTTGTGACCGAGCCGGGCCAGGATTTGCGCCGCGGCCTGACCACGCTCGACGACGGCGAAGAATGGCTGCTCGAACCGCGCCAGATCGGCGACGATCCGTGCGCCTGGACGCCCGGCATCCGGCTCGGCGTGCGGCCCGGCTCCTGGTTTCACCAGACGGAATGCTTCGGCCCCGTGCTTGGCCTCATGCGCGCGGACTCGCTCGCGCAAGCTGCCGAATGGCAGAACGCCACCGCCTTCGGCCTCACTGCGGGCATTCATTCGCTCGACCCCGCGGAGATCGCGTGGTGGCGCGAGCAGGTGCAGGCGGGCAATCTTTACATCAATCGCCCGATCACCGGCGCGATCGTGCAGCGGCAGCCCTTCGGCGGTTGGAAGAAGTCTTGCATCGGGCCGGGCGCGAAAGCGGGCGGGCCAAATTATGTGCTGAGCTTTTACCGGTTGAGCGACGCGGCCGTGGCGAAGAATGATTACCGCGCGGCGTGGGCGAACCATTTCGCCCTCGATCACGATCCGTCAGCCCTGCGCTGCGAATCGAATGTCTTCCGCTATCGCCCGTGCCGCGGCGTGATCCTGCGGCTGGAGAAAAGCGACTCCACCGCGATGGCGCGCGCCCGGCACGCCGCCGAAGTCACCGGCGTGCCTTTGACGATCAGCCT
>JBBSDS010000241.1:0-8210 GCA_038240495.1 Chthoniobacterales bacterium | reverse complement strand
TTCGACTGCTGCGTGCTCGATCTGCGTCTGCCCGACATGACGGGCTTCGAACTGCTTGAGCGCATTCAGGCGGAGCCGTCGCTGCGCGATGTTCCGGTCGTCGTCTTCACCGGCAAGGATTTGTCGGCGGACGAAGAGACGCGGCTGCGGACGATGGCGAAAAGCATCGTGCTGAAAGACGTGCAATCGCCCGAGCGGCTGCTCGACGAGACTGCACTATTTTTGCATCGCGTCCTGGCCGACCTGCCGGAGGGCAAACAGCGAATGCTGGAGCGGCTGCACAGCACAAACGAAGTGCTGCGCGGGCGCAAAGTGCTGGTCGTTGACGACGACGCGCGCAACATTTTCGCCCTGTCCACGGTGCTGGAAAATCAGGAAATGGAAATTCTGAGCGCGACCAACGGGCGACAGGCCATCGACTTGATCAAGTCTCACGACGATCTCGCTATCGTGCTCATGGACATCATGATGCCGGAGATGGACGGCTACGAAACGATGCGCGAAATCCGGCGGCTGCCCGAGTTCCGCCATCTGCCGATCCTCGCGCTGACCGCCAAGGCGATGAAGGGCGACCGCGAAAAATGCCTCGAGGCGGGAGCGAGCGATTACATCGCCAAGCCCGTGGACACGGACCAACTGCTCTCGTTGCTCCGCGTGTGGCTGCATCGCTAACCCACGATCTCCATGCCCGCCGACTCCACCAGTCCCGACACGCCGAGGGTGCTCGTCGTCGATGACGACTCGAGGAACCTCCTCGCGATTGAAAGTGTGCTCGACAGCGCGAGCTACCAATTGGCGCAAGCGCAGACGGGGGCCGCCGCGCTGCTCGCGCTGCTGGATGGCGACTTCGCGGCCATCGTGCTCGACGTGCAGATGCCCGACATGAGCGGCATCGAGCTGGCCAAAATGATCAAGCAGCGCCGGCGCACGCAGCACATCCCGATTATTTTTCTGACCGCGCACTACCGCGAGGATGAACACGCGGTCCTCGGCTACGATGTCGGCGCGGTAGATTACCTGACTAAACCGATCAACCCCGCAGTGCTGCGCTCGAAGGTGAACGTCTTCGTCGATCTTTTCAAAAAGACGCGGGCTCTCGCCGAGATGAACCGCACGGCGAAAGCCGCGGAAGAAGCGCTGCGCGTCGCGAACGTGGAGCTGGCCGCGCGCAATGAGTCGCTGATGCGCGAAGCCGACGAACGCGAGCGGCGCATCCGCGCGGAATCCGCGCAGGCGGAGGCGGAAGAGGCCAACGCGGCGAAGGACCGCTTCCTCGCGATGCTTTCGCACGAGTTGCGCACGCCGCTTTCACCCATCGTCCACGCGGTCACGCTGCTGGAAGAGAGTGACTGCTCCCCTGCCACTCGCGAGTGCATCGAGACCATCCGGCGCAATGTGCGGCTGGAAGCGCGCCTGATCGACGACCTGCTCGATCTTGCGCGCATCCGCAACGGCAAGCTGCGTCTCGATCTTCAACCGGTCGATCTCCATGAAGTGCTCCGGCACGCCCTGGAAATCTGTCGCCCCGATTTGACGATTCGTCGGCTGCGCGTCGAGGAGGAGATGGATGCGCTTCAATTCCATGTGCGCGGCGATCCCGCGCGTTTGCAGCAGATCTTTTGGAATCTGCTGACCAACGCCGCGAAGTTCAGCCCGGAAGACAGCTCCATCACCTTGCGAACTTCGAGCGAGAACGGCTGCCTGACCGTCGAAATCGCCGATCAAGGAGTCGGCATCGCGCCGGAAAAACTGGAGCGCATTTTCGACGCTTTCGAGCAGGCCACACGGACCACGCAGTCCGGGCTTGGGCTGGGCCTCGCCATCTGCAAGGCGCTGGTCGAGATGCACGGCGGCAGCATCGTCGCGCAGAGCGCCGGGTTCAATCGAGGGACGAGGTTTGTGATTCGTCTGCCCTGCGCTGCGCCGGCCAACGAACCGACGGCCGTGCCGTCGCCGCCGATTTCGGTCCGCGACGGACTTCGCCTCCTCGTCGTCGAGGATCACGCCGACACGCTGGCGACCCTGGAGCGGCTGCTGACGCGGCGCGGCTACACGGTTCGGACGGCGTCGAGCATCGCGCAGGCTTTGCAAGTCGTGCGGGAATACGAATTTGACATGCTGGTTTCCGACATCGGCCTGCCGGATGGCCGCGGCACCGATTTGCTGGAACGCATCGGAGAGCAGCGCGGCGATCGTCCACCCGCGATTGCGATGAGTGGGTTCGGCATGGAAGACGATCTCGAACGCAGCCGGGACGCGGGATTTTCCGAGCACCTGACCAAGCCCGTGGAGTTCCCCGCCTTGCACGAGGCGATCGCGCGGCTGGCCAGCAAAATACCGGCGGCCACAACCTGAACGAAACCCGAAGTATTCGAAATACGCTCATGAAGCGCCCACCCTCCCCGACCCACGCTTTTCCCCTTTTGCCCAAATCTCCGACCGGCATTCAGGGGCTCGATGAAATCACCGGCGGAGGGCTCCCCACCGGCCGCCCCACGCTCGTCTCCGGCAGTGCCGGTGCGGGGAAGACGATGCTCGCCACCGAATTCCTCGTGCGCGGGGCGACGCAGTTCGGCGAGTCCGGCGTTTTCATGATGTTCGAGGAAAATGCGGCGGAACTGACAGCCAATGTCCGCTCCCTCGGCTTCGACCTGGAGAAGCTTGCCGCGCAGAAAAAAATCGTCCTCGATCATGTGCACATCGAGCGCAGCGAGATTGAGGAAACCGGCGAGTATGATCTCGAGGGTCTGTTCATTCGACTGGGACACGCCATCGACTCCATCGGTGCGAAGCGCGTGGTGCTGGATACGGTGGAGGCGCTCTTCGCCGGGCTGCCCAACCACGCGATCCTCCGCGCGGAACTGCGCCGCCTTTTCCGCTGGCTGAAGGATCGCGGCATGACGGCGATCATCACCGGTGAAAAGGGCGAGGCTTCGATCACGCGTTACGGCCTGGAAGAATATGTGGCGGATTGCGTGATCACGCTCGACCACCGGGTCACCGACCAAATCTCCACGCGGCGATTGCGGATCGTGAAATATCGCGGCTCGGCGCACGGGACGAATGAATACCCTTTTCTGATCGGCGAGCGCGGCCTTTCGGTGCTGCCGATCACGTCTTTGAAGCTCGACCATAAGGCTTCGGAGGAAAGGGTGCTGACGGGCATCGCCCGGCTCGACGAGATGCTCGGTGGGCGGGGCGTTTTTCGCGGCAGCAGCCTGCTAATCTCCGGCTCACCAGGCACCGGGAAGAGCAGTATTTGCGCGAAGTTCATCGATACCGTCTGTCAGCGGGGCGAACGCGCCTTGCTCTTCGCCTATGAAGAATCGCCGCCGCAAATCGTGCGCAATATGCGCTCGATCGGCATCGACCTCGAGCGGTGGTTGAAAAAGGGTTTGCTGCAAATCCACGCGTCCCGCCCCACGCTTCACGGCCTGGAGCAGCATCTCGTGACGATGCACGACATAGTGAGTGCCTTTCGCCCCGCCGTGGTCGCAATCGATCCGATCAGCAATCTGACGACGGATGACAACGAGACGGAGGTTAAGCCCACCCTCATGCGGCTCATCGATTTTTTAAAGATGGAGCAGATCACCGCGATCTTCACCAGCCTGACCAGCGAAGGCGCTGGCACGACCGCGCCGGAGGATTCGCAAGTGGGCGTCTCCTCGCTGATGGACGTCTGGCTGCTGCTCCGAAATCACGAGCACCGCGGCGAACGCAACCGCACACTTTTCGTGCTGAAAGCCCGCGGAATGGCGCACTCGAATCAGGTGCGCGAATTCGTCTTCAGCGAGGCAGGCCTGGACCTCGTGGATGTGTATCTCGGAAATGGAGGGGTGCTGACCGGGACGGCTCGGGTGGCGCAGGAAGCGCAGGAGCGGGCCACCGAAGAAATGCGCCGCGACGATCATGAACGCAGGCTGCGCCAGCTCGCCAGCCGCCGTCAGGCGATCGAAGCGCAGATCTCCGCTCTCCGCGCCGAGGCCGTAGCGGAAACCGCCGAGGTGGACTTCGCCATCGCCCACGAGAAGGTCCAGCAAAGGACCAGCCAAGACAGCGTCGATGCGATGGCGCGCCGGCGGGGCGCGGCCCGCACCGGCAAGGGCCGGACGAAAGGACGCTCGTGAAACCAGCACCCGCTTATGAATTGCGGCTCTACGTCGCCGGCCAGTCGGCCAAGTCGCTCGCCGCTTTTGCCAATCTCAAGCGCATCTGCGAGACGCACCTCGCCGGGCAATATCGCATCGAAGTCATCGACCTGGTGAAAACCCCGCAACTCGCCGCCGGCGACCAGATCCTGGCCATTCCGACACTCGTGCGTCGGCTTCCCGCGCCCATCAAAAAAATCATCGGCGACCTTTCCAACGAGGATCGCGTGCTCGTCGGTCTCGACATGCAGCCGGTGAAGCCCTGACTGTTTTCATGTCCGGGAACGCCACATCGACAGGGAACCACCGGGCCGGATTTGACGATGCGACTCCGGCGCCCCGCGGCGAGCATTACGTGTTAGAACTTTACGTCGTCGGCACGACCCCGCACTCGATGCGAGCGATCGTCAACATTCGTAAAATCTGCGAAGAGCACCTTCGCGGGCGCTACGATCTGGAAGTCGTGGACATCTCTCGGCATCCGAGCCGCGCCAAGGAGGAGCAGATCATCGCCGCGCCGACTTTGATCAAGAAGCTGCCCGCTCCTTTGCGGCGATTCATCGGCGACCTGTCTCAAACCGAACGCATTCTCCTCGGACTGGATTTGCACCAGGGGACCGATGGCGTGTCCCCGGCTTGACCGCGCCTCGTGCCATGAATCCGGAAAATCCCCCACCTGAGGATGTCCTTGCGGAAATGGCCGCGTTGCGCGCGCGGCTGGAAAATGCGGAGGAAGCCTTGCGAGCGATTCGCAGCGGCGAGGTCGATGCGCTCGTCGTCGAAGCCGCAGCGGGCCCGCAGATCTTTACCCTTCAAGGATTGGAGGCGGAATCCAACCGCTTTCGCGGCGACATCCTCGCGCAGATTAGCGATTCCGTGGTGGCGGTGGATGGGGAAGAGCGGGTGACGTATTTGAATGCCGCCGCGGAAAAGCAATACGGCGTCCGGACGACGGATGCACTGGGCCAGCCATTGCACGTCCTGTGGACGAGCCGCTGGTTTCGCGATGACGACGAGTCGTCCTCGATCGGGTTGCTTCGAGAGACGGGTTCGTGGCGTGGTGAAAGCATTCACATCACGCGCGGCGGAGCGGAGATTTATGTCGAATCGTCCGTGATCCAGTTGCGGGACGCAAACGGCGCTGCAAATGGTTTTCTCGCGACGATCCGCGACATCACGGATCGCAAACTCAGCGAAGAAAAGCTGGCGATGAGCGCCCGGCAGCTCCGTCTGATCACCGACATCGCGCCCGTCCTGATCGCGCAATGCGATCGCGACCATCGCTACAAATTCGTCAACGAACCGTATGCCGCGCGGCTGGGTCTGCGCCGCCAGCAAGTGCTCGGGAAACGAATTCCCGAGGTCGTGGGCGAGGCCGCGTATGCGAGCATCTACCCGTATTTGGAGCGCGTCCTGACGGGCGAAGCCCTCGAGTTTGAAATCTCCCTTCCCTCCGGAAAACTCGGCGCTCACTTCATGCGTTGCGCTTATGCGCCCGAGCATGATGCGAGTGGAAAAATCGTCGGCCTCGTCGCGGCCATCATGGACATCACCCGGCAAAAGCACGCGGAAGAGACGCTGCGGCAAAATGCCGGGCTCTTCGCCACACTCATCGATCATGCCCCCGTGGGCGTGTATGTGATCGACGCGCAATTCCGCCTGCAACAAGTCAACCCGCTGGCGCTGCCGGCGTTTGCCAATGTCCGGCCGCTGGTGGGGCGCGATTTTTCGGAAGTCATGCAAATCCTGTGGGGATCGGAACTCGCGAGCCAAATCTTGGGCATTTTCCGGCATACGTTGGAGACCGGCGAGCGCTACATTTCACCACAATTTTTTCAGCAACGCATCGATCTTGGTGAAGAGCGGGCTTACGATTGGGAAGCGCAGCGCGTCACGCTTCCGGACGGCCAGGACGGGGTCGTCTGTTACTTTACCGATGTCACCGAACGCCACCGGTTCGAGGTCGCGCTCCAGCAGGCCAAGGACGCCGCGGAGACCGCCAACCAAAGCAAAGACCGCTTCCTCGCCGTCCTCAGCCACGAACTGCGCACGCCGCTGACCCCCGTGCTCATGACCCTCGCGGCGCTCGAGCACGATCCTCAGTTGCGGGCCGACTTGCGCGAAGACCTGACGATGATGAAGCGCAATATCGAGCTGGAGACGAAGCTCATCGACGACCTCCTCGACCTCAGCCGCATCACCACCGGCAAACTGGAACTCGCCTTGGAAGCGGTCGATCTCAATCAGGCGGTGCAGCAGGTTTGCGGAATCTGCCGCTCGCAATTGATGGAGCGCGGCATCCATCTCGAGGTCGATCTCGACGACAGCGTGCCGGTCGCCGTCGATCCGGCGCGGTTCCAGCAGGTGCTTTGGAACGTGTTGAAAAACGCCATCAAATTTACGCCCGAAAAAGGCGCGATCCGCGTGACCACAAAACGGCTCGCCGGGGACCGCTGCGAAGTGCGGGTGCGGGACAGCGGCATCGGCATTCCGGCCGAGGTGCTGCCGCGCATCTTCGACGCCTTCGAGCAAGGTGACGCCAGCGTCACGCGGCAGTTTGGCGGACTCGGTCTTGGACTGGCGATCTGCAAGGCGCTCGTGGAATTGCATCGCGGAACGATTCGCGCGGAAAGCACCGGCCCGAGTCACGGCTCGACCTTCGTCATCGAGCTGCCCGTTGGAGCGTTTGCCGCCATCGAAAAATCCTCGGATGCCACGCCGGCGCAAAACGGAAAATCGGCGCAACTCACACTCCTGCTCGTCGAGGATCACCCCGACACCGCACGCACGCTCAGCCGCCTCCTGCGGCGCGCGGGCTTCGCCGTGATCACCGCTTCCGATGTCGCCAGCGCCTGCGCCGCGGCCGAGCGCGAGCCCTTCGATTTGCTGATCAGTGATCTCGGTCTGCCGGACGGCAGCGGCTACGAAATCATGCGCCGCGTCCGCGAGACACGCAGCGTACCGGGGATCGCGATGAGTGGCTATGGCATGGAGGCAGACGTGCGCCGCAGTCACGAAGCGGGCTTCACAGAACACCTCGTGAAGCCCGTGGACGTGCCCGAACTGGTCGCGGCCATCCGGCGAGTCGCAGACGGCAGGCGGGCGTAAAACCAAAAGGCATCTGCGCGTCACCCTGAGCGGAGCGGAGGCGGCAAGGCGGGCGCAGCGTAGTCGAAGGATCCCGCGCATTCACGGGCGACGTTGCAGGGAAGCGCCGGGATCCTTCGACTCCGTTTCGTCCCGCCTTCGCCCATGACGAAACTCCGCTCAGGATGACACGAGGATGAGAATAATCCTCAGCTTTGCTGCGCGAGGACGGCGAATGGCAAATCGGCGAACACTTCCGACAAGGCGAGCGCTTCGCCGCCGTGCTCGCGACCGGTGAAGATGTCGCGCCAGCGCGCGCCGGGGACCGATGGAACAACGCGCGTATCCGCCCACACTTCGCCGACCGGGGGAAAACCCAGCACCGCAGTGAGGCGCGGAACGATGACGAGCATGGCGGCATTTTCCGAGCGCCGCTCGAAGGTAATCACGCTGGTTGAAAAGGAACCTTGCGGATCGAGACCGCGATAGGAACCACGGGCAAAAATCTCCGCGCGCTCGCGACGCGCCGCCAGCAGGCGCTGGATGACAAACATTTTGATGCGGCCGTCGCGCCACGTACTCAGCAGCTCCCGCGGGTCCGCGTTCATCACGCTTTCGAGCTGCCCCTGCCGCAACGCGTAATCCACAGGGCGCCGGTTGTCGGGATCGACGAGGCTGAAGTCCCACAGCTCTGTGCCCTGGTAAAAATCCGGTACGCCGGGACAGGTGAGTTTCAGCAGCGTCTGCGTGAGCGCGTTCACCGCGCCCAGTGGGGCCACGCGTTCGGCCATCGGCGCGATGCTTTGCGGAAAGCGATTGCGTCCGCCGGACGCGAGGATCGCGGCGATAAATTCGCGCACCGCTCCATCCCACGCGGCGTTCGGCTCCAGCCAACTGCTGTTCACCTTTGCCTCCCGCAGCGCCTTTTCCATGTAAGCCTGAATGCGCTGCGTGAACTCCTCCCGGTTGCCG
>JBBSDS010000240.1:0-8238 GCA_038240495.1 Chthoniobacterales bacterium | reverse complement strand
TGGAAGAAGTCATTCCAAAAGGTCTGCTTCTCCGCGCTCTCGGAACGGTCGCCGGCATGCTCGCGCGAGAAGCGGATGGCGCGGGCGCGGACTTCGTTCCAGGAGAGGTGCGGCATCGTGTTTTTCTAATCCATCATCTGCTGAGAGACAGAGTGTGATCGCATTGAGCATCCCTAGGCTCAACTTTGAAGTGCAACATGGGTTCGTGGCGAAGGAAGCCTTCATCCACACGAATGCAAGACAGCCTGTTTTCGGGTCGCGCACGGCTTCTCCGATGGAGGCTTTGCCGAGGTCGGAGGACCAGATGGTGTTCATGGCGGATTTCGTTTGGGGGTGAGCCGGCGAGCCCTGCCACGAACCGCCTGCCAGACTTTTGCTAACGGACGGCCCGAGGAGGGGAAAGCGCGAAATCCGAGCGGCGACCAGCGCAATTCGCCCGCTTTACACCTGGTGAGCTACCAACTTTTTTGACCGCGGATTGCGCGGATTCTAGAAAAGCCATCCGTGAAATCCGTGTCGTCCGGGGCTCACTCTCCGTGAGCCGCCGAGGCCGATTACTTCAGGGCCGCCCAGACGCGCTGGACGTCGTCGTGTTCGTCGAGGGCGTGGAGAAATTCGCCGACCTCGGCTCGGTGTTCGTCGGAGAGCGTCGGGAAGTTTTTTGCGACGTAGCCGAGTTCGCTCGTCACGACGGTCCAGCCATTTTGCGCGAGCCATTTCGAGGCGGCGGCGGGGGCGGTGCGTTCGGTGATGAAACGCGCGCCGGCGGTCCCGGCGGGAATGTCGTCGTTCTGGTCGTGGCCGAGCGGTTCGAATTCGTTGGCGCCGGCTTCGATGGCGGCGGTCTCGAGGTCGGTCGCCGGGTCAGGATGATGCGCTTCGACGAGGCCGACGTGATCGAAGAGGAACTTGTTGCTGCCAGGGGTGCCGAGCTGGCCCTTCTTGAAAAGGAGCCGCAGCTCGGGCGCGGTGCGGTTGTTGTTGTCGGTCATGACTTCGACGATGACGGGCACTTTGTGCGGCGCGTAGCCTTCGAAGACGACGTGTTCGAGGGAGAGTTTTTCGCCGCCGATGCCCGCGCCTTTTTTGATGGCACGCTCGATGACTTCGCGGCTCGCGCTTTGTCTCCGCGCTTTTTCGATGGCGGCAAAAAGGCGGGCGTTGCCGTCGGGATCAGGGCCGCCGAGTTTTGCGGCGACCATGATTTCTTTGACGAGCTTGCCGATCATCGCGCCTTTTTTCAGGCCGGCGACTTCACGTTTTGCTTGGAGCCATTGGCGTCCCATGGAGAGAAGAGGATGGAGGGTTGAGGAGATTAAAAGGAGGGCGCGCAGCTTCGCGCAGCGAGCGGCGGTTGTGCAATCTCTCAATCCCAATTTCCGTGCGAACCGCACCGGCGTGTCAGGCGGCGGCGAGATCGGGCAGCTCGCGCTCGCGGGCCACGAGCCAGCGCGGCAGTCCGTCGTCGTCCACGATGGGCGTGATGGCGATTTCAACCCAGTACGCTGAACCGTCCTTGTGGTAGTTGAGGATTTTCTCACGACACGGCTGGTAGTCGTGAACGGCCTGGCGCATCCGTTCGGCGACGATTGTGTCGGTCTTCTCGCCCTGCAGAATGGGTCCGAGCTTGCGGCCGCAGAGTTCTTCGAGGGCATAGCCGCACATTTCGGTGAATGCGGAATTCACCCACAGCACGAGACCGTCCGTCCCCGTGATGACGAAGCCTTCATGTCGGGCGGGGCTCTCTTGCACCCGCCCAGGGAGCGTGTCGAGCAGTCGCGCCTTGAGCGTGGGGCAGGGGCGCGGCCCACCCGCGCGGAGCGTGGCGACGGTGGCGGCAGTGGTCACTTCCTCGAACTCCGTCACGAGCACACGCAGGTCGCGATGAAAGTGCAGAATCAGTTCGAACTGCTCGCGTTCGCGGGCCGACAGGGCGCCCGAGGCGTAGAGGGCGGCTTGTTCCTGGAGCGATTCGTCGATCATGAGTCGGGCGTGGCGGTTCGAAAATGAGTTCCCTGGGAGTTGCGCGGCGGCTTCTCATTCAGACGCGCCGGGAGTGCAGCTTTTCTCAGCCGGAGAAAATGCCGGCGAATCAAAAAGCGCAAGCTTTCGATCGGGGCGCGCCGGCTCTTGCTTGCGCGCGAGTCGTGCATATAAATTCCGCCCCTTATGTCCACGACTGAAAAGCACGCCTTCCAGGCCGAGATCGGGCAGTTGCTCGAAATCGTCACGCACTCCCTTTACACCGACAAAGAAATCTTCGTTCGCGAACTCATCTCGAACGCCGCGGACGCCTGCGAGAAGCTGAAGTTTCTCCAGACCTCCGGCGCAGAGATTCACGAATCGGAAGTGCCGCCAAGAATCAACGTCGCGACGGACGACCAGGCGAAGACGATCACTTTTACCGATACGGGCATCGGCATGACGCATGGCGAATTGATCGACAATATCGGGACGATCGCGCACTCGGGATCGAAAGCCTTTCTCGAGCAACTCAAGGCCAAACAAGGCGACGCGAATCTCATCGGGCAGTTCGGCGTCGGTTTTTATTCCGTGTTCATGGTGGCGGAAAAGGTGACGGTCTTTACGCGCTCCTCACAACCCGGCGAACAAGGCTGGCTGTGGATTTCCGATGGACAGACCGGCTACGAGATCGAGCCCGCGGGCGAGCTTTCGCGCGGGACGCGGATCGTCGTGCAGCTCAAGGAAACGGAGTTTGCCACGGCGTCGCGGGTCGAGCAGATCATCAAACACTATTCGAATTTCGTCCCGTTCCCGATCGAGCTGAACGGCACGGCGGTGAATACCGTTCAGGCGCTCTGGACGAAGAACAAGAGCGAGATCACGGACGACGAATACGCGGAGTTTTACCGCTACGTCGGGCATGACAGCGAGGCGCCGCTCTACCGCCTGCACTTCAGCGCCGACGCTCCGCTTTCAATTCGCGCCCTGCTTTTCGCTCCGCCGAAAAGCTATGAGCAACTGACGATGACGCGCAACGAGAACGAGGTGAATCTCTATTGCCGCAAGGTGCTCATTCAGCCGAAAGCGAAGGGGCTTTTTCCGGAATGGCTGCGGTTCTTGAAAGGCGTCGTCGATAGCGAGGATCTGCCGCTGAATATCTCGCGCGAGACGATGCAAGATAGCGCGCTGCTGCGGAAGTTGAACGACGTGCTGACGAAGCGCGTGCTGAAGTGGCTCGACGAAGAGGCCAAGGCCGACCCGGAGAAATTCGACAAGTTTTTCGCCGAGCACGGGCACTGCCTCAAGGAAGGCGTGGCCAATGATTACCAGCACCGCGAGGCGCTGGCGAAGCTGCTCCGGAGCGAGTCGTCGTTCACGGAGAAGGGCAAGAGCACGTCGCTCGCCGATTACGTGAGCCGCATGCCGGAGGGGCAGAAGGAGATCTATTACCTGATCGCGCTGAACCGCGAAGCCGCGGAGGCGAGCCCGTATTTCGAAGTCTTCCGCGAGAAGAAATACGAGGTGCTGTTTCTCTACGCGCCACAGGATGAGTTTGTCATGGAGCACCTGCGGGAGTTCGACAAAAAGCGCCTCATCGCCGCGGAAAAAGCCGACCTCAAGATCGACAAGGAAACCGCGGGTGCCCTGAGCGATGACGACGCGAGGTTGCTCGCGAATTTTGTGAAGGAACGGCTCGGCGACCGCGTGGGCGAAGTGCGCGTCTCGAAGCGGCTCGTCGGCAGCCCGGCAGTGGTCGTGGACAGCGACACGCATATGACCTCCAGCATGCGGCGCGTGATGAAGATGATGAACCGTGAAGACGGGCCGAGTCTCGACTCGAAGCCCGACCTCGAAATCAATCCCGACCACGCGATGCTCGTCCGCCTGAACTCTATCCGCGAGACCGACGCGCCGCTGGCGGGTGAGGTCTCCGAGCAGATTTTCGACAATGCGCTCGTCGCCGCCGGGTTGCTCGACGACCCGCGCGCCATGCTGGGGCGGCTCAATTCCTTGCTGGAGAAGTTGCTGGCGAAATAGCGTGTCCGCCGGAAGTGGCGCGCGGATTTTCTGTACACCCTCTAAGAATTCGCCGAGTGGCAGGGTGACTTTACTGAGCATGCTCGCGAGAGCATGAGGCCACCGTCCGCATCCCCTGCGGGCCGCCAGACTGGCATTGACTTGCTCCGGCGGCCTGTCCAGCCTGCGCGCCGGTGGTCGCTACGGATCGCCCTAACCATCAACCCCTAATACCAATCCCTATGAAATTGAACCCCATGTTTGCCCTCGCCGCCGCGGCAACCCTCAGCTTTGCGGCTTGCGAAAAGAAACCCGCCGAACAGGCGGCCGACGCTCAGGCGGAAAGCCTCGAGAAGAAGGCCGATGACGTGAAAGCCGACGGCAAGGCTCAGGCGGACGCCGTCAAGAAGGAAGCCGACGAAAAAGCTGACGTCATGAAGAAGGAAGCTGCCGCAGTGAAGAAGGACGCCGACGCTCAAGCCGCTGCCATCAAGAAGGCTGCCGCCGATGCGGCGAAGACCTTGGAAAAGAAGGCCGACGAAGTGAAGGACGCCGCCAAGGATGGCGCTGCTCCGCCTCCGCTTCCCGCTCCCGCGCCAGAACCGCCGAAGCCCAACTAAGACTTTCGCGCTAAAACCCAATTCCACAGCCCCGGCTTCCTCGTGAGGCCGGGGCTGTTTTTTTGGTGGCGAGGTGTTCCCGAGTCGAGCAGTCGCCAAAATTCATTTTCAGAATTGCTCCGTTCCGTCCCACTTTCGCCCCCGACGGAACCGCGCTCAGGATGACACCCGCTCTTTATTTGGACGCTGCTTTTTAGCAACTGCTCTACTCGCCCTTCAGCGGCACTTCGAGCTGCTGGAGCACCTCGAAAACATGCCGCAAGAGCCCCTTGTAGTGCTCCTGGACGACGAGATCGTTTGTCTCCTTTTCGAGCGCGAGGAAGTCGGCGAAATCCTCCTGAAGCTTGAGCGCGAGCAAGGTGCGGAGCTGGGCGCCGCTATCGTTCACGGGCGCATCGGACATCACGCCCATGCTCGTGGCCACATCCTCACTGTGCTGGGCGAGATCGGTGATGCGGGCCTGCAATTCCGCGTTGCGCGCTTCGAGTTGCTGATTGAGCCGCGCCAATTCTTCCGGGGTCGGCTCGCCCGCGATGATTGGCCCGATCTTCTCCGGGCGCTGCCGGCGATCATCGCCCTTCTGCCGGGCCTTGGATTGCGCCGCCGCAAGTTCGTTGCGCAGCGATTGCACATGCGTGTCGATCTGCCTGAGGGCTTCGCTGAGATTGAAATTTCGTGATCCTCCGGCGCCGGCATTGCGCGGCGTGTAAACGGGCCGCTCGCGTTGCGATTCGCGACCGCGATTCTCGGCATCCTGCGGCGCCTTTTGCGGGCGCGGTTCGTAGACCGGCCGTTCCCTCCTGACGGGAGCCTCATCATCATCATCGTCGTCCTCGTCCTCGCGCTCCTCATCGTCCTCGTCCTCGTCCTGAATTCCCTCCGCTTCAGCTTCCGGCGAGCTTTCCGTCGGACCTTCATCAGTCGCGGCGATCGGCTCTGGTCGCGATTCGACTGCGGCTGGCTTGAGCACAGTCGCGATTTCCTCGGGCAGTTCGGGCACTTCTTTGCGCAAGACATTCTGCCATTTGTTGCTCCAGCGACTCACCCCTTTGAGCACTGCCTGGAGCGTGCTCTCGTGCAATTTGACCAGCCTTCCCTGCTCCTGCGCCCACTTCAGGACACCGAGTTGGGTGACCGGCGGATGGGGCAATGTGAACACGGCGAGCAGCGCGCAATGCACCAGCTCGTCCACGTCGGTCGGCTTCCACTCGGCCAGTGGCATCTGCGCCAGCCAGGGTTTGCCGCGACCGATGAAAACATTCGCGAAAATCTGCGCCTGCTTTTGCGTCAGCATTCCCGACTCCTGGTCGCGCAATTCCCGCGTTACCCCCGCGGCGAGCTTCAGCCCGACCGGCTCATCGATCTTGAAAAGGGCCCGCGCCAGGCTCAGCCGGATTCGCCTGGCGGCATCGGATTCGTCCTTGCCGAGACCCGCAATCAATTGCGTCCGGAAGCCGGCGGTCAGTTCCGGCCAGACCGTTTCCACCGCGCGCACCCCGACGATCCAAGGCACCTTCGGCAGCACCTCGATTGCGCGAGCTACTCCGCCACGCCCGCCGAGCAGCGCCGCCTTGAGTAATGTCCCCATACGCTCCTCATCGGCTGGCGCGAGACGCGCCCGTTGCGAGGCTTCCGCGAGTTGGTCCAGTTCATCGGGGATCGCCTCCGCCGGCGTATCGGCCGCGAGAGGTTCGCCAGTCCCAAAAGACGTGTCTTCGGCGACAGTGCCGGCGGCATTTTCGACCGCGGGTTCGGGTGAAGGTGCGGGCGTCGGTGCGTCCGCCGGAGAGTTCGTATCCATGAGAAAAAATCAGCCGCTACAAAAAGGCGCATCCGCCGTGAACGCGAGGAAAAAAGCGGGCGCGCGGCGCATCGCGCGGGCGGGCGACAGACCGGCGATGTTTTTCTTTTGCCGCCCCGCGCGGGGACTGTAGCCTCCCGACCTATGGCCACGAAAACCGAACTCCAGGAAGAAAGCAAAGTCACCATCGCGCGGAATAAGAACCTCGATCTCGCCATCCAGCAGATCGCCAAGGATTTCGGCGACGGGGCCATCATGCGGCTTGGGGATTCGAAGCACATGGATGTGGAATCGATCCCCACGGGGAACATCCTCATCGACCGCGCGCTCGGTTGTGGCGGCTTTCCCCGCGGGCGCATCGTCGAGGTTTTCGGGCCGGAATCTTCCGGCAAAACCACGCTCACCCTCACGCTCATCGCCCAGGCCCAAAGGCTCGGCGGGCTCGCGGCGTTCGTCGATGTCGAGCATGCGCTCGACCCACAATACGCCAAGAAACTCGGCGTGAATCTCGACGACCTCCTCGTGTCCCAGCCCAGTTCCGGGGAAGAAGCGCTGCGCATCGTGGAAACGCTCGTTCGCTCGAACGCGCTCGACGTGATCGTGCTCGATTCCGTCGCCGCACTGGTCACGAAACAGGAACTCGAAGGCGAGATCGGCGATTCGACCGTCGGCGCGCAGGCCCGCCTCATGAGTGCCGCGATGCGCAAGCTCACCGCGCTCATTTCCAAAGCCCGCACGATCTGTGTCTTCACCAACCAGATTCGCGAAAAGATCGGCGTCATGTTTGGCAATCCCGAAACCACGCCCGGTGGCAAAGCGCTTAAATTCTACGCTTCGGTGCGCGTGGACATTCGCCGCATCGGCCAGATCAAGCAGACCGACGGCGTCGTCGTCGGCAACCGCACGAAGGTGAAAATCGTGAAGAACAAAGTCGCGCCGCCGTTCACCGAAGCGGAGTTCGACATCATGTACAACGAAGGCATCTCGGGCACCGGCTCGCTCCTCGACCTCGCGCTCGAAAAAGGGATCGTCGAAAAACGCGGGAGCTGGCTCAGCTACAAGGGCGGCCAGCTCGCCCAAGGCCGAGATGCCGCGAAGGAAGTCCTCAAGACCGATCAGGCGCTCTACGACGAACTCTTCGCCGCCGTGCAGGCGAAGCTGGACGAGGAGAAGAAGTAGAGCGGTTAAAGTTAGAACATCTGCCGGAAATAGTATTCGCCTAAGATTGCGCGGGATCCTTCGACTACGCTGCGCCCGCCGTGCCGCCTCCGCTCCGCTCAGGATGACACGCTTTCTAAAGAGCAACGCTCTGAGCCAAAGGACGGCTCCAGAATAAACCAATCCGCCCTATACGCTTCTGGATCGGACTTTTAGAAACCCAATCCCGGTGGCAATCCCATGCCGGCGGTCAGCTTGCCCATCTCGGATTGCTGCAGCGCTTTGCCATCTTCGATCGCTTTCTTCACGCCCGTCAGGACAAGGTCTTCCAGCATTTCGACGTCCTCGGGATCGACCACCGATTTGTCGATCTTGATCGAGACGACATCGCCGGCGCCCGTGGCCACGACGGTGACTTTGCCGCCGCCCGCGGTGGCGGTGACGGTTTTTTCTGCGAGTTCCGACTGCGCTTGCGCCATCTGCTCTTGCATCTTGGCGGCCTGCTTCATCATTTTTTGAATGTTCATAAGTTTGGGGTGTTGGCGATTTTAGAGACTGTCTTCAAGAACTCAGAAAAGGTGGTCATTCTGAGCGGAGTGACTTTCCGGCTTTGCGGATGGTCACGGAGTGGAAGATCCCGTGGAATGACAAGAGATAGTCGCTCTTGAAAGCGACGGG
>JBBSDS010000239.1:0-8250 GCA_038240495.1 Chthoniobacterales bacterium | reverse complement strand
GGTGCGCGTGATGTGATGGAAGCGATCGAATCGGGCGTGCGGAATTTCGTGCCGGGTTTCCAAGGAATACAGCCGGTTGAGCTGCCCTTTGGCCGCACGAAATGGGGATTCACGGTGAAGGAAACCGGTTTGTCGCGGGCGTTGAGTCCCAGTTCCATTTCGGATGGAACGATCCGCCTCATCAGCATGATTGTGGTCGCAGAATGGTGTTCTCGGAACTCCGCACTCACGGCCATTGAGGAACCGGAGAACAGCCTCCATCCGCATTTGACGGAAAATATCGTGTCATTGTTTCGCGCCGCTTCCGAGCGCAGCCAGTTCGTCGTTTCCACACACCATGCGGGTTTCCTCGACTATCTCGAACCCGAAGAGCTGTTGCTCTGCACGCGGGACGAGGCTGGCAACACGGTGCTGCGCCACGCTTCCGATGACGAGGATGTTGAGGTGTTCCGGAAAAAATACACGCTCGGTGAAATGTGGCAGACGGGGTTTTTCGAGTAGCCGTGAAGAAGATTGCCGTAGTCGTCGAAGGTCCGTCAGATGAGGTCTTCTGGGAGAAGGTTCTTCATCGGGAGTTCGCGCATCTGTGCCGCTTCAAGGTGATGAGCAAGAATGGCCGCACGAAGGTGATCCGGGATGCCGAGGGACTAACCGAAGTTTTGCGGGGTGCGGGTTATTCTGCGGTCTTTTTTGTCGTCGATATGGACGACGACCCGTGCGCGACCGAGGTTCGCCAGCTTTTCGCAGCCAGCGTTCGCAATCCCGCGGGCGTGCCGCGCGACGAAAGAATCGTCCACATTTGTGTGGCTCGCCGACAATTCGAGGCCTGGTTGCTGGCGGATGCAGAGGCGATTCGCGCCGCGCTGCCGAAGGTCGATTACCAATGCGAGACACAGACCGACCAACTCAACGGAGAAAAGAAGCTTTCGGACCTGATTCGGTCGGACCGGGGAGCTGGGGCAGCCTTCCGCAAGCCCGCATTCGCCCGGGAACTCGCTCCACACTTTAGCCCAACGCGAGCGGTGAAGTGGTCGGCGTCGCTGGCGTATTTTTGGCAGATGATGACAGCGGCCGTGGAGAGGCCGGAACGTTGAATACGCAGCTTTCCACCGCCCTTTTCCGCGAACTCCGCCCGGAGTTTTTCCGCGTGCTGAGTGGGCCGGGGGCGCGGCTTTATGTGGATGCGCTCGATGCGCTGGAACGGGCGGCAACGGGGCAGGTGCGTGGGGTGGAGCGGGAGGATGCGCTGGCCTTGATCGAGGAGGCGGTTGAGGCACATGGCGGCGATACTTTTGAAAATGAAGATGCGGGGATGAGCCCGCGGGAGAAAGCGCGGGCGGCGTTGGAGGTTTTGGGGAAGGCGGGTTGGATCGAGGAGGAGCAGCAGGCGGACTGGCGGCGGCTTGTGCATTTTCTTCCGAATGGCGTGGCGATGATGCAGACGCTGCGGCGGCTCGCGTTTCCCGAGGGTGTGGTTTTTTCCGACAAGTTGGTGAATGTCTGCACGACGCTGGCGAATCGCGATGCGGTGGCGGCGGAGCCGTGGCAGTTGGTGGAAAGTTGCGTGGCGGAGTTGCAGGAGGGAGTGGGGGAACTGCGTGGGATGCAGACGGCGATAGAGCGGCATTCGCGGCAGCAACTCGCGGCGGGGACAATGCGGGAAAATCTCGCGGTACTTTTCGAATTCGCGGAGCGCATCGGGCATGCCTGCTACGCGGAACTCGTGCGGTCGCGATTGCCCCTGCGACTGGCGGAGGCGCGGATGTGCGTAACACATTTGCACGCGGATGCGGATGCGCTGGGGAAGATGCAGGCGGAGGTGATGCGGCGCGAGCCGGCGATCTCTGCGGAGTCCGCGATGTCGCGCGTGCGGCTGCGGTTGGAGGAACTGGCGGACCTGCTGGAGAGCGTGGTGCCGGTCGCGGATGCGGTGGACCGGCGCACGGCGGAATTCACGCGGCGTTCGCTGGCGCGGTTCCGCTATTTGCAGGAAACGACGAGCGAAAATCGCGCGACGGTGCAGGAGTTTTTCGAGGCGCTGAACCGCCACGGCGCGGGCCGGCGGCTGGCGGAGCTGGACGACGAGGCGGCGGCCCTGCCGGAGTTGCGCATTCACGATGCACGGCTGCTCGCGGGCGCGGAGTCGCTCTACACGCCGCGGCTCCAGCGCGCGTCGGGGGAAATCGCGCCGCTCGACGACGAGGCGAGCGGCGACGAGCAGGAGGACGCGCTCCGCCGCGTTCACGCCGCAATGCGCGACTCGCTCACGGTCGCGCGCGCGAACCGTTTCGTGGAGGCGCTGCTGCCTGAGCGAAAATCGAGCATGTCCTCCGCCGACATCCCGCTGCGCTGCGACGACGACATCGCCGACCTCATCGCGTGCCTGCTGCACGCCCGTGCTGCCGATGCGCGGTACCGCGTCGATGTGTCCGAGGATTCCGCGCCGCATTTCGACAGGAAGTTGAGCCATCGCCTCGAACGCTTCACGCTCTCGCGCAAGTGACCCCGCTTCCGCCCATTCCCAACTCCACCGGCCTCCTCGCGCGGCTGCCCGAGCCCGACCGCGAGCGGCTCGGCGAAGTGCTGCGGCGGCTCGTGGCGAACGGCTCGATCCTCGGCACCGAGCCGGGACAGGGCGACGTGTATCAATGGGCGCAGCACAATCGCGAGTGGACGGAGGAGATAGCGGGGCTACTCGATCTGAAACTTTTTTGGGATCACGAAATCCGGCTCGTGCAGGCGGTGCCGCAATCGGGCGCGTTCACGCTGCGGTTGAAATTGGACGCCACGCTCGTGTTGCTCACGCTCTGGTATGAGTTCGATACGGCGGTTCGCGACCGCGGCGAGGCACCACCCATCCGCCTCACCGTCGCGCAGCTTAATGACTCGTTGAAAACGAAATTCGAGCCGCTGCGCAAGAGCCTGCCCAGCCCCACACGGCTTACGGAAATCCTCCGCCTCGCGCAGCGGAAAAACCTGCTCCGCTTTGCGCCCGCCGAAATTCCCGCCGACGCCACCATCGAGGTGCTGCCCACGCTCAAGCGCGTGATCCCTTTCCAGGATATTGCCGAATGGACGCGCCACGCCGAGCGCCATCTTGCCGCCGCGGCGAGCCGCGACGAAGCGGATGATGAGGAGGACGGGCCGTGAGCCGCGCCATCCGCCTCACGCGCATCCACGCGCTGAATTGGTATGGCTACCGCGACAGCATCGCGGTTGAGGGAAACTTGCTGATCGCGGGCGTCACGGGCAGCGGTAAGTCCATCCTCATGGACCTCATTCAGTATGTGCTCGTCGGTGATTTGCGGCTGGTGAAGTTCAACCAATCCGCCACCGGCGACCGCTCCGACCGCACGCTGCGCGGTTACGTGCTCGGCGACACGAAGCAGGAGGAAGGCGGCGTGACGCAATACATGCGTGATGCCGCCATCGCGTATGTCGCGCTGGAATTCGCCTGGCCCGGCGGGAAGAAAGTTGAGACTTGGGGCTTTCGCATCGAGTTCACGAGCGCGGCGGAGACACAGGGAAACGTGAGGCCGTTCTTCATACCGGCGTCGCTGGAGCGCGCGGATTTTCTCGACGAAAAGAAACGCCCTCTTGAGCTGGCGAGCTTCCGCGCGATGGCCGAGTCGCACACCGCGCAGGGCGTGAGCGGACGCGTGTATGCGGAGCTGGGTGAATACCTCGACCACATGCGGCAGCCCGCGCACCTGAACTTCGACCGCACCGTCCTCCGCAGTCTGCTGCCCACGGCGATGTCGTTCACCTTTCTGCGCAGCTTCAATGAATTCTGCCGCAACTTCATCCTGCCCGCCGACAAGCTCGACGTGCGCGACGTGACGGACAGCTACAAGAGTTTCATCGGCTACGAGCGCCAACTCACGGAACTGAACGACCAGTTCGCGCACCTCCGCGCCATCGCCGCCCATTTTGAAAAGCACGCCGAACTGCGGCGCGACGCGATCCTCGCGCGCTACCTCGAAGCCGAACTCTGCCACACGCACGCCGCTGCATTGCTGCGGGAAAGCGAGGAGCAGCTCGCGGGATTGCGCGCGGCGTGTGCGGAGGAAAATGCGCGGATCGCCGAACTGGAGGAGAGCATTCCAAAGCAGCGCGCCGAACTTGAGAGTGTGAAGAACGCGATTCGCGATGCGGGCGGTGCGCTGTTCCTCGAAATCAAACAGCAGAACAAAATCCTCGTCGTGAGGATCGAGCGGCTGAAAGAGACGGGCCGCACGCTGGACTCCGCACACGCCGCCCGCGTGCGTGGTGCTCGCCAGTGGGTGAAGGAGGTCGCCGCGCTGCCGCTCACGCTCGATGCGCAGAGCGTCACGACCGTCGAGCGATGTATCGCGTCGATGGAAAGCGGCGGCATCGCGGGGTTTCACAAGTCCTTCAACACTCTCCGCGAAGCCGCGCAGAAACTTGCGGCGGAAGTGAGTCGGCTCGCGCAGCCGAAGCTACGGCAGCTCTCTGAAGTGCGGCTTCGCCTCGGCGAACTGCGCGAACAAATCGCTGCGCTCGCCATCGGCAAACTTCCTTTCCCCACGCGCCTGCTCGATGCGCTGAATTCGTCGCTGCTCGCGCGCGGCGTGGACCTGCCCGCACGGCATCTGCGCGAATTGTGCGAGGTCGCGGAAGAACGCTGGCGGCCTGCGGTCGAGGTGGCGTTCACGCGGAAATTCGCCGTTGTCGTGGAGCCAGAGGATTACGATGCGGCGGAGCGCATTTATCACGGCTTACGCGAGGAGGCGCGCGGCGAGTCGCTGGTGAATCCTGCGAAGGCTCGAAGGCGCGACATCCGTCCCGGATCGCTCGCGGAGAAGTTGACGACTTCGCACGCGACCGCCGCCGCGATCATCTCGCAGCTTTTCGGCGAACTGATGTGCGTGGAGCGGCGTGAGCAATTGCGTGAACACGACTCGGCAATCATGCCGGACGGTTTCACGGCGCGCGGCGCGTTCGTTGAGCGCACGCGGCATTACGACAATCTGCCTTTCGTCGGCAAACGCGGCCTCGAACAGCAACGCGCCTACAAGGAAACGCAACGCGGCGAATGTGAAGCGGACGAACGCCGGTTGCGTCCGCTCGCGGATGATGTGGAAAGCGTGCAACTCGGCTGGCGCGACCTTTTTGATCCGCCGGTTTCACTCTGGCAGGATCTCGCGGCGGCGAACGAATTGCCTGAGCTTCAGCAATCGCTCGAAAGCAACATCGCGCGGCTGAACCAGCTCGATCGCGCGAAGTTCGAGCCGCTTGCGGATCGGCAGACCGCATTGGAAAAGACGCTCGCCGATGACGAAGCCGAGCAGCGCAAACTCGACCGCAGCGAAAAGCGCACGCAACTCCGCCAGCAGGAAACCCTTGTGGAGCAGCGCACCGCCGACGTTTCCACACGGCACGACACTTTCACCCGCGTGAGCGGCGAGGCCGATGTCTCGCCGTGGCTGTCGCGCCTCACCGAACTCCGTGATGAGATACTCGCACGTTATCCCGCGCCGGATGCCGCCGCCGACCGTTTCAACACGCGTTTTCACGAAGCAGACAAGGAACGCGAAGCAGAATGGGAGCGGGTCAAAGCCGCACGGCGCGAACTCGCGATCACGCATCCGAAATTCGACGACCTCCCCATCGAAGCTGCCGACAACGCGTCCTACGAACGCCAGCTCGTGAAGCTCAACGACTCCGACATTCCCAACTACAAAGCGAAGGCCGAAAGCGAGCGGCGGACGTGGGAAAAACTCTTCCGTTCGCAGGTGCTGGAGAAGCTGCGCAGCGCGCTCTTCGAGGTGGAGAACACACGACTCCTGCTCAACAACCTGCTCAAGCGGCCCATCGGCAACAACCGTTACCGCATCATGAAATGGGCGAACCCGGACTTCGCCATTTACCACAAGCTGCTCGACGCTTCCGCGCTCGCGCACGCGGATGAACTTTTCTTCGCCAGCGCGGATGCAGACTTGCGTGAGGCCATCGCCAGCTTTCTCCGCCTGCTTGTGGAGCAGCCGGACAGCGTGGAGGCCGCACGGCTGCTCGATTACCGGCAATACTACGACTACGACATGGAAGTGGACGACCTCGACGAAGCGGGAAATGTCACGGCGACTTCGCGCGTGGACCGGCAGAGCGGGAAGTTCAGCGGCGGCGAAAATCAGTCGCCGTATTTCATCGCGATTCTCGCCAGCTACCTGCGCGCCTACAAACGCCACGACACGCGCAGCCGTGCCCCGTCGCTCGCACTGGTCCCGATCGACGAAGCCTTTTCCAAACTCAGCGGCGAGCGCATCAAGGACTGCATCTCCGCACTCGCGCAGCTCGATTTGCAGGGCGTCTTTTCCATGAGCACGGGCAACATCCCTTACGCTTTCGAACACTGCGACAGCCTCGTGGTTGTGGCGAAAGACGAGCGCCGCATCGGCAAAAAAGCCGTGATCCGTAACGTGCCCGTGAGCATGCACAAGGACTCGCCGGAAGCGCGGCGGCTGCTCGGACTGGAGGGGTAGCGCACGATGAAAATGCGCTCGCCGATTTTGCAGGCGCTTGCGGCGTCCTATGAAGCGTCCGTCGCTGGGCGGTACGGCGGTGGCAAGCGCGATGTGCAAGCGGACTACGAAGAATTGCTCGTGCTGGGGAAGTGTGCGGAAGGCGCGGCGCGCGAAGTGGCCGAGAGCGAGTTGCGCGCGGCGAGGGACGCGGGGTTGGTGAAGCTCGATCAGATTCACCGCCGCGATCCGCGGCACTTTTCCAAGGTTCGGCTCTCGCCTGCAAACGAGCGGAGGTTCTTCGACTACATTGGTTGCGAATCCCCGACGCAGCGTCGCGCGAAGTGGGTGGCACTTTTCTGCGAAGCGAAAGCGAAAGAGGTGCCGGAGCAATGGCTTGCGAGTTGGACGGAATTTTGCGCCATTCGCGCGGAGAGTGCGCGGTACTGGCGGAAGATGGAGCCGTTTCGCGTCACACAATTAGCGCGCGGGAAGTTATTGCTCGAATTCACCGCCCGGTTGCTCGCGTGGAAGGGGCGGCGTCTCGTGCGCTATGCGAGCAAGGAACTTACGGGTGACTCGAAGCTTTTGGAAAAGTGGCAAGGCTCGCTCGAAACACTGCTCGCTGCGGCCACCGGCGACGCGGTTTGCGACTATGAATCGCATGGACTGCTACCGATGCCTCGTGTCGCGACTGTCCACGGTCCGCTGCGACTACACATCAGCGGACGGATCGTGGACTGCGCTCCGCTGCATGGAGGAACGACAATTTCCGTCGAAGATCTCCTGCGCGCCGATGCCATCGAGTGCGATGCGGTTCGCTGCCTGACCGTTGAAGGCAAAGCGCCGTTTCTGGAAATCGCGAAGCACCAATCTGGCGAGTTGCTCGTGTGGACGAGCTTCCCGAACGACGCCACGCTCGCGCTGCTCCGCCGCCTGCCGCGCGCGATGGAATTTCACCACCACGGCGACACCGATCCCGCAGGCTACGACATTCTCCACGATCTCCGCTTCGAAACCGGTCTGCCCATTCGGTCGCTGCACATGCGCTACGATATCCACGACGCCATCAAGCCGCTCACGCCGCTCGAACGCGCTCGCCTTTCCACCCTGCTCAAAGACGAGAGCATGGCCGCCGAACACGCCAATCTCGCCGCAATGCTCGCCGCCAAATTGAAGGGCGACTTCGAGCAGGAGCGCCACCGTGAACCGCCGCTCCCGCACTGGCCGTTCTTCACGGAGGCGTGAGAGCGATTCTTTAAAGATCGGCGTCGAGCGCGGCTTTGCAGATTTCGTTCATGCGCGCGATTTCGTCGGCTTCATCCGCATCCGGCTCTTCGTCGATGCGCTCCCAGCCCATCTCGTGCGCGATGAGTCGTTCGCTGTCGGAATGATCGGCGTATTTCTCCAGCAGCCGGCGGTACTTTTCGCCGAGCGTGTCGCATTCGCGAAGCTGTTGTTCGCTGCGAAATTCATCCCACTCCTCCGCGGTTCCATCGGCGCGGATTTCGGTGAAGGCGTCGCTGCTGGCTCCGGCGCGCTGGAGTTCGTGCGATGCTCGGCGAGCGGCTTGAAAATTCAAGTCCACCCGCGGTGCGATGCGGCGAAGCTTGTTTGTCACCTCGGGACTGTTGACCGGCGGTGCGCGGTGCGATCCAATGCAGCGAATTATGAGCGACAAACCTTCTTTCCAACCCGAGGGCTTTCACAGCGTCACGCCTTCTCTCACGATCAAAGGCGCAGCGGCGGCGCTCGATTTTTACCAGCG
>JBBSDS010000238.1:0-8345 GCA_038240495.1 Chthoniobacterales bacterium | reverse complement strand
TCACTTCGCGGTCCTCGTAGCTGGCGCGATTGCCCGCGCCGCTCCAGTTGGGGTCCTTGTAAAAATCCTGCGTCTGTCCGTTGTATTGCACGTCGTCGAAGAACAACGTCGCCGCACCGCCGGATTTCATCATGTTACACACACCGAAGCGGTCGAAGGTTGCGTTCTCCTTTTTAAAGCCCGGCGTGAGGTCCACGGTGAAGGTGGTCGTATTTGGGAAGCGGGCCTGGGCCTCTTTCTCCGAGAGTTCGGGAAGCTTGCCGTAGTCTTCGGTCGTGTGGGTGTCGCTGCCGATCATGAAGGTGAAGCGGCCGTTGCCTTCGGCTGCTTGGGGATCGTAATCGAGCGTCCAGTGGTAGCGCGTGCCGTCGATCTTGATGGGTGTGGGCCGGAACTTGCCGGGGAGATACGGCGTGATGAACGTGCCGCACGATTTGTTGCCGCCGGTGATCAATCGCACCGCCAATCGTCCGCCCTTGCCCTCGAAATCGAAATCCAGACCGAGCGAACCCATGGGCCGTCCGCTTCCGCCGGGTTGCTGGGAGTTGAAGAAGCCGAAGAAGATGCCCGCACCGCCTTGCGCAGCCGTGACGGCGAAGCTGCCCGACGCAGTGAGCTTGTCGTCGAGCGTCTTCGCTGGAGCCAGCGGAGCGGCATAGAAAGCCGGCGTGGTGGAGCGCTGGATACGTCCGCCCATTTCGCCCGCGGCTTTGCCCGCGAAGTTCGTCGCGCTGTAGCCGAAGTCCTGTTTCACCATCAGCGGCTTTTTCGGAACGATGCGGTTGTTGTGGCTTTCCCAGCCGGGGTCGCGGTCGAAGGTTTCGGTCTTGAGCGCCGGCGTTGTCTGGGCGTCGGCGCGTTTCGGATGGCTGTAAAGTACGGAAAGAAACGCCAGCAGCAAAAGGGCGCGTTTGGTCGGGAGATGTTTCATGGGGGGATTGATGGAATTACCCAGTAAACCCCACGCGCTCTCGGATACTTGGAATTAGCGGTGTTGAGATCGTCAATGACCACGCCGCTTTTCCGAGCCGTTCGTGCCATCGAGAAGACATGCGTTCCGTGAAACAAGCCGGCGAAGAGAATGCGCTTCGCCATTTTAGAGCGATTGCTAAAAGTAGTTTCCACTTCCGCAGCGTCATCCCGAGCGCCGTCGAGGGTCCTCAGCGATGAGAGAAAGCGCGGCACGTCGTCGGACCCCCGAGGTCCCTCGCCTGCGCTCGGGATGACGTGCAATGCGGAAATGATTTCTGGTAACCGCTCTTGGTTACGTGGGTTGCCACTCGCTGGCGTGCCGCGCGAAGCTGCGCTCTGCTTTCTGCAGAGCCTCGGTCACATCCGCCTCGCGGTGTGCGAGACTGAGAAACCACAGGCCGCGTTCGATGGCCCGCACGCCGTCTTCGAGCAGACAGCGCCGCAAGTGCGCCCAGCGCGGTGCATCGTGCCGGCGGACGTAGTCGCGGTAATCGCGGATCGGTCCTTCGGCGGCGCCCGGTTTCAGCATCGCGGTATGAAAGACGAGGCCCGGCCCTTGCGGACGCAGCGGGATGCCGTGGCGATCCGCGAGCACGCGCAGGCCAGTCATCAACTCGTTCCCGAGCGCATTGATTTCGCGCGGATGCCGGTCGCCGAGCGATGTGATCCGATCGAGGCACCACTTGCTCGCGGCGAGGCAGAGCGGGTTGCCGTTGAGCGTGCCGGCGTGGACGACTGTGCCGTCGATGATCTTGCTCATCGCCGCGGCCTTGCCGGCGAGCGCGGCGAAGGGCACGCCGCCGCCGATGGCTTTGCCGAGAATTGTCAGGTCGGGCGTGAAGCCGAGATGCTTCTGCGCGCCGCCGGGGCCGAAGCGGAATCCCGTGATCGTTTCGTCGGCAACCATCAGCATGGATTCGTGGTCGCAGAGTTCGCGGATCGCCTCGATCATGCCGGGCACCGGTTCCATGCAGCCGGTATTGCACAAGACCGGCTCGAAGATGATCGCGGCAATCTGTCTCGGAAACTCCGCGACGCGCCGACGCAAGTGCTCTGGATCGTTCCAGCGCGCGACGACGAAATTCTCCAGCACTTCGGGAATGACGCCCTGGCTGGGATGCAAGCGCGCAGGCTCATCGTCGGTCCCCCACTTGTCCGGCGGCGGCGCGAAACCGACCAGACCTTCATCCGCCCAGCCGTGGTAATGGCCCTCGAATTTCAAGATGAGCGGCCGGCCCGTATGGCCGCGCGCGAGCCGCAAGGCCGAGAGCACGACCTCGGTCGCGGAGTTGTTGAAGCGCACGAGTTCCGCGGACGGAATCATCGCCTGCAAACGCTCGGCGACTTCGATCTCCAGCTCCGACTGCGCGGCCCAATGCGTGCCGAGCTTCGCTTGCGCCGCGATGGCCTCGGCCATGCCGGCGGGCGCGTGACCGTAGAGCAGTGCGCCTTGGCCGATTTGGAAGTCGATGTATTCGTTGCCATCCACGTCCCACACGCGGCAGCCGTCGCCGCGCTGGAAGTAAAGCGGCACGGGCTGCTCCATTTTGCGGATGCCGCTGTTCACGCCGGCGGCGATGCTGTGTTGCGCGCGCTCGAACAGACGGCGGGAGTTGGCGAAGCGGTCAGTCATTTCATTTCCCCTGCGCGCGCTGCCATTCGAGTCCGGGACGATCGACGCGAAACTGCACGAGCCGTCGATGATCGACTTCGGTCACGTAGGCCGTGCGGCCGTCCGGCCCGCCGAAACAGATATTCGTCGGATGCAAACCGAGCACGTCGATTTCACGCAAGACTTCACCGGCTGGCGATAGCTTGACCACGGTGCCTTTGGCATTGCGCGTGACGTAGAGGTTGCCGTCCACGTCGCAGCGCATGCCGTCGAAGCCGAAGTCGTCGAACTGCTTGAGCAGGCGCTTATTTGTCAGCGAGCCATCGGGCGCGATCGTGAAAGCCCATACGCCGCGCTGCACGCTTTCGTTCACGTAAAGCGTTCGGCCATCGGGACTGACTTCGATGCCATTGGTGGTGCCCATTTTTTCCGCGGCCAGATGCACTCGCCCTTCGCGGTCGATGCGCCAGAGCTGGCCCGTGCCGTCCTTCCAATTCGGATCGCTGGCGTAAAGCGTGCCATCTGGCGCGAGCGCGAGATCGTTCGGCTGGCTCATCTTCGGCTCATTGGCGAAGACATTCACGGCGCGCGTCTTCATATCCACGCGGAGCACGTTGTGCCCGACGTAATCGGCGACGAACATCGTGCCGTCGCGGGCGAAGCGAATACCGTTGCCGACGCTCTTGCCCGGCAGGGTCACAAACACCTCTGCTTTTCCATTCGGCGTTACCTTTCCGATCGTCTGCTGGCTTTCAAAGTTCACCGCGTAGATATTCCCCGCCGCATCGCAGGCCGGGCCTTCGATGCCCTTGGTGAAGCTGCTCTCGGCAGTCAGCGGCGTGGCGACGAAGAGCGGTTGCTCTTCCGCTGCGCAGGCGAGGGAAAAAGCGGCGAGCACGAAGACAATATGCGGGGTGAAACGGGGTGGAGTCATCGGTTGGGAGATCGGGATGGTTGCGACTAGCGCGCCGAATTGCTCGCAGGAAAATTCCGGATCCACCTTTCCAGCAGAGCGACGCCTTCTGCGTCCGGCATCAAGGTGCCCACGGGCGGCATCTGACCGGGGCCGCGGAGCGCGGGACGGTAGAGCAGGAGGCTGTGGGCGGCGTCTCCCGGGGTCAGCAGCTCTGCGTCGGAGATGCCAAACGTGCTGTGCGCGGGAGTGGCGTTGACGATCTGCATCGCGTCATCGGCGACGTGGATGGCGAGTTCCATCGGACTATTGCCGCCGCCCGAGCGCACATGGCAGTGCGAGCAATTGGCGTGGAGATAGGCCCGGGCGCGGGCGTGCAATGGAGCGCTCTCATCGCGGGGATCGACGAGTCGCGCAAAGGCATCGGCGGCGTGGGGAAGGAGCGGGCTGTCCTTTGCCGCTTCGCGTTGCCGATCGGTGCGCAGGAGAAGGTCGAGCCTGGCCTGGATCGCGGTGTCGCTGAGTTTTTCCCGATCGAACTCTTTGCGCCATTCGGCTTCGGCGAGCTTGGTGTGATCGAACTTCAGGAGACCAAGGCGCTCCCATTTCGCGAGCTGGTTTTCGCCGTCGGCGCCACCGCGATTGAGCTGCACGGTGCTCAGGCCGAGGACAAAGTTCGCCGCGCGACTGTGGCAGACCACGCACTCCTGACGGCTTGGGAAGCGCCAGTGGTCTTGTGTCTGGCCGGCTGCCGGCACGCGCACGGCGTCGGTTTGCGCCTCATTCCATGCGTAGCTGTAGCCGGCCCACTCGCCTTGCTGACGCAGGAGCACGCGGGTCTCGACGCGTTTGTTGTTCAAAGACAGCGTCTGCACGAGGGCGGCGCCGTCGGGAAAGTTCCAGCCGCCTTGTTCCGCAAATTCCATGCGCCCCGTGCCGGGCAGCGCGATGAAGCGTTCGCTAGTCGCGCCGTCGTGCCACGCGGGCGCGGCGATCTCGTACGGGATGAGCGCTGCGTGGGGATGCAGCGCCGCGGTGTCGGTGAACAAGCCGGTCGCGCTGAGCTGTGAGGGAAAAGGCGGGGCGGGCTTCGCGGGCGGCGCGGGCTCGAGCTTGTGGATCGCATTGCCGAGGTAGTCCACGACGAGCACGTCGCCCTGCGGTGTCTCGCAAAAACCGGTGATACCAAGCGCGGTATCGGCGATGCACTCGTCCCTGATCAGTTTCCCATCCTGCTGTCTCGCTGCCCAAATCTGGCCGGTGCTGAAATCGCCGTAGATGTAACTGCCGCCGAGTTCGGGAAATTTCGTGCCGCGATACACGATGCCGCCGGTGAGCGAGCGGAAGTCCGTATGCGAGTGCTCGATGAGCGGTTTGCTGATCGGCGTCGGACCGGTCTTGCGATGCTGCTGTAGTTCGTGACTGCCTTCCATCCGAGGCCAGCCGTAATTCTCGCCGCGGCGCGCGATCCGCGCGTATTCCCACAAGTCCTGGCCGTTCTCGCCGACCCATAGGTCGCCGGTCACACGGTCCATCGTCATGCGCCACGGATTACGAAAACCGTAAGCCCAGGTCTCCGGTCGCGCGCCTTCGATCGTTAGAAATGGATTGTCGGAGGGGATGCCATACGGCTTGCCGTTCGCCGGATGATCCACGTCGATGCGCAGCAGCTTGGCGAGCGGCCGCGAGAGATCCTGCGCCGCGTCCCACTCATCGCAATCGCTCGTGCCGTCGCCACTCGTCACGTAGAGCATCGCGTCCTTGCCAAAGGCGAGCGCCATGCCGTTGTGGCCGTGCGAGTGCCATTCCATTAGGAGCAACCGCGACGAGGAATCGATGCGGCCCGTTTTGCGATCCATCGTGTAGCGCAGCAGGCGGTCGTTGAAGTCCATCCGGCCATCGCCGAAACGGCCATTCGCACCAATGAAGATGAAGCCGTTTTCGGCGAAGCGCGGGTGAAAGCAGATATCGTAAATCGACTCGTCAAACTCCAGCAGCCCCTCCGGCTCGATCACGCCCGGATCGTTCGCGACGCGAAGCAGGCGGCTTTTGCGGACGGGTCTGTAGCCGTTGTTCTCCAGCAAAAGAAAGCCGTCGCGGCCGGGCTCGACGGCGATCGTGATCGGGAACGTCGTCTTGAGTTTCGGAAAGACATTCACCGTGCGAAATGGCAGCGGCGGCTCGGGTGAACCCACGAGCCGCGACGTGTCCCACGGCACGCGCTGGATCGCCGCGCCTTCGTGCGGGCCGATGAACTTCAAAGGCACGTAGTCCTCGTAGCGATGAAAGTCTGCCTTGGCCGCCGACGCGACGGGCGTGTTGGTCGAAAGCGCGGGATTCTCCAGGCCTGCGGAGTAGTCGTAACGGCAGAGCGAGTGCAGCCAAACCTCGCCCGGCGCGGGTCGTCCGCCGGTGGACAGGAAATCGCGCCACGGGATGCGCCCCTCGACGGTCCAGCCTTTGTCCTTGTCGCTCCAGTTGTTGATCGTGCCGCGCACTTCCACCGCGGACTCGATGTGAAAATCGCGCTCCTTCGCGTGTCGCGGATAACCGCCCGCGCCGCGCGACGGCAGGAACATATCGAGCTTCCCGTTCGCCGCATTTACCTCGAACTCGTAGTAACCCGGCTTGTCCTTCGCCGGCTTGAAGAACAGCTCGAACACGTCGCACGTCCAGATCGCCGCGTCCTGCTCGGTCACATTCGCGAACACATCCCAGTCCTCCATCTCCGCGGAGAAGTAGAGATACTCGCGGTCCCAAAGCAGCCGCGCTTTGGTCGCGGTCGGCGGCTGGCGGTCGCCTTCCGGCAGCCATGCGGACGTGAACGTGTCCACGACCTGCGCATCCTTCCACGCCGCGTCATCGAGCTTGCCGTCGATCTTTGGCGGCGATGCGGCCCAGCGGCACTCGAAGTCGGTGCCGAGTGCCGCGCCGACCATGGTAGCCATCACGAGCGACGTGATGATGCGCGAGTTCATGGGATTTGATCCTTCGTCACGAGTTCGCGCGGGAGCAAGAGCGCATTGGGTGAGGCGGCGATGCAATTCGGTGCGTTAAAGAACCAAAGCTGGCTGTGCGTGCGCGGCGAGAGGCTCCAGACCTTGCCATCTGCGCCATCGGGCACCCGGACGGTCACCACCTCATCGTCCTGCTTCACTTCCGCGATGACCTTCTTGTCCGGGCCAAGCACTTTGTGCGGCCCGCCGTTCCAGAAGTATTGTAGCGCGCGCGTGCCCCTGGGGACGTAGAAAAACATCTCCTGCATCTGGCCCAGCGCGATCACGCGCTGCCCGCGTTGATTGAGCAGCGTCGCGGGTTGGTCGGGCCCGACCTTAAACTTCCACCCCGCGCCCGCATCGTTGACCTCGAAGAAATAGGTTCCAGCGCGCGGCACCTTCATCACTAGTGGGTGCGCTTCGCCGTCCTGCGGGAGTGCGCCAGACGCGACGACGTTGTTCGGGCCGTCCCGCAACCACCAGCGTGCTGCGGCGCGGTCGCGATACCATGCGATGACGCCCGTGGTGAGTTCGGCCTCGATCGGCTCGCCGTCGCGGCTGTGTAGAGCGTAATGCATCACGCGTTGAAATGACTGCAGGCTCACAACCGGAGGGCTATTCGCAAACGCGGCGGGCACGAAATCGTTGGAGAACTTCACTTCGGTTACCGGCGTCGGCTGAAAATATTCCAAACCCTCGCGGAACCATTGCTGCGTCTCGTCGTTCGTGACTGGCGTTTCCACGAGCCAGGGCTTTGGCGACCGATCCATGACCATCCACGTCGGTTCGTCGAATTTTTTCGCCGCATCAGCCGCGAAGGTCTGCCGCATCGCAGCCCAGTGGTTCATGTATTCGTAGCGCGTGCGATAGACCATGGTAAGCGCCTCCACGGTGAGTTGCTTCTGCTTCGGCTTGTCCTTCTCGTGATCGAGCTGCCAGCGAAGGTGGACGTAACGGAGGTAATGCTTGAGCTGATCGATTCGAGCGAGCACGTCGGGCCGGTCCTTCGCGAGCCGCGCGGCTTCTTCAACGTCGCGAAACGCCTCGCCCACGAGGCCACGACTCAGCAGCGGCAGACTATCGGGCGCGATGCGCTCGTAGTAGCGTTTCATCGCGGGCGCGGCGGGACCGAATGCCTTCTCATAAAAATCCGCGAGCAGCGCGTTCACGTCAGCGTCTGGATTCCAGAGCAGTTTGTTCGTGATGTAATAGCCGCGACCGTGCACGCCCCAATTGTTTCCGCTTTCGGCATCAAAGCTCGTCGCCCCCGCCTTCACATAGCGGTCGATGCGCGAACGAATGTGCGTGAGGTTGCCGCCATTGCCGCCGGGCAGACGGTCGAAGTCCCACAGCCAGACGGAAAAATATTCGTAGAAGCCCATCGCCTTCGCCTTCTTCGGCCAGAGGTCCACGAGTTCATCGAAGGTGTAACGCCCCAGCGTGAAGCCGGCGGTGAGTTGCACATAGAGATTCGTCTCCAGCGCAAACGACGGCGGCTCGCTGTGCTCGGAATAAGCGAGGCAGCCGACCAGCTTGCCGGGATATTTCTTCCCCACCTCCCGCGCGACTTGGTTGGCGAGACCGAAGACACGGTCGGACACACTGCCGAGCTTCTTGCAGTTCTCGCATTCGCACTGGCCCGCGCCATCGGAGCACTCCATGGAGACCATCTCGCGATCAGGGTTTTTCTCGAAGAACTTGAACGCCCACTCCACCGCCATCTGCCCCACCGTCGGATTACTCACACAAAGCTGCGGGCCTTTCCGCTGATCCTTTACGAGCGCGAGATACTCTGGATGCTCGTCGAATGTCTTCTTGTTGTCGGCAATGATCGCCTGCCACGCATGACCTG
>JBBSDS010000237.1:0-8352 GCA_038240495.1 Chthoniobacterales bacterium | reverse complement strand
TGATCTACCTCTACGGGCGCGGCGATTTCTCCACGCCGCCGTTTGTCTATCAAGGATTCTAGCTATGCATCTACTCGACCAGATCGATCATTGTGGTGTGGTGGCGCCGGACCGCCCGGCTCATGTTAGCGAAGGCCGCACGCTGACTTATGGTGAATTGCGCAAGCAATCCGACGCGTTTGCCGCGTATCTCACCGAGACTTTGGGTGACAATCGGGCGCCCGTTCCGATCATTGGCCACAAAGAGCCGGAGATGCTTATCGCATTTCTCGGCACGGTGAAAAGCGGCCGGCCGTACGTCCCGATCGATCTCTCGATTCCAGCGCAGCGTGCCGAACGCATCGTCGCGAATTCCGGCGCGGCCTTGACGCTCACGCCCGCTGCGGTCCGCGAGGCTCTGGCCAAGCCTTCCTCCGCCAAGCCGCAACGTGTCGGCCCTGATGATCCCTATTACATCATCTTCACTTCCGGCAGCACCGGCGAACCGAAGGGCGTGGTGATCACGCTGAGCTGTCTCACTTCGTTTGTTGATTGGATGCTCGCCGAGCAGGCGTTTCCGGCACAGGCGGAAGTTTTTCTGAACCAGGCGCCTTTCTCCTTCGACCTTTCGGTCATGGATCTCTACTGCAGTCTGGCCACGGGAGGCACGCTCTTCAGCATCACGAAGGAGGCCATCGCGAATCCGAAAGTGCTTTACCAGGCCTTCGCGCAATCCGGTATTACGACCTGGGTTTCGACGCCCTCGTTTGCCCAAATGTGCCTCGTGGAAAAAAGCTTCGGCGAAACGATGCTGCCCAGCCTTCGCCGTTTCCTTTTCTGCGGCGAGACGCTGGCCAATGAAACTGCCGCGCAACTCCTCGACCGCTTTCCCGCGGCGGAGGTGTGGAATACTTACGGACCGACCGAGGCCACGGTGGCGACGACTTCGATCCGCGTTGATCGCGATGTGCTCGCGCGTCACTCGCCGCTTCCCGTTGGCTACATGATGCCGGGGACGAAGATCACGATTGTGGACGAAAGTCATGGCATCGCTCCCGACGGTGAGCGCGGCGAAATCATCATCTCTGGTCCGAACGTCAGCCCCGGCTACCTCGGTCGCGCGGACCTGACGGCCAAAGCCTTTTCCGAAAGCGGCGGGATACGCGCCTACCGCACCGGGGATTGGGGACGAATGCGCGATGGCCTCGTTTTTTTCGATGGCCGCATCGATGGGCAGATCAAGCTGAACGGCTATCGCATCGAACTCGGCGATATCGAATCGCACGTCCGCAGCCTGTCAAACGTCTCGGATGCCGTTGTCCTGGTCGTGGAGAAGGGTGGCAAGCTGGACTCGCTGGCGGCCTTCGTCGTCTTGAAGGAGCGCGGCGAGGGCTCGGATTTTGAGCTTTCGCTCGGTCTGAAAAAGCAACTTGCCGAGCGTCTCCCGAGCTACATGGTTCCGCGGAAGTTCTCCGTTCTTGAGGCTTTCCCGATGACCCCGAACGGCAAAGCCGATCGCCGCAAGCTCGCGGAAATGCTCCGGTGACGCCGTACGCGGATTTCACGTTTTTCGGGCTGGTCCTCTACGCCCTCATTCCGACGCTGCTGCTGGGCTGCTTCGGACGCGCCAATGGTCGTTGGGCGCTCTTCATCACCCTCGTTTTCCTTGTCCTGCAATTCGACACGCCGCTCGCCGTGCGGCCGGGCGTCTTGGTCTCGGAGATTTGGATCGTCCTCGGCTATGCCGTTTACCAATGGGCACTGGCGGAAGCGTTGTTGCGGATAAAATGGCCGAAGGCTTTCCCCATCGCGGTCGGACTTGCGATTCTGCCGCTCGCGGTCGCGAAATTCCTGCCGCAGATCGCCCCGCACACCGCGCTTGGTTTCGCCGGTATTTCCTACGTCACCTTCCGCGCGCTCGATGTGGTGTTCAGCATTCACGATCGCGTGGTCAAAGCGGTGCCGCTGGTGACTTACTTCGCCTTCCTGTTTTTCTTTCCGACGGTTTCGTCCGGCCCGATTGATCGCTTCCGCCGCTTCTCGCAGGATTGGCAGCGCCAGCGCAGCCGCGCCGAATTTCTCGACGACCTCGACATCGCGGTCCAGCGACTCTTCCGCGGATTTCTCTACAAGTTCATCATCGCGGCGGTCATTCGCACCCACTGGATGGATCCGGTCACGACCGGCCACGGACTGCGAGTGGTCAGTTACATGTACGCCTACACGTTCTACCTGTTCTTCGACTTTGCCGGTTACAGCGCGTTTGCGATTTCACTCAGCTACCTGCTCGGGGTGAAGACGCCGGAGAATTTTCATCTCCCATTTCTCGCGCCGAACATCCGCGATTTTTGGAACCGCTGGCATATCTCGCTGTCGTTCTGGTTTCGCGACCACGTCTATATGCGCTTCCTGCTCACGGCGGCGAAAAAGAAGTGGTTCAAGAGCAAGCATACCTCGTCCTACGTCGGGCTGTTCCTCACCTTCGGAACAATGGGCATCTGGCACGGGACGGAGTGGTACTATTTGCTCTACGGCATGTATCACGCCGCGCTCTTGTGCGGCTACGATTGGTTTGCGCGTTGGAACAAAACGCGCAACTGGCTCACCGGCGGCATCGGATGGCAGACCGTAAACATCCTGCTCACGTTCCACTCCGTGGCTTTCGGTTTGTTGTTGTTCTCCGGTCGCCTCGCGTCCCACCCACCACCGCCGCGCGATGAAGTGGTCGAAAAACTGAGTTGCACGGAAATCTCGGGATACGCCTGGACGCCTGAAATGAAAGAGCCGGAGTCGATTGTCGTTTCCGTGGACGGACAAATCGTCGCGCGGGCGACCGCCAATGAGTTCCGCCAGGATTTGCTCGACCGCGGCTTCGGTGACGGGCGCTGCGGCTTCCACGCCGTATTACCCGCACGGTTGATGGATGGTCGCGAGCACTGGGCGGTCGCCGTGATCGTCGGCACTCCGCGCGAGCTTCCAGGACCGACCGTCATCCAGTGTCCGAAAAACGAATCGGCAACACCTTCGTCAATCCCGCCTGCGCCTGCACCAGCCACGCCCTCTCCTGCGGCGCGGTGAGTTCGCGGTGCTCGCGTTAGAGCGGCTCAGTAAAAGTTGTAGCCTTTCGCCGCAAGCAACCTGTGTAGAGGCGGCTCTGTCCGTAGGACGTGCCGCCTCTGATCTTCAGATACAGGCGGCACCTGCTGCGCAGAGAGCCGCCTCTACATCTGCGGTTATGACATTTCCTGATCCCGCTCCTACCCTTCCCCGCGATTTGTGGGCGGTTGGTGGACACGCTTTCGGCGCAGCCGCATCCAGTTGTTCCAGGTCTTTCGCAACGCGTCGCGCGGCGTGAGATAGTGTTGACTGAGTTCCGTGCCCTTGGCGATCTGGCCGAGGATTCCTTTCACGGAAAAGTCATCGGTGTGAAGGATGGTGTAAGCGGTCCCGATGGCCGCTTCGTGATGCGCATCGCTGCCCGCGGTCATCGGCAGGTGCTTCATCGTCGCGTATTCGAAGGCCTGTTTGTTGTAGCGTTTGAGCGTCGTCGCGGCGTTGAAAACTTCGAGACCGTCGATTTCCAGCGTCTCGAGCACCGATTGCCGGATGCCTGCGCGAAACAGATCGTACGGATGCGGCGGAATCGCCACGCCTCCCATCGAATGCACGATTTTGCAGACCTCCTCCGCCGGCGTGCCCTTGAGGTAAGGAAGAACGACGCCGAGGCAAAGCAGATGCCCCTCCGCCGTCGTCACCTCCACGCCGGGGATGATCAGAAAATCATCGACCGGCTGCCCGTCCTCGCGCACGAGCCCTTTGTCGAGAAGGTAGCGGCAGCCGTCGGAGGTATTGTGATCGGTCAGGGCAAAACCGTGCAGGCCCTTCTTGCGCGCCGACTCGATCAGCGCCTCGGGACTGCTCACGCCATCGCCGGAATAAAACGAATGGCAATGCAGGTCGATGTTGTAACCCATGGGCGGGGAGCATGATCGAGTGTCGTGCGTGGATGAAGAAAAGTTTTCAGTAATCAGCGCTCAGTCCTCAGTATCGCCGATCACCGACACCTCATGTTTGCATTCAAAGAATGGACCCTCATCTGCGACGCCCTCGGCCACGGAAAGCAGAGCATTATCCTGCGCAAAGGCGGAATCGCTGAAGGCCGCGCCGGATTCCGTTTCCAGCACCCCGAGTTCCTGATCTTCCCCACGCTCTTTCACGAGCAGACCACAAAATTGCGTGTGCCCGCGGACACTCCGCTGCCAGCGCAGCGCAGCGATGGGAAACTCGAAATCCGCCTCACTGCCCGCGTCGAATGGACACAGGAAATCAGTGACTGGGAAAAAGTGCGCGCACTCGCGCCGTTCCACCTCTGGCAGGACAGCGAAATCGAAAAGCGCTTTCGACAGGATGACAAATTGATGGTCAGCCTCGCGTTTTTGCGAGTGCAACGCTTGAGCGAGCCGCACCTTTTCCCCGACGCTCCGCGTTACGGTGGCTGCCGCTCCTGGGTCGAAGTGCCCGACTTGCCCGGACGCACTGCGCGCACCGACGTCCTCGACGACGCGACCCATCGCGAACGGGAACGCCTGATTCGAGAACTCGTTTAGCCGCGGGCAGCCGCACACGCGGTTTCGATCGCGATGCTGTCCTGGCCGTAGGCGACCTCCAGGAGGATGGGAACGCCGGCCAGTTCTTCGATGACGCCAGCATTCGTCGCCGTCGCCACATCGTCGTCGGCTGAGACGCGATTGAAGATCAGGCCAGCGCACACCAATCCTTTCGCCAGGATTGATTCGACCGTGAGGAGCGCATGATTGATGGCACCCAATCGGTTGGCCACGACGACGGCCACCGGCAACCCGAATTCGGCGGCCAGATCGCTCACGAAAAAATCACGCGTGATCGGCACACGCCAGCCGCCCACCCCTTCGACGATCAGCGATTCATGCTTCGTTCGCGTGCGCGCAAATGTCTCGCGGATCAGCGCCAGGTCGGTGGCGCGGTTTTCGATCATCGCGGCGGCATAAGGAGCGGCGGGTGCCCGCAGCCACACTGGATTGATCTCGTTGAGCGCGATGGCACCGCCCGACGCCGTGTGAAGGAGTTCAGCGTCTTCACGTCCGCCACAGCAGATGGGTTTGAGACCGACGCAGTCATTTCCCGCAGCGCGCAATGCTCGCACGAGCAAGGTGGCGACGTAGGTCTTGCCGACATCGGTGTCGGTGCCGGTGAGGAAAAGGCTCACGCGGTTACGCGCCGATCCGTTCCTGGATGGCGCCCGCAATCTTGTCGGCTTGGGCGTTGATGCGGTCCCCGTCGCGGCCTTCGATGAGCAGACGAATCTTCGGCTCAGTGCCGCTGTAACGCAGCAGCACGCGGCCCGCGCCAGCCAGCTCCTTTTCCGCTTCCTGCACGAGCTTGACGACGTCGGGCAATTCTTCGATCGGCTTCTTTTCCCGGACCTTCAAATTGCGTTGCGCCTGCGGATATTTCGCGAGGCACTTTTTCAATTCGCTGAGCGGTTTGCCGGTTTCGACCATGATGCGCAGGATTTGCAGCGCGCTCACGATCCCGTCGCCAGTGGTCGAGAAATCCCGGAAGATCATGTGCCCGCTTTGTTCGCCGCCGACATTGAGATCCTGCTTCATCATCGCCTCGATCACGTAACGATCGCCGACTTTTGTCCGCAGCACGCGGCCTTCGGCTTTCTTGAGCGTTTCATCGAGGCCGAAGTTGCTCATCACCGTCGCGACGAGAGTATTCTCCGCGAGGCGTCCGCGCTTGATGAAATCGAGCGCTACGATGGCCATTATTTCGTCGCCATCGACGACCTCGCCATTCTCATCGCAAAGCAGCACCCGGTCGGCATCGCCATCGTGGCTGATGCCGATTTGGGCCTTGGTTTCCTTGACGATGCGCTGGATTTCCTCCGGATGCGTGCTGCCACAGTCGCGGTTGATATTGCGGCCATTCGGCGTGTTGTGCGCGATGATCGTTTCCGCGCCAAGCTCGCGCAGGATGCAAGGTGTGGTCTTGTAAGAAGCGCCATTGGCGACATCCACGGCGATGCGCATATCCTCGAGCGTCAACCCGCGAGGAAAGCTCTGTTTGGCAAACTCAACGTAACGCCCGATCGCATCGTCGATGCGGGTGGCGCGGCCGATTTTACCGGCCGTCGGTCGGATCGATTCAATCTCACCGCTGAAGACGAGGTCTTCGATTTTTGCCTCGATTTCGTCGTCGAGCTTGTAGCCGTCGTGGCGGAAAAATTTGATGCCATTGTCCTCGTAGGGATTGTGCGAGGCACTGAGCACGATGCCCGCATCGGCGCGGAGCGAGCGCGTGATGTAGGCGACGCCGGGCGTCGGCAAAGGACCGATGAGCAGCACGTCCGCGCCGAGCGACATCACGCCGGCCGCAAGCGCGTTTTCGAGCATGTAGCCGGAAAGGCGCGTGTCCTTGCCGATGACGATGGTCGTGCGCCCGTTCGACCGGCCGGCAGCCACGCTCATCTGCGTGAAGACGTGGGCCGCGGCGCGGCCCAGCTTGAGCGCGGTTTCTGCGGTGACCGGCTCGATGTTTGCGGTCCCGCGCACGCCATCGGTGCCGAAGATTTTCCGCTCGCCGTTCCCGTTGGTTTTCGTGGATGGGTTACTTTTTCGTGGGGTTGCCATAGCGGCCTGCATCGAATTGAAATTTGTCCTGCGCCCGGAAGCGCTGTTCGAGTTCGAACTGAAATCTAGAAGGCGAGGTGGTCGTTTCCAGGCTCTTGTGGATGACCGACCACAGAATGACGGCGAGGACTAGCGACAGCACCTTTGCCACCCAGTTGTTTAGCATCAGTTTCATCTTTGAGGGAGAAGAGCTCGCCCAGCCGGCGGCCAAAGCTCTCGGGATCAAAGCTTCTTTCGATCGCGCCCCGGTGACAAATGGAAATGATGCCCGTTTCCTCGGAAACAACGATGACGATGGCGTCGCTCTCTTCGCTCAACCCCAGCGCGGCGCGGTGCCGGAGCCCGAGCGCGCGGTCGAGGTCGGCCCGCTGGGTGATGGGAAAAATGCACGCGGCGGAAACGATGCGGTCGTTGCGAATGATGATGCCGCCATCGTGCAGCGGCGTCTTTGGAAAGAAAATGCTGACCGCAAGTTCGGAGGAAAGCGCGCAGTCGATCTTCACGCCGCTCTCGGCGAAGCTCTCGATATTCTGGCCGCGCTCGATGGCGATGAGCGCGCCGAGCTGGCGATTGGCGAGGTCAAAGGTCATTTCGCGCACGAGGTCGAGCGTCTCGCGGGTTTGGTTCGCCATGAAAAACATCCGGTGCCCGCCCAGCGACGCCAGCCCGCGACGCAACTCGGGTTGGAAGATGATGACCAAGGCGATAGCGAGGACTTTCGAGAGACTCTCGAAAATGGAACCGATGACCGTCAGGACGAGGATTTGCGAGAGGAACATCGCCGCGAGAAAGATCACAACGAGCCCGACGAGCACGTTCGCTCCCGGCGTGCCTTTGAAGAATCGCCATGTGTAGTAAATGGCGACCGCAAGCAGGGCGATCTCGACGGCGTCCTTCCAATGCTGCCCGGCGAAGTCAGTCACGCTCATGCGGCGACCTCGGAGTGAAGGATGGCTTCGGTCATGCGCAGCGCTTCGGCATTTGGGCGTGCCTCATGGACACGAAAGATATTTGCGCCGCGGCTGCGGCCAAAGCTTGTCAGCGCCACGGTCGGCCACGCGCGATCGGCGGGATCGGTTGTCCCGAGCACCTTTCCGATGAACGACTTCCGGGACACGCCCAAAACAATCGGGCGACCGCCAACCCGCATGGAATCAAGGTTTTGGATCAGGGCAAGATTGTGCGTCACGGTTTTTCCAAAGCCGATTCCAGGGTCGAAAGCCATGCGCATCGGGTCGATTCCGCACCGTAGGCACGCGTCAAAAGTTTGTCGAAAAAATTCCTGGATTTCACCCACGACATCGTCGTATTGCGGCGCAGCCTGCATGTCGCGCGGCGTGCCCTGCATGTGCATGGCGATGGCCGCGGCGCCGCTGGCGCGCACGACCTCGCGCATCGCCGGGTCGCGCAATCCGGTGACGTCGTTGATAATCTCGGCACCCGCTTCGACCGCGGCTCGTGCCACCGCGGGCTTCATCGTGTCGATGGAGAGTGCAAAACTCGGAAGTGGGAAGCCGGAAGTGGGAACACGCTCCTGCGCGGGATCATTCCGACTTCCCGCCGCCAGCCTTCCAATCACCGGCAACACCCGCCGCATTTCCTCTTCCTCGCTCACCGGCTCCGCGCCCGGTCGCGTGGATTCCCCGCCGATGTCGATGATCTCCGCACCTTCCGCAGCGAGCTGGCGGGCGTGCGCGAC
>JBBSDS010000236.1:0-8391 GCA_038240495.1 Chthoniobacterales bacterium | reverse complement strand
GGTGGGGGGGGGGGGGGCGCCGCCCCCCCCCCCCCGCGGCGCTGCGCCGGTCGATGAAATCGAGCAGCCATTGCTTTGGGTCGAAGCCGGGCAGACCACTGGCCGGATCCTGCGTGAGGCGGAAATAGAAATTTTCCTCGTCGCGCTCCTCGACCGGCTGCCACTCGGGCCCAAACTCGCCGTCCGGCCCGCGCTCCTTGTCGGTGAGGAACTGCTCCTGCCGCACGCTGTAAAATCCGCGCTGCGTCTTCTTGTATAGCCAGCGGCTCTCTCCGGTCGCGGGATCCTTATCGTCCCAGAGCTTCTGAAGATTGGCGCGCACGCATTCCTTGTGGAGCGGGTCGGTCGTCGCGGCCCAGCCGGTGTATTCGACTTCGAGCTTCTTCCACAGCGCGGTGAATTTCGCCGTGATGCCATCGACAAATTCCTGCGGCGCGAGGCCGGCTTTATCCGCGCTTTGCTGGACCTTCTGTCCGTGCTGATCGACGCCGGTGAGGAAAAAAACTTCATCGCCTTTCAGCCGATGGTAGCGGGCGAGGACATCGGCGAGCACCTTTTCGTAAGCGTGCCCGATGTGCGGCGCGCCGTTGGTGTAGTCGATGGCGGTGGTGATGAAAAAAGTCTCGGCCATAAGGCGGCGCGCAATGTGTGGGAAGCGCGCGCGCTTGGCAACTCGCGGGGTGGACCGGTGATCGCTCGATTCTCAAAAAAAGCGGGCGTCATCCTGAGCGCAGTCGAAGGATCCCGTGAAATCACGATCGATCGTCGCTCTTAAAAACGACGGGCTCTTTCGACTCCGCGCCGCCCCACCTTCGCCCCCGCGGCGCTCCGCTCAGGATGACCCCGTGTTTGGAGTGAAGAACTACTTTCCGAGACTGCCGAGGAGGCCGGCGAGCATGCTCTGCACATCGCCGTGTGCGGGAACCGCGCCATCGGGCGTGACGTGATTGACGAGCTGCGGCAGGAGCTGCGCGATGGTTGCGGCGGCAGCACTCGCATCGATGCCGTGCTGTTGCGCGAATTGCTGGACGAAGCCGCTGCCGAGCACCTGCTGGATTTGGTCGGCGCTGATCGCGTGATTTGCGCCGTTGCCAACCCATGACTGCACGACGTTGCCGAGACCGGCGTTTTCAAATTGCTGCACGAGTCCGCCGAGTCCCTGGCCGGAACCGTGGTTGGTGATGAGCGAGCTGGCGAGCGACATGAACATCTGCTGTTTGTCGCCGCCGCCGAGGACGGAGCTGAGGAGGGAGTCGAATAGGCCCATGATGTTTTTGGGGTTGCGGAGATGAGTGAGCCCGGCGCTGGCCGTGGCGTCAATGCGCTTCTCCCTCCGAACCTTTGCGGGTGAGAACGCTGATGCGGCCGTTCGTTTCGAGAATGGCGGCGTGGACGTCTTCGATTCTGGCGCAGTCGGATTCGCGCAAGGCGGCGAGAAGTTCGTGATGCGTAATGCCAGCACGCTCGAGGGCGTGCGGGAGCAGTTTGCCATTGTGAATGATAACCTCGGCCTGGCCTTCGATGAGCTTTTCCAGCTTGCGACTGCGCCGTGTGAACCAACTCAAGAGTTGATCGACGGCGATGAGCGTGCCGGCGAGGATGGCTCCGGCGGTGATCGAGTTGTCGCCGCCGTTCATCGAATTCTGCACGGCGTTGCTGATCAGCAGAAAGAGCACGAGATCGAACGGCGTCATCTGCCCGACCTGCCGCTTGCCGGAAATCCGAATGAAGACCAGCACCATGAGATAGACGAGGCCGGCGCGGACGATGAAGTGCCACCACACGCCACCATTGAAGGTCCAGAGATTGCCGGCGACTGGGTCCATGCGTCAGGTCTTTTTGATTTTCCCGCCCCAGCCGAGGATTTTCGCTTTCGCGCCGGCGGCTTCGGCTTCCGGGATCAGGCCCGCGCGGACGTAGAAGAGGGAAAGGCTGGACCACGCGAGCTGATCATTCGGGTGCATCTCCACGGTTTTTTTTCCGGCTTCGATGGCCTCGGGATAGCGGCCGAGTTTCATCAAGGCCATGCCGAGTGCGTGCCAGCCGTCGAAGAACTCCGGATCGAGATCGGTGCAGCGCCGATATTTCTCGGCGGCGGGTTCGAGTTCACCGAGCGCGAGGTCGCCATTCGCATCGTCGAAGAGCGCCTCGACTTCCGCGTTCATTTGGCGGCGAAGCGGCGTCCGGTAACGATCTGCGAAATACCGTAAACGACAAACAGGCCGCCCATGACCATGAGGAACACGCCCGGGCTGCCGGCATTGCGGAGGCTCAGGCCGAAAAGCAAAAAACCAACACCCATGACCATGAGCAGCAGACCGCTGCGGAAATAAGCGCCACCCGCTTTTTGAAAGCTCGTCTTGTTGCGCTGGATTATTTCGTTCAGCGCAGCGACGTCGTCCTCGCAGCGGTTGCGGCACGCGGCGCTGGTGCCGACTTCGGCGCAGCAGTCGGGGCAGACCCCGTGTGCACACGATTTGCAGATCGCGACCGCCTCCACGTCGCGATGATAGAAGCAGCGCATGATCCGGGCGCGATTTAGCCGCGGGTGTTGAGTTTCAACTGCGCTTCCGTGCGGCGCAGTTTCAGCCATTCCTGGAAAAGCGAGGTGCGCTTGAAGTCGGCGACGCCTTCAATGATCCGCGCCTTTTCCGCCTGGAATTTCGCGTCATCCACGGGCGGGCGTTTGCCGACGTGGACGATGACGCCGCCATTCGCCGTCGGGACGAACGAGCTGAGCTGGCCTTCGTTCAATTCAACCGCAGTGCCCATGATTTCCCCGGAATTCGGAGCCTCAAATTGCGGCTCCTGGCGGGAGAAAGGCGGGAAGCTTTCAGCCTTCGCCCCCGCGGCTTGCGCGGCATCGGCAAATGATTTTCCGGCCTTGAGTTCAGCCTCGGTTTTGTTGCGAATCTCCGTGCCTTTGAGCGTCAGCGCTTCCTGCGCGCGCTCGCGCTTGAGGCTGTCGGTGAGCTGCGCCTTCGCCTCATCGAAAGTGAGCGGGCGCGCGGGGATGATGCCCGCGAGTTGAATGACATAGTAGCCGCGATCCGTCTGGATCACGTCGCTATTTGGATCCTGCTGGGTGAGCTTGAAAGCGGCCCGCGCCGCTTCGGGTGCGGAACCAAGCTGCGTCGGCGCCTGCTTCATCGGGAACTCCGGCGACTCCTCGACCTTCACGCCGAATTTCTCCGCTTGTTCGTCGAACTTCGCGCCCTTGTCCGTCATCGCGACCGTGAGATCCTCCGCCTGCTTGGAAAGCCTGGCCAGCGTCTCGACGCGTTCTTTATTTTCGAGCGGCTTGTCGGTCGTCGGCAGGATGAAGGCGACGTACTTTACCTTGCGCAGTTCGTCGGACTTAAGCCCGGCTTTGCGCTCTTCGTAGAGCTTTTTCACGTCCTCATCCGAGACCTGCATGGTCGCGAGAAAATCGTCGAGTTTCAGCCGCACGACCGATGCTTCGATCTTTTGGTTTTGTTCGGCAAAGGTCTGCCGGGCCTCGCTCTCGGAAGGTGCCACCGTGGAGCCAAGGAGCGCTTTGACTTTCTTCAGCCGCAGATCGTCGCGGATGAGATCCTCCATGTCGTCGGGCGTAAAGCCGCGCGGGGCGAGCGCCGCCTGGACGATCATATTGTACTTCGCGGAATCGTAGGCGCCATTGGTCTGAAAAACCGCCATGGCCTGAATCGCAGCCACCACTTCATCGGTGGTCGGTTCGATGCCGAGTCGGTCCGTTTCGTGCCGCAGGACCATATTGTTCCAGATGAAATTCTCCTTGGCATCCTGCCGGCGGACGGCCAGCGACTGGAGCAAATCGAAAAGACCGAGATCCTGGCAAAGGTCGAATTTACGCCCGAGACGTTGTGCCTGCGTGAAGGTCACCGGGTGGCCGTAGATCGTCGCGAAATGTCCGGCGCCCGTCTTGTCGAGAAAATCGCTGCGGCTGTAAAAGACCGTGAAAGAGAGGATCGTGAAGACCGAGAATGCGATCATCAAAGGCTGACGAAAGCGGCGAAGAAGGTGGACCATGAATGAGGAAGTTTCGGGGTTGCTTTAAGGCGGACGCATTACTAGCTTGCGGTCCGCAGAGCGCATGAAGCTACGTGTCCCCTTCCTTCCCCAGCAACTCCTTTTTGCCGTCGGATGCGCTTTGTTACTAGCTTCGGCGGCAAAGGCGCAGGACGTAATCATCCTGACCACGGGCGCGGCGCAGCAGGGCAAAGTGCTTGGGGTGACGCCTTCCGGTCAGCTCGAATTTCAGGTCGCGGGCGGCACCAATAAGCTCGGCCTCGCGCTCGCGAGCGTGCGCGAAGTGCGCATGGCTGCACCGCTCGAATATTCTCAAGGCATCCAGGCATACCAGGCGAAAGATCCGGCGAAGGCACTGAAGCTGATCAAGGCGGTGGTGGACAAATACAAGGGTCTGCCGACGCCTTGGGCGCAGGGCTCTCTTTCTTTGCTTGGCGAGCTCTACATCGCGACCGATGACCTCCCAAAGGCGGAGGCGGCCTACACGGACTTCAAGCGGCTCTATCCAGCAGGCGGTTCGCTCCAGTCCGAAGTCGGCCTCGCGCGCCTCGCCGTGGCGAAAAAAGATTACGAAACCGCGAAGCAAAAGCTGGCGCCCGTCATCGAAGCAGCGCTCAAAGACAAAGTCGTCACCCAGGCAAACGGACCCGCCTACAGCCAAGCATTCGTCGTCAGCGGGCAGGCCAAGGAAGCTGAAGGAAATCTTTCCGGCGCCCTCGAAGATTATTTGCGCACCGTGACCTTGTTCTATCAAGATGCCGCTGCCGTCAGCGTGGCTCAGGAACGAGCTGATGCCCTGCGCAAAGAACACAAAGAAGTCACCGTCCCCTAAGCCCTCACCGTTTTCTCCCAACCTATGATCCACCCCACGCTCCGCCGTTACCTGCCGCTCGTCCTGTTTACCGCCGCCGTGGTTTTGAGCCACGCTACCGGCTTTGCGGCGGACGACGAGGCAGCTCCCGCCCCGAAAGAAACCAGCATCTTCCAAACAATCAGGGAAGGCGGGCCGCTCATCATGGCCATCTGGCTTGCGATCATCGGCACCTCCGTGACCATGGTCACGCTGATCATTCAGAACGCGATGTCGTTGCGGAAAAACAAGCTGGCGCCGCCGCCGCTCGTCCAGGCGCTCCAGCAGAATCTCGGTTCCGGCAATTACCAGGAGGCTTGGGAAACCTGCAACGCCAACAGCAACTATCTCGCGAATGTTCTCAAAGCCGGACTGAGCCGCGTCGGTCGTGGCAAGGAAGCCGTGGAAGACGCCTGCGCCGAGCACGGTCTGCGCGAAGCGACCATCCTGCGCACCCGGAACAGCTACCTCTCCGTCATCGGTGTCGTCTCGCCGATGATCGGTCTACTCGGCACGGTCATTGGGATGATGGGCGCGTTCGCGGTGCTGGCCGGCAGCGGCATCAGCGATCCGCGGGCGCTTTCCGGGAAGATCGGCGAAGTGCTCCTCGCCACCGCGAGCGGCCTTTTCATCGCGATCCCGGCATTCGTCTCCTACTACATCTTCCGCAACATCTCGCAGATGTGCATCGTGCATGCGGACGACATCGTGAACTCGCTCCTGCTCGACATTCCGTACGATGAACTCGCGGGCGTTCAAATCGGCGAAAACTTCAACGCCGGTGTGGTGCAACAAGGCGCGGTCGGCGACGCCCGCAAAGTCTCGATGGCCCTGACGACGAACTGCCCCGTCTGCAACGGCGTCGTCACCCCCGGCGCCAACCCCTGCCCGCACTGCGGCGCCACGCTCGACTGGCAGGCTTGATCCCGCGCGATGTCCCACCACGCGAAACATTCGAAGAAATCGAGAGCGGAAACGCGGCTTCCGCCCGAGGAAGATCCGGAGTTTCAGATCGCGCCGATGATCGATATTTTGCTCGTGCTGCTCGTCTTCTTCATGTCGATCAGTTCGACGGAAGTGCTGCAAAAAACGGAAGGCGTGAATCTGCCCGTGGCCAAAGACGCCAAGGTCGCCGACAAAAACACCAAGGGCCAGACGATCGTCAATATTCTGTGGAATGAGATCACCAACAGCGGCACGATCAAGGTTGACGAAAAGAACTTCGCGCTGGCGGATCAGATGATTCCGGTGCTTCAAGCTGGAGTCCAGGCCAACCCGGCCATGCGCGTCCTGATCCGTGCGGATAAAAAGGTGCGCTACGAATTTCTCAAGCAAGTCATGATCGCCGCGGGTAAAAGCGGTGTCGGCAATGTCACTTTCTCCGTGGTCGATAAAGATCCCGGCGCCGCGCCTCCCCCGTAAACCAACTGCAATGCATAACGAAAGGATGACAACATGGGCGGATCAGTAGGATCAGATGATGGCGACATCGGTTTTCAAATCGCGCCGATGGTCGATGTAGTTTTCGTGCTCATGTTGTTCTTCATGGCCAGCGCGGGCTCGCAGATCGTCGAGAACGAATTGAACATCGCCCTGCCGAGTGGCGCACCTGCCTCCGCGACTGCCACGGCCAAGACGCCGATCATCATCGACATCTCCGCCGAAGGTCAGGTCGTCGGCAACAATCAGTCTTTCGGCACGCCCACCGACCGCTCTCTGCCTTCGCTGCGCGACTGGCTCAAGAGCACGCAGGGTTTTGGCGGCGAAGATCCCGTGATCATCCGGCCAAACTCCCAGACGCGCCACGAGCGCATCATCGATGTGCTCAACGCCTGCGCCGCAGCGGGGATCAAAAATCTGACGTTCTCGTAGCCGCCTGGCAATTATGCCTCACGAAAGGAGCAACACATGAGTGGATCGGTAGGATCGGAAGAGGGTGACCTCGGTTTTCAAATCGCGCCGATGGTCGATGTGGTTTTCGTGCTCATGCTGTTCTTCATGGCCAGCGCGGGATCGCAATTCGTCGAGAAAGAATTGAACATCAGCCTGCCGGGTCTGCCGAGCGGAGCGCCCCCAACGTCCATCGGAAATACCCCCACGCCGATCATGATCGACATCTCGGCCGAGGGTCAGGTCGTCGGCAACGATCAGTCTCTCGGCGCTCCCACCGACAGGACATTGAATCCACTGCGCGACTGGCTGAAGAACACTCGAAGTTTCGGCAGTGAGGATCCGGTAATCATCCGTCCGAATGCGCGGACGCGGCACGAACGCATCGTCGAAGTCCTTGACGCTTGCTTCGCTGCCGGCGTGAAAAAGCTGACGTTCTCGTAGCCGCCTGGCTGCAACGCATGGTTAGCGAGGAACCCTCGTTGTGCGTGCCAGTCAGTGAGTAACAAGGAGGGCTGGCAACGCCCTCGCTCTCTTGCAAAAAATCCCGCTCACCCTCGGCGTCGTCGGCCACGAAGGCAGCACGCTCGTCGTGGTGTTAAATTGTTTGCGCCTGCTCTTCGGCCCTGCGCCTGACAGCCCGTTGAAAAAAACCTTAGCAAAGCCAGTCATTCTGAGCGGAACGCCGCGATGGACGCAGGTGGCGCGGCGCGCAGTCGAAGGATCGGGTAGAGTTGCCAATGGCGCCCGCAGCAAGCAGCCATCAGCTTTCGCGCAGAACTCTGCGGCACGGCACGCTGGAGCGGCTGGCCGAAGTGCGCGCAGAAATTCCGCCGGGGCTGTGAAGCCGCGGGATTGCCAACGGCCGGGCACGCGGTAAAGCAATATGCTGACATGCAAATCCATCTCAGCCCCCGCCATCTCCGCCTCACCTCTGCGATTCATCAGCACGTCGCGGAAAAGATTTCCCATCTCGAAGCACTCGCCGACGAAATTGTCGCCGCTCATGTGGTCCTGATTTTCGACAAGGTCGCCAAACCTGCCGACCGCTACACGGTCAAGGTCCACATCGCCGTGCCCGGCCCCGACATTTACGCCGATGAATCCGCGCAAGAGCTCTACGCCGCGCTGGATTTGGTGATGGACAAGCTCGCGCGCCAGCTCCGCAAGCGGAAGACTCGCCGCACCGATAAGCGCCGCAGCGTGGCGCAGAAAGCCGAACGCCAGCGCCGCACGGGCGCGGCCTAGCAATGAGCAAGACCGAGCAACTTCTGCGGCAGACCGCGCGACGACAAATGCTCGCTGTCGTGGGCCAGCGCTTCCACCAGGGTGTGCTCGGCGGCGCCGCGCTCTTCCTTGCGCTGTTGCTCGTTTCGCGATTGCTCGGATTGATTCCAAATGGATTCACGCCGCTTTCGTTGGTGGCAGTTCCGGGCGCAGCACTGGTCCTGGCGCTCGCACTCATGCGTCAACCGGCTTCACGCGCCGTCGCGCGCTTGATCGATGCGCGCGCGGGTGGCAAGGAACTCTTTCTCACCGCTGCGATGATCGGCGAATCGCCTGGCGAATTTCAATCGATCGTCGTCGCGCAAGCGGAGGAGCGCGCGGCGCAGATCGCAGCT